>JACQXE010000080.1 GCA_016208915.1 Nitrospirota bacterium | reverse complement strand
TTTGCGATAGACGATATTAAATTCATGACGGGATATAATGTTGAAGTGGTGATTGCAGCAGAGTCTGCAATTATAAGCGCTATGAGCATGTACTATGGCGGCAAGGGCGAAGGGCTTATGGCTGCAAAACCACAGGCGCAGGCGACTAGTGGCGCTACGCGGTTTGAGGCGAAAGACTATACGCTGTCAGACTCTGAGCTTGAAGGCGAAGGAGAGATGTCATTTGAAGAAGGACCTACGGTGGATGTTGATGAATTCGATAAGGTCGTAGGTGATGCGCTTGATGGTGTTGAACATATTGCTGACGAGGATTTTGTTGCCGGAAAATCAGAGGTTGAGGAACCAATCGTAAAGCTTGTTAACGGGATACTCATAAATGCGATCAAAATCGGTGCAAGCGATGTTCATATCGAACCTTATGAGAACTCTCTGAGAGTGAGATACAGGCTTGATGGCGTGCTTCAACTTGCAATGAGTCTTCCATTAAGGATTAAACACTCTATTACATCCCGTCTCAAGATAATGTCCAACCTTGACATTGCTGAGAGACGCCTTCCACAGGATGGAAGAATAAAGCTGAGATTTGGAAGAAAGAAAGAAGTTGATTTTCGTGTTTCTGTGCTTCCATGTCTTTTTGGCGAAAAAACAGTTCTCAGAATTCTTGATAAGGCCTCTTTGCAGGTCGACCTCACAAAACTCGGATTTGAAGAAGATGCATTGCGAAAATTTTTGGAGGCATTGCAGAAGCCTTATGGAATGATCCTTGTAACAGGGCCTACAGGAAGCGGTAAAACAACAACGCTGTACTCCGCATTAAACTATCTCAATAAGCCAGATATAAACATAATGACCGCTGAAGATCCTATTGAATATAATTTTCTTGGTATAAATCAGGTGCAGATGAAAGAGGAGATAGGGCTCACATTTGCAGCTGCGCTAAGGGCGTTTTTAAGGCAAAGCCCTGATATAATACTGGTCGGTGAGATTCGTGATTTTGAGACAGCGGAGATCGCTGTAAAGGCAGCGCTGACAGGACATCTTGTTCTCAGCACATTGCACACAAATGACGCCCCGAGCAGCATCAGCAGACTTCTGAATATGGGGATCGAGCCATTTTTGGTATCATCATCTGTTATACTTATAATGGCACAACGACTTGCCAGAAAGATATGCCATCAATGCGAGAAGGAAGAAGAAAAAATTCCGGCGCCAACATTGATAAATTTAGGATTTTCAGAAGAAGAGGTAAAGAGTGTAAAATGTTACAGAGGCAAGGGATGCTCTATATGTAATAACTCAGGCTACAAGGGAAGAATAGCTTTCTATGAAGTAATGATTACCAATGATGAGATTCGACAACTTATTCTTGAGGGCGCCTCAACAGATGAGGTAAAGAAGGCTGCTATACGGTCCGGCATGAAGTCATTGAGGATGAGCGGCCTTACAAAGGCAAGAGAAGGGGTTACTACTATAGAAGAGGTATTGAGGGTTACGGTTGGCGATTGAAATACAGGCAATGAAATACGAGATATGGAGGTGACATGGCAACGCTGTATGACTTATTGAAGATAATGATAGAAAAAGGGGCGTCTGACCTGCATGTAACCACAGGAACTCCGCCCCGTATCAGAATTGACGGCAAGCTTATTCCATTGGATCATCCTCATCTGGCGCCTGCTGATACAAAAACTCTCTGCTACAGCATCCTTACGGACGCCCAGAAACATAAGTTTGAGGAAAACAATGAACTTGATCTTTCATTCGGAGTTAAAGGCCTGAGCAGATTCAGGGCGAATATATTTATGCAGAGGGGTGCGGTCGCTGGCGCATTCAGGACAATACCGTTTCAAATCAGGACGTTTCAAGAACTTGGCTTACCTGAAATTGTCAATGACCTTGTAAAAAAGCCCCGTGGCCTTATACTTGTAACAGGGCCTACAGGAAGCGGAAAATCTACAACTCTTGCCGCGATGGTTGACAGGATAAATTCAGAACGGCAGGATCATATAATAACAGTGGAAGATCCAATAGAATATCTTCATCCCCATAAGAAAAGCCTTATTAACCAGAGAGAAGTTGGCGCTGATACCGTATCGTTCAAGGCGGCGCTTAGGTATATCCTAAGGCAGGACCCTGATGTGGCGCTTATCGGTGAGATGCGTGACCTGGAGACAATAGAGGCAGCCCTCACTGTCTCAGAAACAGGCCACCTGACACTTGCTACACTTCACACAAATTCTGCTGTTCAAACAATAAACCGTGTCATTGATGTATTCCCACCGCATCAGCAGGAGCAGATAAGGGTGCAGCTTTCTTTTGTTCTTGAAGGTATACTCGCCCAACAGCTTATAGCAAAAAAGTCAGGACAGGGAAGGGTGCTGGCAATAGAGCTTATGGTGCCTAATGCTGCGATACGAAATCTCATAAGAGAAGACAAGATTCATCAGATATATTCCATGATGCAGACAGGCCAGACAAAATTCGGCATGCAGACCATGAACCAGTCCCTCTATGAATTATATACGAAGGGACTTATATCATATGAGGATGCGTTGGGGCACTCAAGTGTGCCGGACGAGTTAATAACAATACTTCAAAAAACAACAGCAACGGCTGGAAAAGGAAGGGGGTAAGAAATGGCAGTAGTATTCCAGTGGTCAGGTAAGACTGCAAAGGGTACTATAGAGTCAGGTGAAATTACTGCTGGCACAAGAGACGAGGTTGTAAGTCAGCTTCGGAAGAAGAATATAACTCCTACGCTGATTGCCGAAAAAAAAACAGAAAAAAAACTATTTGCGCTGGGTGGTGGAAAGGTCAGTGACAAAGATATTGTTGTATTCACAAGACAGTTCTCCACAATGATAGATGCAGGGCTGCCGCTGGTTCAAGCATTGGATATCCTTTCATCTCAGGTAGAAAACAAGGCTCTCGCAAAAGTCTTGATTCAGATAAAAGATGATGTTGAGGCAGGCTCCACATATGCCGATGCGCTAAAAAAACATCCCAGAATATTCTCTGAGCTGTACGCAAACATGGTTGCGGCAGGCGAGGCAGGCGGTATCCTTGATACGATTCTCAACAGACTCGCGGCATATATAGAAAAATCAATGAAACTGAAGAAAAAGGTTAAGTCAGCAATGGTCTATCCGATAGTTGTTTCTACTGTGGCGATTGGCGCAATAACGGTCATAATGATATTTGTTGTCCCCACATTTTCAAAGATGTTTGCTCAGCTTGGCGGAACGCTTCCATTGCCCACACAGATTATTGTTAAAATGAGCAATTTTTTAGGCGGTATCGGGGGCGTTATGGTATTGGGCGCAATAATAGCTCTTGTTGTCTCTTTGAAACAATTCCGGCGAACAGAAAAGGGAAAGGCAGTAATAGACAGGATACTATTAAAGCTGCCCATATTCGGCGTTCTTATTAACAAAGTGGCTGTTGCCAAATTCACAAGGACGCTTGGAACGCTTATAAGCAGTGGCGTTCCGATACTGGACGGCCTTGAGATAACAGCAAAAACCTCAGGGAATAAAGTAGTCGAATATGCAATCATGGAGGTCAGGAAAGGAGTTACCAGCGGAAAAACCCTCGGAGAGCCTTTATCAAAAACAAAGGTATTTCCCTTGATGGTTACTCATATGATATCAGTTGGTGAATCCACGGGAGCGTTGGATTCAATGCTTAGCAAGATAGCTGATTTCTATGATGATGAGGTTGATGCAGCAGTTGGAAACCTCACAGCCATGATGGAACCCATGCTTATGGTTTTTCTCGGCGGTTCGGTGGGCTTTATAGTAATAGCAATGTATTTACCGATATTCAAACTCATCACTCTCATAAAATAAAGGAGGCTGTTAGCTATAGGTTGCCAATTATTAGCTGAATGCTCATGACAGACAATGTCATAGGTAAAAAATTAAGAGTTCTCGCAACTGTAAGAGTTATCTTCGTAACACTCCTTCTCGGGTCCTTTGTTCTCCTTCAGATAAGATACAGCAGCTTTCTTCGGCCTCGCGCCACCTTAAATCTGATAATAGGGCTATATAGCCTTACCATTTTTTATTCTCTTTTGTTGGACAGGACACGTCACAGGCACAATCTCTTTGCCTATGCCCAGCTTTTTATAGACGCAATAGCCGCAAACATACTTATATATCTTACAGGAGGCATTGAAAGCTGGTTCTCATTCATAATCCCGCTGATAGTGATGTCAGCCAGCACAGTGCTGAACCGGACAGCAGGATATGTGATGTCAACATTTAACAGCATCCTCTACGCGGTGATAATCGGGCTTCAGTACTACAAGCGCATCCCTTTAGAGTATGCCTCTTTATTAACAGCGAGAGATTTTTTCTATAATATCTTTGCGCATATATCAGCCTTTTATATTGTAGCATTCCTCAGCGGCTACCTTTCTTCAAGGCTTGAAAAAACTGCCAAGGCGCTTGAACAGACTGACAGTAATCTTAAAGAACTTGCGCTGTTCAATAAAGAACTCATTGAAAATATTCCAAGCGGCATATTCACCACAGACAATGATGGCCGCATATTAATATTCAATAAGTCTGCAGAGAATATCACAGGGATTGGAAAAGAGACTGCAATGGAGCAGAAGATAAGCGGGATATTCCCTTTTCTTGAGAATTTGACTGATATAAAAAGGGCAGAAGGGATAATAAAACACCAAGAAACAGGGGAAAGAATTATAGGAATGACTGTTTCATCCTTGAGGGATATTTCAGGAAGGAATACAGGCTTTATCGGGATATTCCAAGACCTCACACATGTTAAAATGATGGAGGTAGAGATAAAACAGCAAGAACAGTGGGCAACTATCGGAGAGCTTTCCGCGAATATAGCCCATGAGATAAGAAACCCTATTGCATCCATAAAAGGTTTTCTCGAGATGCTGAAGGAAGGCAGAGTCGCCTTTGAACACAAGGAAAAGCTTACAGAAATTGTCTTGAAAGAGATTGATCGGCTTGATAAAGTGATCACGGATTTTCTTACATATTCAAGGCCAAAACCTGTTGAGTTCAGCAAATTCGATCTCAGCCTCATGCTTGAAGATGCACTTGAACTTCTCAGCAATACAACTGATGCAAGGGATTCTATCACTATCAGGAAAGACATCGACAGACCGCTTTATATAGATGCTGACCGCCAGAAATTACAACAGGTCTTCTGGAACCTGGGTATGAATGCTATAGAGGCAATGCCATCAGGAGGAGAACTTTTGGTTAGCACTAAAAAGGGAAACGGTTTTATTGAGATAATTTTCCGTGATACAGGCGTTGGAATCCAAGAGAGCAATCTTGGAAAAATATTTTATCCGTTTTTTACAACCAAAGAGGAAGGCACAGGACTTGGCCTTGCAATAGCATACAGATTAATAGAAGAACATAGGGGGAGCATAAAAGTTATGAGTAAACCAAATTCAGACACATCCTTTAAGGTTTTGTTGCCACAGAGCAATGGAAGATCAGAGTAAAGGAAAAATACTGATAGTTGAAGATGAGAAGAGCATGCGTGAGGTGCTGCGCATCCTTCTTGAGGGAGAGGGCTATGATGTTACTGTTGCCGCTGATAGTGTTGACAGCATTGGCCTGCTGAATAAAGATATATTCGATATGGTAATCACAGATATAAAAATGCCCAAAATGGATGGTTTTGAGGTGCTCAGAAAGGTCAAAGATATCTCACCGTCTACATTGGTAATAATGATAACAGCATTCGGCACAACAGAATCGGCGATAGAGGCGATGCAGGCGGGAGCATATGATTATATACACAAGCCTTTTAAGATTGATGAGATCCGGCTTGTGGTCAAAAAAGCGCTTGAAAAGCGCAAACTCAGCGAAGAGGTCTCAATCCTCAGGGAAAAGATAAAGACAACATACGAGCTCGGCAATATATTCTGGAAAAGCAAAAAGATGCAGGAACTTTTAAACATATTACCAAAGATAGCTCAGAGCAATTCCAATGTCATAATAACAGGTGAAAGCGGCACAGGCAAGGAACTTGTTGCTACAACCGTGCATAATCTCAGTTCCCGCAAAGGAAAAAATCTTGTAGCTATAAATTGTGCCTCGCTTCCTGAGGGACTTCTGGAAAGTGAACTATTCGGGCACATGAAGGGTGCATTCACAGGGGCTGTCTATAACAAGCAGGGAATGTTTGAGATAGCAGATGACGGAAGTATTTTCCTTGATGAGATCTGTGAAATGCCTATAAATCTGCAGGCTAAACTGTTGAGAGTCCTCGAAAACAACACTTTCAGGCGGGTTGGCGGCACAACTGATATCAGGGTTGACGTCAGAATCATCTCTGCAACAAATAAGGATATTAAAGAAGAGGTTGCTTCAGGCAGATTCAGAGAGGACCTATTCTACAGGCTGAATGTGGTGCCGCTTCATATCCCTCCCCTGAGGGAAAGGAAAGAAGATATCCCGTTGCTCGCAGAGCAGTTTCTTGCAAAATTTTCAAGCTCAAAAAGAGTTCTCTCCCCTGAGGTAATGAGACTTTTTGTGAATTATCAATGGAGAGGAAATGTAAGGGAACTCGAAAATCTCATAGAGAGGATGGTTTTGCTGATAGATAAGGAAGAAATAACAATCGAGGACATACCTCAGGAAATGATAAGACTTTCAGACGAGATGAAAAATATTCCTGAGATGACGAGAGAAGGGGCAGACTTAGATAAAATCATTGAAAATATCGAGAGGAACTATCTGATAAATGCGCTGAAGATTGCCAATGGCAATAAGACAGAAGCTGCCAGGCTGCTGAATCTTTCTTTCAGGTCATTCAGACACAGATTATCAAAATATGGTATAAAATAGTCCTATGAAACTTGGTGAGGCTCTGGTAAAAGAAGGTCTTATTACAAAAGAACATCTCAAGCTTGCCCTTGAGAGGCAGGTTATCTTCGGAGGAAGGATAGGCACAAACCTTGTCGAACTCGGCATTCTTACAGAGGATGAGTTCACAAAATTCCTGAGCCGATTTTTCAAGCTCCAGGTAGTAGGGTCTTCCCAGCTAGTCAACATAGACGAAGAGACAATTGCATCCATAGGCAAAGAAATGGCAGGAAAATACAAGGCAATACCTTTTAAAAAGGAGAAGAACAGGCTTCATGTGGCAATGCTCGATCCAAAGGATATCAATATGGTTGACGAATTTCGTTTTGCAAGCGGTTATGACATCATTCCTTATGCTGCCTCAGAACTGAGGATTTTGTACGCCCTTGAAAAGTACTACGGGCTAAAGAGGGACCTCAGATATATAAGTATATTCGACCGACTTGAAGAAGATGAGAAACAGATTGCCGCATCAAGTTCTGAAGAGATAAAAAAAGTAAAAGAGGCATTTGCTGATGTAAAAGACAAAGAAGAGATTGCAGGACTCCTGATAAACGAGTCGCAGAAGGTTGCCAAGAGAGTTGCTTTATTCCTTGTCAAGGGGAACAGCATTGCAGGCTGGAGATCAAAGGGCATAAATATTGCAGGGAGCGAGATCAAACTATCCGCTTCGGGTGAATCCATATTCAGCGACGTGCTTGCCAGAAAGACTTACTATAGAGGTCCTGTCCTGAAAATACCGGGCAATAATGAACTTATAAAAATCCTCTCAGGCACCCCCCAGGACAGTCTGACAATCCCGTTAAATATAAGGGAACGGGCGATAGCAATCCTGTATGCCGATAACGGGAATGCTTCGGTTCTTGATGCAAATGTTACCTATATCAATACCCTTATTGGCGCAGCATCATTGGCCTTTGAGTTGTTAGTTATCAGGAAAAAGATAATGGATTTATAGCTACGGGCATTCCTTGAAATTGCTTTATTTTCATCTTGACAAAAGGCATTCTTCTTGATAGTGTTATTACAGTTATTCAGTATATCTTTTTAATGAGGGGGGGAAAAATTAATGACAAAGGCTGAGCTGATCGAGAAGATAGCTTCAGGCGCAGGGATTAGCAAATCAGATGCATCAAAGGCGCTCGATGCAACCCTGAATGCAGTTAAATCAACCCTAAAAAGGGGGCAGAAGGTAACTCTTGTGGGATTCGGGACATTTTCAACAGGAAGGCGTAAAGCGAGGAAAGGACGTAATCCTAAGACAGGGCAAATAATCAGTATTCCTGCTGCAAAGGTGCCAAAATTCAAGGCAGGAAAAGCGCTAAAAGATGCAATAAAATAGAGTTGTACCATACTTTATAATCTTTTGGGGCAGCATGAAACTGCCCCTTTCATTTCTTGAACAAATTTTCTAATCTTTTTCTGGCCTCTTCTGTCGCTCTGTCAGCAGAGGTGAGGTCTGAGGTTTCCCTGAATATAAAGTAGTCGCAGAAATTTGCCTTGTCCCTTGACCTCTGAAACTCTGCCTTTGGTTCAAGGCACTTGTTATGGGATTTCTCAGAATAGAATCTGCAGTTCAGGCATGCATGCAAATCACCACTACACATGGGACAAATGGCTTTCCTTGAAAAGTGGTGATCAATCTCGACTTCTTTTTTGCAAGATGCACATATCTTCATTTGCTCATAACCTCATGAGCGGCCGCTAAATTTTTCCTGTATGAATTTTTCTTCTTCTTCTTTTGTTTTTAACTTCCCACTTATCTTCTCGTCGAGAAGTTTTTCCAATATTTTTGAGTATACAGGTCCCGGCTGAATCCCTATTCTTTTTAGATCTAAGCCTTTTAGTATTGGTTTTATTTTTCTCAATTCTATCAGATACTGAGATATGGACTTCTGTTTTTGCTTATCTCTGGTAGAAGCCATCGAGAACAAAAGCGTCTCAAGCCCAATGCCCTTAAGCAGGTGATACAGCTCGACCGGATCTGCCAGTGGGAGCTTATTCAGTATCTCTTTTGCCTTGGACATACCTTTTACAATAGTTTCACTTACCATTGGCGGGGTTGCGAGTCTGTCAAGGGCAGCATTTATCCCTTCATCTTTGATACCTGAAAGCAGCGCCATCAGATAGAGCACTCCTCTGTCAGGTCTTTCTTCGAGGAAGAGAAGATTGAACCATGCAAGCGTTTCAAACATTGCCTGTAAAGTTGATTCAAGTTCATTATTAAATAGGAGGTTCGGATGTATCACTCTGAGAAGACCAAATTCTGAAAGTCTCTTCAGCGTCTTCACAGGCTCTGTCTCACTGAATGAAAGTAGAAGCTCCTCGTACAGCCTTGCCCCGGAAAGCCTGCTGAACATTTCCAGTTTTATGCTCGATTTTATAAGGTTCTCTGTGTGTTTGCTCAGCTTGAATCCGAACCTCTCAGAGAACCTTATGGCCCTGAACGCCCTTGTCGGATCTTCTATAAAACTCAGGTTATGTATCACCCTTATAGTCTTTTCTCTTAGATCCCGCTGTCCCCCGAAAAAATCTATAAGCAATCCGAAATCTTTGAGATTCAGTTTCACAGCAAGGGAGTTGATCGTAAAATCCCTCCTGTAGAGGTCTTTTTTTATGGATGACATCTCTACAGTGGGCAAGGATGCGGGAGACTCATAATACTCAGTCCTTGCAGTTGCCACATCAAGCTGGAATGTGTCAGTAATTACCTTTGCTGTGCCAAATCTTTCATGTGTCCGTATTTTTACATTAAATTTTTCACCAAATGACCTTGCAAATGAAATGCCATCGCCTTCTACAACAATATCTATGTCAAGATTTTCTTCGCCTCTTAAAAGATCTCTGACCGAGCCGCCAACAAGATATGCGTTAATTCCCATCTGGTCTGCCACCTCTCCTGCAAGCCGCAGAAGATTATATATGTCTGAAGGGAATTTCTCCTTGAGCAGCAAGGCGATATTTCTTCCAACAGATGGTTTTTCCTTTGTCTCAGGCTTTTCAAGTCGACTGCGCCTTAGAAATTCCTCATACAAGGTCCTGAGGAGATCCGTCCTTGTTATTGCGCCTATAATATGATCACCTTTCAATACCGGCATAAATCTCTGGTTTTGCTCTATCATTATTGCCTCTATTTTTCTGATGGGCGTTTCAGGGCTGACTGTTGTTGCATCAGTTGTACAGAAATCCAGCGCCCTGCTTTTACCGAAACCATGAAAGATTGCCTTTTCAACTATCTCCCTCGATATTAGTCCTGTATATTTCCCATCTTTCATTAGCGGGAGCACTGTCACACCATATTTGGTCATTGTGGTCTCTATATCCTTTATCGTATTGTCCCAGCTTATGCTGATGACAGGGCTTGTCATGATATCAGATGCGGTCTTGCCTGGTTTTATATGCTCACCCACCAATGTCAGAAGTTTTTCCTCAACAATCTCAAGAGACGCCTCTTTTACAGTAGCAGCAGCGGCTGTCGGATGTCCTCCTCCTCCGAACTCTTTGAGAACATCTGCCACATTGAGCTCAGGCACACGGCTTCTTGCAACTACAAGTATCTTCCCCTCCATGCTGAGAAGCACAAAAAGGACGTCTATGTCTTCCATATCCATTATCCTGTGGGCAAGGTGTGCGGCATCGCCCATATAACTATCGCTGGAAGCCTTTGCTATTTTTATCCTTGTCCCACCGACAATTATCTCTTTGGAGGACTGAACAAGCTCATTGAGAAGACCGAGCTCTTCACGGCTCAGTTCAAGTTTAAGGAAAGAAGAAACAATATTCAGATTCGCACCGCGTTTGACAAGATATGCAGCGGCAAGAAGATCTCTCTCTGTCGTTGTAGGGAAAAGGAGTGAACCTGTCTCTTCATAAATGCCTAAGCATAATATGGTAGCCTCGATAGGCGTAGGATGAAGCTTTTTTGATTTTAATATCTCTGAAAATATTGTTGCGGTTGCGCCGACTTCCTCTGTAACCTCAACACTGCCCCGCAGATCACCCTTTGTAAATGGATGGTGGTCGTATATCCTTATATCAAGACCTGACTTTGAGGTTATCTCAGCAAATTGGCCTATCCTGTCAGGATTTTTTGTATCAACTATTATGAGACGTTTAATCGATGAGAGGTTGATATCCTTTATGCGTTTGATATTAATTGGATGGAACGTCTCTATGAAGTCCCTTAGTTTCTTTTCCTGAGAACCTGCGAATACTATCTCAGCCTCAGGATAGAGTTTCTTTGCAGCAACCATCGAGGCCAGAGAATCGAAGTCGGCATTGATATGTGTAGTGATAATCTCCACACTATGGATCCACTATCTGTCCAGTTCAGGCGATACCATAATTCTGTCTCTGCCGTTGGCCTTTGCGCTGAACAGGGCATTATCAGCAAGTGTTATAATATTATCCGGAGTCTTTATTTTCTTATGAGGATAGAAGGCGATGCCTATACTGGCTGTTATCCCTCTTTTGTTTTTCAATGCCCTGAATCTGTAATCTTTGATGATCATCCGTAACCTTTCAGCTTCTGCTATAGCCCCTTTGTGAGAAGTTTGTGTCAGGAGCAGTATGAATTCTTCCCCTCCGTATCTTGCAAATACATCGGTCTTTCTTGTGTGTCTTCTAACGCATTGCGCAAATTCCCGCAATACTATATCTCCGACCTTGTGGCCGTATGTGTCATTAATTTTCTTGAAATGATCGATATCAAACATAATGCAGCTTAATGGCGTGTTATATCGCTGGGCTCTGTTGAATTCCTGTTCAAGCCTGTGGTAAAAATAGCGGATGTTATATATTCCAGTGAGATAATCTGTTATAGCGAGTTTCTCTAATTTTGTCTTTTCTGTCTCGAGCTTCTCGAAAAGGAATGAATTATAAAGCGCATTGGTAGAGGCGCTTGCGAAGGCATTGCAAAGGCTTATCTCCCTGTCAGTGAATGTATTGCCTGCTCTCGAGGTCCTCAGAAACAAAGTGCCGATAACCGCATTCCTGAATACAACAGGTATTACTAAGATAGAACGTATGCCGAGAGGCGCAATGACAGCCCTTACCTCTTTCATTAAAGGGTCGCTTGCTGCGTCTTTTATGACTACGATGTTTTTGGTGTTGATGGCCCTTCGTATCTCAGGATATTTTTTAAGGTCCAGCTTGATGCTTGTTTTACTTGGATCTTCAAAAGTGGAAACAACATAGGCATATCTTTTTTCATCGAGAGGGATACTGAGCATAGAACACCGCGTAACATCAATGATACTGGCGATCTTTCTTACTACAAAATACAATACCTCCTTGGGATCGAGAGTTGATGATACGAGATAGCAAAGCTCTACTATTGCCTCCAGATCTTTTTTTTCGCTATATATATTTTCTAACCATTTTTTTTTGTTTATAGCCATCTTTAGCTTGCGATCGAACTCTTCGTTGCCGGAAGAACTGATAAGGTAGCATTCGATATCGGATTTCAGGACACAGCGCATGCTTTCAATTATATTGTCTGATACCATTGCGATTACAGGGCATCCTGCCACTGCTGAAGGCTTCATCTTTTCTATGCAGCCTGGACTGCCAAGGACTATAGCTGCCGGTGTTCTTCTTTGAACCTCTCTCTGAAGTGATTTTTCATCCTTTGCAAATATCGCAACATAATCCTTTTTCTCTTTGAAAAAGCCTTTCAGAAATTCCAGGTTCTTCTTGTCTTTTTCGTATATTACTATCTCTTGTTGCATACGCCTTTTTCTGTCTCCATACGCGCTGCCTTTTAAAGAGCAGTGATTTTACGGAGAAAGCATATATTTTATTTTTACAGACGGAAACACATCAGACAACTCTTTAGGAAATCTACCCCTGAGCATATCTATAAGGGAAAACCTTTCTTTTTTGGTCACAACCTGCGGTTCTCCTTTTATCCCGGCGAGTTTTGAAGCAATGGCTATAGCGTCCTCAAGGTTGCCGAGTTCATCAATAAGTCCTGCATCTAATGCCTGTTTGCCTGTGAATACCCTACCGTCTGCTATTTCCTTAACCTTGTCAAAAGGCATATTCCTTCCTTCGGATACTGCCTTTATAAACTGGGTATGCACATCATCAAGCACTCCCTGAAGTATCTCTTTTTCTTCCTTTTCCATTTTTCTGAATACGGATGCGATATCCTTGTGTTTCCCGCTCTTTATCACTTCTGTCTTTACGCCAATCTTATTCATAAGCCCTTCTATATTTGGGATCTCCATTATAACACCAATAGAGCCTGTAAGCGTACCCGGATTTGCAATGATCCTGCTTGCCGGCGCAGAGATATAATAGCCTCCCGAAGCTGCAACAGAACCCATCGAGACTACAACTTTTTTCTTATAGGCGGCCTTTTTTACTTCGTCGTATATCTCCTGTGACGGAGCAACAGCGCCGCCCGGGCTATCCACTCTTATTACGAGCGCTTTTATTGAAGAGTCTCTCGTATAGTCTTTTATCTCGTCTACAATATTTTTGGAATCTAATATCGGGCCTTCAACACGCACCAAAGCCACTTTATCCTTAAGGGAAATATTTTTCTGGAGCAGGGCGAATATGGCGCTGAGAGCTATCAGCAGTAAAAAAAGACCTGTAAGCACCAGGCATGCCTTTTTCATTCTGATTCCTTTTTGACATTTTTCATGCTGAGGCCTATCTTTCTTTCTTCGAGGTCTATCTTTATTATCCTTGCCAGGAGGGTATCGCCTTCCTGAAAGGCCCCTTCTCCTTTCACAATCTCAGAGGAGTAGATCAAACCCTCGACCTCGCCTTCTATCTCTACAAATATCCCGAAATCAGTCAGCCTCAGAACCTTGCACCTGACTTCATTTCCAAGTCTGAATTTTTCAGGAATATCTTGCAGCCACGGATCCGAGGCAAGCTGTTTTATTCCCATTGCAATTCTTTCTTTCTCAGGTTCTATGCTGAGGACAATAGCATCAACCTTATGTCCTTTTTTTATGATCTCTGAAGGGTGTTTGATATGCTTTGTCCATGAGATATCAGATATGTGCACCAGACCATCTACGCCTTCTGGAAGGCCGACAAACACACCAAAGTCAGTGATACTTTTTACCTTTCCAGTAATTTTTTGACCAATAGCATATCTCTGCGAGACAAGCTCCCACGGACTTGGCTTAAGCTGTTTTATGCTCAATGAGAGCCGCCGTTCATCCTTGTCTACCTTTAAGATTATTGCTTCTACTGTTTCACCTATTGAAAGATATTTTGAAGGATGTTTTGGCTTTGGAAACCAGTCAATCTCTGAAATATGCACAAGGCCTTCGAGCCCTTCTTCGATCTCTATAAATGCGCCGTATTCTGTTATGCTGGTAATTTTTCCTTTTATTCTTTTCCCTGCAGGATATTTTTCATCTATCGTGCTCCATGGATCCGGCTTCCTCTGCTTATACCCTAATGTAACTCTCTGTTGTCCTTCGTCATATTTAAGAACAATAACATCGATCTCATCTCCCACTGCAAAGAATTCAGACGGATGCGTTATCCTTCCCCATGATATGTCTGAGATGTGAAGCAGCCCGTCAATTCCGCCAAGGTCAACAAAAACGCCATAGTCTGTTATGTTCTTTACTATGCCTCGGAAGATTTCTCTTTCTTTCAGTTTCCCCAACGTCTCTACCTTTTTCTTGTCTCTCTCCTCTTCGAGAATAGCCCTGCGTGAGACTATTACATTAGTTCTTTTGTTATTTAATTTGAGCACCTTGAAAAGCATGCGCTTGTTAAGCAGGCTGTCAATGTCCTTAATTGTCTTGATGTCTATCTGAGAGCCTGGCAAAAATGCTGTAACCCCGAGGATATCTACGGACAGTCCTCCTTTTGTCTTCCCTGAGATTGTCCCTTCGACAGATATGCCTTTCTCAAGGGCAGACTCTATAATGTCCCATGCCTTTATCCTTGTCGCCTCTTTCTTGGAGAGGCCGATCATTCCGTTGACATACTTGCCACCCTTAACATAAACCTCAAATGTATTGCCTTCGTTGAGTTCAGAAAGCTCTTCTGAGGAAAATTCATCTATGGGGATAAAGCCATCTGATTTATAGCCTATATCAATAACAACCCCGTCAGGTTTTAGACTCAGCACCCTTCCTTTTAATATCGCACCTTCCTCTATCCTATGGAAGGTTTCAGCGTAAAGCTTCTCCATCTCATTGTTTTTAATTTCCATCACCCTTTTATCCTCCTATATCCCTTAATCTTTTTTTCTGTTTCTCTGATTATCCAATCAGGGGTCGAAGCCCCTGCGGTTATGCCTACCTTTTCTGCACCCCTAAACCACTCAGGTTTTAATTCAGAGCCTGTCTCAATATGATAAGTAGGCACAGAAAGAGCACGGCATAATTTAGCAAGCTGTGTTGTGTTTGCACTGTTTTTACCGCCGACTACGACCATAATATCCACTTCCTTTGCCATTTCTGCAGTTTCTTTTAACCTGAGTGCTGTTGAATTGCATATTGTATTATATACTTTTACCTCCTTTGCCTGCTCTACAACGCGTCCGCACAATTTTTTCAGCGCATCCACAGGCTGAGTGGTCTGCACCACGATTCCTATCTTATGTCTGATCTTCGGAAGCGGGTCGTTATAATCAACAACTATCACGTCTTTGCCTGCAAAGCTCATGAGCCCCTGCACTTCGGGATGTCCCCTGTCGCCAAGTATTATGACCTGATACCCCTCTTCCTTAAGAAGTTTAGCATAATGCTGTGCCTTTTTTACAAATGGGCAGGTTGCATCAATTATCTCGTAACCTGCCTCTGATATCTTATTCATGAGATTAAGGGTAATTCCATGCGTCCTGATTATAATAGCTTTAATCCCAGGCGTATTAATATTATCAATCGGAGGGATTCCTTCTTCCTTAAGTTTTTCAATTACCTGAGGATTATGTATTATCGGGCCCAGAGTGAATATTCCTTTCTTTTTTTTCTTTGCCATATCAAAGGCTATGTCTACTGCCCTTCTTACTCCAAAACAGAATCCTGCCTTTTTTGCAAGAACTATCTTCATAGTTTTAACCCTTAACTTTTGTCTTTAAGCTTCTAAGCGCTTCTATTACTGCCGCCCCTATCTTATCCTGAAAATCTCTATCTTTTTTTTCTTCTTTTATCTCTATGGGGTCGCCAAAAAATACCCTGATTTTTGCCGGTTTTATAAACTTTGCGCCTGTGGGCAATGCCCTGTCAGTGCCGTCAACGAATGCAGGCACGACAGTTGCATTGGACATTGCTGCTATCAGCCCAACTCCCCTTTTCGCATCCAGCACGGTTCTGTCCCTCCTCCGCCCACCTTCAGGAAACATTACTATAAGTTCACCCCTCTTTAATCGGTTAACTGCTTCTTTTATCGATGATGGCTGGGGATTATCTCTATTGATAGGGAATGAGAATGAACCCACAAACAAACCGATTAAAGGTATTTTAAAAAGCCCATGTCGTGCCATAAATGTTGCCTGTCTTTTTTTTATTGCAGAGCCGACAACCATCGGATCCAGATAACTTACATGGTTCGCCACTACAATCACACCGCCTGTCTCAGGGATTTTTTTGCTGCCAATAACCTCAAATCCGAAAAACAACTTGAAGCTAATGAGAAATAACGATCTGAAAAACCAATACGAGAAACTCACTTTCCCGCCTTTATAAGATAAAGGATATTTTCTAATACTTCCGCGACTGTCATAGCAGTTGAATCTATTAGTATTGCATCATCGGCCTTTCTTAAAGGCGAGATATCTCGGCTCGAATCGCGTTTGTCCCTTTCAACAACATCCGTTCTCGCATCAGATTCGGTTATATCAAGCCCTTTATCTTTCAGTTGAAGATATCGTCTCCTTGCCCTCTCACTCAGAGATGCGTCGAGATAGATCTTTCTCCATGCGTTAGGGAATACAACAGTTGTCATATCCCTTCCCTCAGCAACAATGTCAGACTGAAGCGCAGCCTCCTGCTGAATGTTAAGGAGAAAATCCCTTATAACCTTTCTCGCTGAAAAAACAGATGAATAATGGCCGATCTCTGTTGTCCTGATTTTTTCTGAGATATCCCTGCCACCCCCTCTTTCTCCCCCCCTTGACAAGGGGGGGATTGGGGGGGTAGCTTCAGAATCTTCTTTTAAAAAAACCCGTCCATCTTTAAAAGTCACTGTAATACCCCTCAGTGCATTTAGAATTTTGTCATCTGAGTCCTCAGATTGTATTCCTTTTTCCCTCAATGCAAAGGCGATTGCCCTGTAGAGCGCGCCTGTGTCAAGGTAGCTGAAACCAAGCTTGTCTGCAAGGAGTTTTGCAATTGTCCCTTTTCCTGCCCCTGAGGGTCCGTCTATAGCAATGACTTTACCCATAAATTTTATCAGATATGCTTAATTCCCCCCTCCATTCTAACTTAATTTCAGGTCATATCTCAATTTTCATCATATAGTCAAATCAGAGGAATCGATGCCTTGAAAGGAAGATAAGCTTCAGCAACGCTCGACCAAGCCACTGATCATAAATTGCAGGCTGAAAAAATACAGCGGTTTGGTATAAAATGTGTTTAATTGTAAATGGCGACATTCTCTAAAAAAGCAAAGCCTGATTTGTTTGTTGATGTCTGGAGAACCTCAGGCATCTTTTCAAGCCATTATCTCTTAGAACTCTTTGCAAATCGATGCAGAAAGATTTTAATATTGAGGGGAAATTTTGGAGTTGGGGATATGTATGGATTAGTTATTATGGAGGAATATGG
>JACQXE010000079.1 GCA_016208915.1 Nitrospirota bacterium | reverse complement strand
TCCCAAGACCGTGGGCTACGTCACTCACTGATCGTCCACCTTCTGTCACAAGTCGTATCGCTTCCTTTTTAAACTGCAGATCGTACGTCCTATGCTTTTTGCTCTCTTGCATTTTTACACCTCCCAAGGTTATAAGGTTATTTATATCGTAACCTAACCTTTCGGTGTGTCCGTTAAACCGGGGGAAGTTCATCCGGTTGATTTCCGTTTGGACATCAAGCATGTTGTATTTCGTAACCTTACAGTTCCCTATAAAAACATTGAAAACAGAAACATCAATGCCGATAGCATGCATTCCAAGTTCACAAGCTTGCACCATTGTTGTTCCGCTCCCTGCGAAAGGGTCAAGAACAATATCGCCTTTTTTAAAGTAAACTTGCTTCTTGAACTTGTCAGTGTGGCCGTCAAGAAAGTATTCCACCAGTTGAGGAATGAATTTCCCTTTATACGGATGGAGTCTGTGAACGTGTTTGGTTGTTTCAGCCTCTTTGTATTGGTCAAACGAAAGGGCCCAGTTTAAATCTTTGCCGAGTAGCTCTTTCCACGCGACTTCACGTTTGCCGTTATAAGATTCATAATAATGTGTTAGTTCTTTCTTTGAAACCTGTGCCATTCCATTGTCACCATTTTTTTTGATTCGTCCATATTGAATAAGGTATGAAATATTAGCGGTTGTCACAGTTTTACTTAAATACTGTGTCGCCCATTCGCTGGCTTCTTTTATAGTAAAGAACGTATCTGTTTTAAGCATGTTTTCCCCCTTTAGTAATTATCTTCAAGATAAGGATAAAAACCCTGTTCATCTGTAATCTTCAATCTTTCAACCATCCAGTCTTCAACGACATCTCTGACTTCACCAATCATCTCAATATCCCATCTGATTTCTTTATCTGTTGGATTAAGTTCCTGAATGAGATTAAAAACAGCGTTATCAACACTATCCTGTCTTTTAATCTGTTCTTCAGTTAGTTCTTTCATAAAATCAACACCCCGCCCTCTCAGTCAAAAGCATCTTCACCAGAAATTTATACAATTTTTATGCGCTGACAACTGCAAGGTGTGGTTTGGCAATACGTGGTGTTTTGAGCTCAACGATGACAACCTTCTTGCCTGCTTTTTTCATGGACTCTGCCATTTTCTTATTCTCAGCTAATAACGCTGGGTCGTCTTTTGGAAAGATAATAAGTTCTGCATCAGGCGGGATTTTGTCAAGGATGTCCGGATTGTCAAAAGCATATTTCATAAAAGTATCGAGTAAGTCGAGGTTTTTTCTAACTACCATTTCCTTCTTCATTATTTAACTCCTTTTCATAAGCTGCTCTATACCATCTCCAAGATATTTTAAGGTCTTGTATTGCGAATGTAAAGGCAGCACTGAATGTTTGAAAATATAAAGGCTGTTTCTCTCTTAATCCTGAAGGATGAATAATATCCTTGTGGGCAAAACCATGTGAATTGTCATACCTGACAATTGGATGCCATTTATTTTTAATCAACGACTCATATTGAACGACAAATTTCAAAATCTTCCCTCTGTCTTTGACTGCATTTATTCTTATTCGATCCTCAGCACTATCTGACAGCGTGAAAAAGAATTTTATCTCACGCAATTTCTTTCTCCTTTATGTGAATCAACTCCCTTGCCCGCATTTTGTAAACCCACTGTTGTGGCAGACACCTTGTTCGCCCCACCTCTCTCAACTCATTCTCAATCTCACCCTCTAAAAAAAGGGGCAGAGACTTGGTCCCTACCCCTAAAAAATTGAATCTAATGATTCTAAATTTACAATTACCTTTATCTATCCGCACTTCGTAAATCCGCAATTATGGCAGACTGCGCATCCACCTTCGTGTTCCACAGGACCGCCGCATTCAGGACATGCACCGATGAGCATGATGTTTATGGTGTCTTTGTTACCGTTGCCATTTCCTTTCGTATCGTCAGAGCCGTTAGAACTGTATTTCTCTATTGCCTTTGCGATTGCGTCTGAGCATGAATGGATACGCCCTCCGTCAACCCATGAAGGCTGATGGCAAGATATACTCTTCAACTGCTTCACAACCTCCTCAAGCTCTATATTGGAGCGAAAAGCCAGCGATACAAGTCTTCCTATGGCCTCTGCCTGACTTGAGGCGCATCCTCCTGCCTTTCCCATGTGAGTGAAGAGCTCAAAAAGTTGTCCCTTTTCATCTTCATTGATGGTGATATAGAGATGTCCGCAGCCTGTCTTCATGAGTCTTGTTGATCCCTTAATCATCTCCGGTCTCTTACGCGGCACTATCTTCTGCCTGCGTTCCATAAAGTTTGCCCTTTCTTCCGCCTTTGTGTTTCCTGTTGAAAGGACCTGGTTTTCCCTGGAACCGTCCCTGTATACCGTAACTCCCTTGCAACCAAGTTTATATGCAAGAAGATATACCTCCTCAACATCTTTGGTTGTTGCATCATGCGAAAAGTTCACTGTCTTTGACACTGCATTATCCACATGTTTCTGGAATGCAGCCTGCATGGCTATATGTTCCATAGGTGAAATATCATGAGCCGTAACAAATATTTTTTTCGCATCTTCAGGTATCTCTTTAAATTCCCTTATGCTTCCCTTCTCTGCTATCTGCTCCATAAGCTCTCTGTTCAAGAACCCCAGTTCCTTTGCAACTCTTTCAAACTGAGGATTGACCTCTATAAGTTTTGTGCCCTCCATAACAGTTCTCACGTATGAAACAGCAAACAAAGGCTCTATGCTTGACGAGCACCCGGCAATGATAGATAGTGTCCCTGTCGGTGCAATGGTAGTTACTGTTGCATTCCTCATTTTCTGTTTTCCTGCATAGAAGCTTTGAGAATAATTTGGGAATACGCCCCGTTCTTCAGCCAAGGCAGAAGATGCATTCTTTCCCTCGGTCTGAATAAAGCACATAACCTCGTCTGCAAGTTTTAGAGCCATGTCAGAGTTATAAGGCATTTGAAGCTGAAGCAGCATGTCCGCCCATCCCATGATTCCAAGTCCGATTTTTCTGTTAGCCTTTGTCATCTCTTCTATTTTTTTAATGGGATACTTGTTAACATCTATAACGTTGTCGAGAAAATGAACAGATTTCCGAACCGTGTCACTTAACCTTTTCCAGTCTACTTCATTACCTTTCACCATCTGCGCAAGATTTATCGATCCGAGATTGCATGATTCATATGGAAGCAACGGCTGTTCACCGCATGGATTTGTTGATTCTATCTCTCCGAGTTTTGGTGTTGGATTAGATGCATTTACTCTGTCTAAAAACACTATCCCGGGTTCTCCATTCTTCCATGCATGATTTACTATGAGGTCAAAGACCTCCCTTGCCTTGAGCTTCTGACTGACCTTCTGTGTCCTTGGATTTATCAGGCTATACTCTTTATCCTCTTCAACGGCATCAATGAAATCCTCTGTTAATCCGACAGATATATTGAAGTTATTAAATTTCGTATTATTTTCCTTGCATGTGATAAAGCTAAGTATGTCAGGGTGGTCTATCCTGAGAAGCCCCATATTGGCGCCCCTTCTGGTGCCTCCCTGTTTTACCGCCTCTGTAGCTGTATCAAAAACTGTCATGAATGATACCGGACCTGACGAGATACCCTTTGTAGAGCCAACAACATCACCGTTTGGTCTTAGTCTTGAAAAACTGAAACCCGTGCCTCCTCCTGATTTATGTATAATCGCTGCATTCTTAACTGCCTCGAATATTGACTCCATCGAGTCTTCTACAGGAAGAACAAAACACGCAGAAAGCTGGCCTAACCTCCTTCCTGCATTCATCAGTGTAGGACTGTTAGGAAGAAAATACAGAGATGTCATCATCTCATAGAAAGCTTCAGTTAATGCCTCTACCTCTTCATGCGATTTACCATAGTTAAGATCAGCAGCAGCAATACTTTTTGCAACCCTCTGAAAAAGTTCATGCGGAGTCTCTACAATTTTACCTTCTTCATTCTTTTTGAGATACCTCTTCTCGAGCACTTTTACCGCATTCTGAGTGAGACCGAGACCTTCAATTACCTTCATGATAAAACTCCTTCCAAAAGATACCTTGTTAATTAGGTTATAAATGCAGTCTTCTTTCCCGAACAAACACCTTTTTGCATAGATAAGCAGCATTCTGAGCAGGCAAGCCAAAAATCAAATGCTCTATATAAACCATCTATTATTTAGTCCCCTGAATTCCAATAATTTGTGCTATTGAATAGCTTTGAAGTAATTAAACCACAATATGTTGTGCATGTCAAGAAAAAAGATATTTTTTTGTAACCCTTTGATTTCCAAAGGATTTCTCTGTGAAATGGGTGTTAGGGGTTTGTTAGTGATAGTCAAACCTGTTAAAATAAACTATGCAGCTTTCAGATGCTATAAATAAAATCAGATTCCTGTTCTTAATAGTCCTGCTGATATTTATCTGGTTATTGCTTGGTATGGTATGGATTGACCGTTTCGTACCGCCCTTTGACCGCATCATGCTATTGTTGATGCCATGGAAAAGCATGGACACTATTCACACAGCGGCAAACATAAGCAAACGTCTCTCTATAATGCAGGAAGTGCTCGATGCTTCAAATAGAATAGCTAATTATACACTTCTTATTATGATCATATCATTTTCAGCGCTGAGTATTTATCTGACGCTTATTTACCAGCAGAAGCAGAGAAGGGCCAATGAGAATAGACTTTTACTTCTTAAGAATCAGGAGATTATGCGGAGGAACGAATTCATACGTTACATATCTGCCACTATAGGGCATGAATTTAAAAATAACCTTGGGAGAATAAAGCGGAGGGTGGATCTGCTCTCTGACATACCGCAGGATGCACGAGAACGCATTGATGAGAATATGGACAAGCTTTTTGCCGACATAGACATATTTAAAAAAATTTCTGATGAACGGGAGGCAGGGCTTGTAGATTTCACAAAGATTAACCTCAGAGAAATGCTGGCTGAGCTCACATCGCAGTACAGCGACCTCGCTGACTTTACCTTTGAGGAAAAGATGCCGCCTCCTGCGCTTTTCGCCTCTAAAACACTTCTGAGGACAGTATTTGAAAACCTGATAGATAATTCCATAAAGTACAAAAAACCGGGACAGTCACGCGCAAAGATATCATTATCATGCTCTCTTGATGTTGACGGCAAGAGGAGATACGTATCCTTAGCATTCCGCGACGAAGGTATAGGAATGGATGAGCAACCGGCGGATATATGTTTTTACAAAGGAAAAAGCACAACAGATGGATGGGGTGAGGGCCTGTATTTTGTCAAATATGTAATAGGACTTCATGCAGGCAAAATAAGAGTTGGAAAAGAATACACGGCCCCCGGGAAAGGCACAGAGATAATCATAAATCTTCCGTTTGTCGAAGAGGCTCTTGATGTTTAAGATACTTATTGCTGATGATGACTATGAAGACAGGGAACTTCTGAAGCTCGAAATCAGTCGCGCACTTGGCGATAAAGAACCTGATCTCAGATTTTACGAGGCTGTGGGCGTCAGGCAGGCCTTGCATCTTTTGACTACCCAGATATTTGACTTAATGACACTCGACATAGAATTTGACCGCATGAATGAGGGGATTGATGCTCTTCCAGAGATATTCGAAAACTATCCAACTCTGAATATCATCATAATAAGTGGAAGGCTTAATAAAAGTGAGATAGCTGAGCAACTGTTCAGATTTACAAAAGACAATGTCCTTAAAGGGAAACGCTGGGCAAGACATTTTGACGTGCTTGATAAAAAAGATGACAAGGCAGAGGCTCTCGAGCGCGCGTATTCTTTTGCCCTGAGACAGAAGGAGAGCGTTGACGGAATACGCGAACTCTTTCTCCTCGCTGAATCCTATCTTGAAAGAAATATGATAGACAAATGTCTTGAGTTATATCAGAAGATACAGGGGCTGATACCGGGCGAGCCCGAATCAAATGAAAACATTGGCCTATTTAGAGGCGCCGTGTCTGCTGAACATGCGCTGGAATATTACAGGAAAGGAGAAATCATTGTGGCATCTCTCATCCTTGGCCATTATATTGAAACACAGCTTAAGGCATTCGCCAACAGGATACTGGGAAACTATCCCCCTGTACTCTCTGACTGTCTGAAGGAGCTTGAGCGCGACAGGCGCATCAGCTCGTATAAAAAGGGGGTGTTTCAACAGCTCCTGAGATTGAGGAACAAGGCAATTCATCATCCTGCAAATATGTCAGAGAGAGATTTTGAAAACGCAATAAAGAATCTGAATTTTCTGGAAGAAACCTTTTAAATAGTGCGCCTGCATGTTTTAATGGCTAAAATTACACTGCATCCTTTAAAATACCGGCATGAAGGCGAAGAAGAATCTTATTGTCGTTGGTGACAGGGTCTTAATTGAGCCTGATGAAAAGGGTGACAGGACGAGCACAGGGCTCTATCTCCCGCCTACAGTAAAAGAAAAAGATAAGGTTCAGGGAGGATACGTGATAAAGATCGGCCCGGGTTATCCTGTTCATGATCCGAATGTAGTCCTTGAAGAACCCTGGTCTATGAAGAAAAGGGATCTTAAATATATCCCGCTTCAGGCTGCCGAGGGTGACTATGCAATCTTTCTCAAAGACGCTGCAGTGGAGATAGAGTTTGAAGAGAAAAAGTATCTCATCGTGTCCCATTCAGCGATACTGGCACTGGTGAGAACAGACGTTGTAGAGGAATAAATGACAGGGATAATATTTGTTCTTGTAGGGATAGTCGGTGGTGGAATTATTGCATGGCTCATTGCGTCATCAAAATCAAAAAGCGCTGAGGCGGTGAATAATGAACTGAGGCAGCAAATACAGCAGAAAGATAGTGAGTTAACCAAAATTAGAACTGAACTTACAGAGGAAATGCAGGCGAGAGCTTCCGTAGAGGCAAGGTATCAGGAGGCAGAAAAAAATCTTCTTACCATCGAGACTTGGATTTCTGATAAATTAGGCTCTATTTCTTTAGAGGCGCTTTCTAAAAACTCCGCAGAATTTCTAAAACTCGCTGAAAAGACCCTTGAGTCTAAGACATCGGAAGGGAAAAAAGAACTCGAAGGGAAAAAAGAACTTATTGACCAGAGCATTGTGACAATAACCAAAACTCTTTCAGAGATGCAGAAACAATTGGCTGATGTAGAAAAGGGAAGCATTAAAGTCTCTGCACTTGTTGAGCATCATGCAGATATCACGTCAAAGCTCAAAGATACTACCGAGCATCTGAAGCATGCGCTTGCAAGCTCCAAGAAGAGAGGCGAATGGGGCGAGCGTATGGCAGAGGACATTCTCAGATTGGTAGGATTTATAGAGGGGATAAACTACATCAAACAAAAAACCTTAGAAGGCTCTTCTGGCAGACCAGATTATACATTTTTTCTTCCAAATAGCCTGAAGATTAATATGGATGTAAAGTTTCCGCTTGAAAATTATCAGAGCTATCTTGACGCACAGACCGAACAGGACAAAAAAAGATTTAAAGAAGAACTGCTGAAAAACGCAAAAACAATGATTAAGCAGGTAACGAATCGTGCTTATATAGACACAGCTAACAATACAGTTGATTATGTAATTGTATTTATTCCGAATGAGCAAGTTTACAGCTTTATCAATGAAGCTGATCTAACAATAATGGATGAAGCATTGAAGCAGAAGGTCATTTTGTGCTCGCCGTTTACGCTTTATGCTGTGCTTGCTGTTATACGGCAGGCAGTAGCTAACTTTAATCTCGAACGAACAGCATCCGAGATATTGAAACAACTCGGAGAATTTTCAAAACAGTGGGGTTTATATAAAGAAAAATTTGAAACAATGGGCAAAAGACTTGATGATGCAAAAGAAGCGTATGACGTCCTTGTTACGACAAGAAGCAACATGCTTGAAAAGCCTTTAAAGAAGATTGATGATTTAAGAAAGCAAAAAGCTATCGGATTTGATGAAGAGATTAAGTCCGATGAAACGCCACTGCTTTAATAATATAAATCTAACTAAAGGAGGATTTTATGTCTACGAAAATGAATCATGAAGAGTTTGTGAAGAAGGCTATTGCAAGTCTGAGAAAGGAAGGATACAAAGGTATACACACTGTATATTCAGGCTTCAATGAAGCATTCAAGAAGTACTTTGAGGGTGAAAATCCTGTTGAGGCAACAAACAAGCTTGCTTCCGAAGGGAAGATTGTCATTCGTCCTGTAAAGGGCGGAGTTATGCTCTATCTGCCTGAAGAGGCGCCGGCTCCAGGTCAAAACGCTGATGCAACCCTAAAAAAAATGGGACTATAAAATACCAGCAAAGCAGTCAGTATTTAAAGAATAAAAGGTGAGGAAGGATCATGGATAGAAAGTCCTTTGAAGAAGCAAAGGAACTGATGAAGATTTGGGGGGCATTCAGGGCATCACGGGTGCTTCTCACTGCAAATAACTATAGGATATTTGACCATTTCTCAAAGCCCCAGTCAGTAAAAGCAGTCTCTCAAAAACTGAAAACAGATATTAGAGCAACCGAAATACTCCTCGACTCACTTACCGGCATAGGCTTACTGAAAAAGCACAACAGAAAGTATTTAAACACGCCTTTAGCATCAAAATTTCTTGTTAAAGGCAGTAAGTATTATCAAGGCAATATCATAAAACATGCTGACAGCCTCTGGCTGAACTGGTCAGCACTGGATGATGTATTAAAAACAGGAAAACCCAGCAGAAAGGCTCATGATCATAGCGCTTTTATACTCGGCATGGATAATCTTGCAATATTCAAGGCAAAGGATGTAATTAAAGAGATCGGATTAAAAGGTGTCCGGACTGCCTTGGATCTTGGGGGAGGACCCGGAACATATGCTATCGAGATGGCAAAAAAGGGCGTTAGTGTTTCGCTCCTTGACAGACCTGAGACCGTGGAGATTGCAAAAAAGGTTACAGGGAAGGCTGGAGTAGATATTCGTTTTATCGAGGGCGATTTTTTATATGACGATATCGGTCATGGGTATGACCTTATCTTTGCAAGTCAGATTTTGCATTCGAATTCTACAGAGAATAATATCTCTCTCCTGAAAAAATGCAGAGAGGCATTGAACACTGGCGGAATGATAGCGATACAGGAATTCCTTATTTCGGATGACAGGACACAACCTATGCCAGGAGCGCTTTTCTCTGTGAACATGCTTGTCAACACAGAAGGCGGACGATGCTATTCACCGAATGAAATGAAGGCGTGGCTTGTGAAGACCGGATTCAAAAAACCTGCAAAAAAATAATGAACGACACCGTCCTTGTGCAGGCTTACAAACCTTAACCAAAAACTTTGGAGCCCTTTTAGTGATTAAATGCAACTCTGTATTGTGTGTGTTAGTGCACAGGACCTGAGGAGAGCAGATGTTCAACCTCTTTTCTTATAACCGAATAGGGGATGCCTCCGTGGATTTTGGGAATACCGTTTATAAGAACCACCGGAGTATTTATTGCACCGTGTCTTAAAAGTTCCCTTATCTCAGGAAATGCCTCCTCGTCGTCCATAAAAAGGTCTACGTATTCAACCGAGACTACAAAAGGATAAAAATGGCTCATCTCCTTCTGTAGTTCTTCTGCTAAGATTTTATTTGTCACAGAATCATTGATTCTCTCTTCGGCAAAAACTATATCATCCATTGGATTATCAAGTATCTGTATATAAACTCTCTGCAGCATCCCGACTCTCCTCTCCAGGTTTTATCAAAACCTTCACGAGCATATTATCTATAAGCCTTGTGCTGCCAATCTTCAGGGCAATAGCAACTATTGCCTCTTTCCCGACCTTCTCAACCTCATCCAAATTCTCAGCGTCATATACAGAGGCATACTGTATCTCTGTAACAAGAGGTTCCTCTGAAAGTTTTGCCAGCATGAACCTCTTTATATGCTCTTTGTCAATTATACCAGATTTTATGAGTTCAATGGTCTGGGCAAGACATCTGCTTATGACAGAAGCCGCTCGTCTTTCCTCTTTATTCAGATATGAATTTCTTGAACTCATCGCAAGCCCGTCGCTCTCTCTAATGGTAGGGCAGACAACAACCTCTATGTCCATATTCAGGTGCCTGACCATCTTTTTTATGATTACACATTGCTGGAAGTCCTTCTGTCCGAAATATGCCCTTGTTGGTTTAACGACATTAAAAAGTTTTGTAACTACTGTAGTCACGCCTCTGAAATGTCCTGGTCTGAATAAACCGCATAGCTTTTCTGAGAGGTTTTCAACCTCAACATGTGTTGAAAAACCCTCTGGATATATCATAGTTATATCAGGCATGAAAAGAATATCAACCTCTTCTCCCTTTAGTTTTTTAGAATCTCCCTCGTAATCACTCGGATATCTCTCGAAATCCTCTGAGGGACTGAACTGCAACGGATTTACAAATATGCTCACGACAGTAATGTCATTTTCAGACTTTGCCCTCCTAACAAGACTAAGGTGCCCTTCGTGCAATGCTCCCATAGTTGGGACAAAACCTATAGACCTTCCGCGAAGACTGTGACCCTTTGCTGTGTCCTGCATTATTCTTGGTATCCGTATTATTTCCATACTCGCTATTATGTCCTTTTAAACCCTATCTCTTCCATCAGTGCATCAAGCAGTTTTTTCTCCTCAACCCGTCTTATTATCCTGCCATTCCTGAAGACTATACCTCTGCCCCTTCCGCCTGCTATCCCGAAATCTGCCTCTCTTGCCTCGCCCGGGCCATTTACCACACACCCCATTACAGCGACTGTTATCGGATCAACAACCTGCCTTAGTCTTGATTCGACCTTTCTGGCAAGCCCCTGGAGGTTAATATTGCATCTGCCGCATGTAGGACATGAGATTATATTTGCACCCCTTTCCCGTATCCTGAGTGCGCTCAATATTCCGTAAGCCACCCTTACTTCCTCCTCCGGTTCTGCAGTTAAAGAAACTCTTATTGTATCTCCTATCCCCTCTGACAGCAATATTCCTATACCTACAGCGCTTTTTATTATGCCGGCTGACGGGGGACCTGCCTCTGATATCCCGACATGAAGCGGGTAATTATACTTCCTTGAAAACAGTCTGTACGCCTCTATTGTTGTAAGGACATTTGACGCCTTGAGCGAGATCTTAATATTATAAAAATCCATATCCTCAAGAATCTCGATATGTTTTTCGGCGCTTTCGACCAGTGCATCCGGAGTCGGATGCCCGTATTTTCTAAGAAGTTCTTTTTCGAGGGAACCTGCATTTACACCAATTCTTATGGGTAATCCCTTACCTTTTGCAGCAGAAACCACCTGTTTAACCTTCCATTTTGCGCCTATATTGCCGGGATTTATTCTTAATCCGTCAACTCCCTGTTTTATCGCCTCAAGCGCGAGCCTCCAGTCAAAATGGATATCTGCAATCATTGGAATACTTACGGATTTTTTTATCTTGCCAAGCGCCTTAGCTGCATCCATTTCAGGCACAGCAAGCCTTATGATCTCACATCCTGCTTTTTCAAGATTTCTGATCTGTCTTACTGTCGCTCTAACATCCCTCGTGTCTGTCTTTGTCATTGACTGGACAGTAATAGGATTTTTGCCTCCCACAGGCATATTGCCTACGTATATTATCCTTGTCTTTCTACGTTGTAGCGTTTTGCGCTGAGCCATTTTTCCCCTTTCCTTTGCTGTCTCTTTCTGCCCCATCCTTTGAATTAATTCCTGTTTTTTTCTCCCTGTAGGCCTTAACTGCCTTTATATGTTCTGCTGCTGTAACAGAAAACTTATGAGAACCATCATTATTCGATACAAAATATATATAAGGCACATCCGCAGGATACAGTGCTGCCATTATTGATTTAATTCCAGGAGATGCAATTGGGCCTAGGGGGAGCCCCTTGATTACATATGTGTTATAAGGGGTCTTTCTCTTTAAGTCGCTCATTGTTATCTTTTCCTTCGAGCTTTTTATGCCATAAACTGCTGTGGGATCTGCCTGCAGAGGCATGCCCTTATTCAGCCTGTTATGATAAACAGCTGAAATCAAAGGTCTTTCACTATCTATCACAGCCTCTTTCTCTATTATGGATGCCATGGTCAACACCTCATTTTCGGTAAAGCCGATATTTTCAGCTCTTTTCCTGAACTTCTCAACGAATTTTTCACGCATCATATTTATCATAACACCCAATGCCTCTTCTGCATCGATGCCCTTAGGCAAATTATAAGTCTCAGGAAAGACATAGCCTTCGATCGAAGGAGCATTAATATCATATGACTTTAAGAAACCCTTGTCATGGGCAAGCTCCATGAATTTTTCCTTATCAACGAGATTGTTTTCAGAAAGCTTGTCCCCTATCTCAAAAAGAGAATCTCCCTCGACTATTGTTATCTCATATTCTATAATTTGCCCGCTTTTCAAAAGCATCAGTATATCAAGAGGACTCATCGCACCTGCGATGGAATAGTATCCTGCCTTTATCCTTCTGTGAAGTCCTGTCAGCCTGCCGATAAGAAGAAAAAGGTTCTTGTCTCTCATAAGCCTCTCTTTTGAAAGGATCTCAACAGCCTCCCTGAATGTAGCTCCCTTGGGAATACATATCTCAGTAGTCTTTGTTACTGCCGGGAGGGGTATGAGAAACTCCGCAAATATGTATATGAGGTTCAGAAAGACAATCGAGAAAAGTATAAATATAGTATTTTTCTTCACTTTATTTAAGATGCCAGAATAAGCACTCAGCCGTCAATTATAAACATAAGGGGGCGCACAAAGTACGCCCCCTTAACTAACAGCTTAAAGCTGATTTTTTATTGCTGTTTTTAGTACATCCCTTCCATGCCGCCGGGTCCTGCTGGCATCTTAGGGGTTTTATCTTCCTCCGGCAGTTCTGTAACCATAACAGAAGTTGTGAGCATCAATGCTGCGACAGACGCAGCATTCAGGAGAGCGGTTCTGGTAACCTTTGTTGGGTCAATAATGCCTGCCTTAATCATGTCAACATATTCTTCCTTGTCTGCGTCAAAACCGTAATTTGTCTCTTTTGACTGTTTTACCTTTTCGACAACTACTGCCCCCTCTATGCCGGCATTATTGACTATCTGTCTGATAGGCTCTTCCAGCGACTTTTTCACAATCTCAACGCCTATCTGCTGGTCGGTTTCCAGTTTAAGTTTATTGAGGGCAGGCAGCGTTCTGAGAAATGCAACGCCTCCACCTGGTACGATACCTTCTTCAACTGCAGCCCTTGTTGCGTGAAGGGCGTCCTCAACCCTTGCCTTTTTCTCTTTCATCTCTGTCTCTGTTGCTGCACCGACATTGATGACTGCAACTCCGCCCACAACCTTTGCAAGTCTCTCCTGAAGTTTTTCCCTGTCATAGTCAGAGGTTGTCTCTTCTATCTGCGCTTTCATCTGTTTTACCCGTCCTTCGATCTTTTTGGAGTCTCCTGCACCCTCAACAATAGTCGTGTTCTCTTTATCCACAGTTATCTTTTTTGCCTTTCCGAGATCAGATATCTTTATGCTCTCGAGTTTTATGCCCAGATCCTCTGATATCAGCGTGCCACCGGTAAGAATCGCAATATCCTCGAGCATTGCCTTTCTCCTGTCGCCAAAACCAGGTGCCTTTACAGCACAGACTTGAATTGTGCCGCGAAGCTTGTTCACTACGAGGGTAGCCAGTGCCTCACCTTCGACCTCTTCTGATATTATCAGAAGAGGTTTGCCCATCTTTGCTGTCTGCTCGAGAACCGGAAGAAGGTCCTTCATGTTTGAAATCTTCTTTTCATGTATAAGTATGAATACATCCTCAAGAATGCATTCCATCCTTTCAGGGTCGGTTATGAAATAAGGAGAGATATATCCCCTGTCAAACTGCATACCTTCAACCACATCAAGAGTTGTCGCCATGCTTTTTGCCTCTTCAACCGTTATTACCCCGTCCTTGCCGACCTTGTCCATGGCCTCTGCAATCAGTTCGCCGATTGACGGATCACTATTTGCCGATATTGTGCCGACCTGCCCTATCTCTTTTTTGTCCTGAACAGGTTTGCTCATTTTCTTAAGCTCATCTATAACCACCTCTACTGCTTTTTCAATTCCCCTCTTGATGTCCATTGGGTTTGCGCCTGCAACAACATGCTTCATACCCTCTCTGTAGATGGCATGTGCAAGCACTGTTGCTGTGGTTGTCCCATCACCTGCCACATCAGATGTTTTTGATGCAACCTCTCTTACAAGCTGCGCACCCATGTTCTGCCACGGGTCTTTAAGCTCTATTTCCTTTGCAACGGTCACACCGTCCTTTGTTATTGTTGGCGCACCATATTTTTTATCGAGTATTGCATTCCTTCCCTTTGGTCCCAGTGTTGCTTTAACTGCGTCCGTAAGAATACTAACGCCCTTTAGTATTGCACTTCTTGCCGCTTCATCAAAAAGAAGCTGTTTAGCCATTTTTATCCTCCTTCATTTTAAGCTTTAAAGCTGATAGCTGTCAGCCTGTTGTTAACCTTCAACAATTCCAAGTATATCCTCTTCCCTTATGATAAGGTACTCTTCATTGTCCATCTTAATCTTTGAGCCTGAATACTTATCAAATAGTATTACGTCACCTACTTTGACCTCCATAGGCTGGCGTTTACCATCATCCGTAACCCTGCCTGTTCCCACTGCTATTACCGCCCCCTTCTGCGGTTTTTCCTTTGCAGCATCAGGAATATAAAGACCGCCTGATGTTCTTTCCTCTTCTGAGGAATACTTAACCAATACCCTGTCCCTAAGTGGTTTGAACTTCATAGACAAATCTCCTTTCTTGAAAAAATTTAGCTTATAGCCAATAGCTTAAAGCTGTTAGCACTCTATCTTAGAGAGTGCTAATATAATGGGTAAGGCGTCTTTTAGGCAAGGGCGTTTAAGACGAATAAAGCGGCAAAAATATGCGTTTATGGAGAATTTTAGCTTTTTTTCTTTTATTTTCTAAATTTTTAGCGTATTTTTCTTTTTTTCTATGAAATTGTCTATAGCCTCACGGAAGAAATCCCCTTTATTTTTAACCTCTTGCGGGATGCGGCTATCATAAAGCTTCTGTCCTTCTTTTATTTCAGAGGCAAAAACCTTATAGAAATTATTGTTCTTTATTGAGGCTTCCATCTTTGCAGAGCTGTAAAGATAGATATCAGATACTATAGTTCTTGCCAGTCTCCGCGCCTTTTCTATTGCGCCGTCTGTTTCTGCCTTTGCTTCCAGTTTCACTTCTGCCGGAGGCTGAACCTTAGGTGGTGTCTGAGGTTCCAGTTTAGGCAGTGGTGGGGCGTCAACTCTGGGCGCTGGCTTTTCTATCGCCGGCTCTCCAGGCCCTTCAATAGTCTCTTTATTTATCCCTCTTAATGCATCAACTTTCTCTGAGAGAATTTCCTCTATCTGGTGTTCCTCAATATAATCATCAGCGCCGTATAATGATGCAGGGCTTCTCTTGTATCTGGTTTTGTCATAGATTGAACTTATAAATATAACCTTTATCTCTTTTGTCTCTGCCCTTTCTTTGAGTCTCTTACAGACCTCGAATCCGTATATTTTCGGTAATGCGACATCCAGTATTACAAGAAATGGCAGTTCCTTTACAGCCTTGATCATCGTATCAACACCGTCATTCGATGTTACAACAGTATAACCTTGCCGTATAAGGACCTTTTTTACCTTTTCAATTATTGAATTATCCTCATGGGCAACAATAATCTTATCCTCTAATGGTTTTATCTGGACTGGAGGTTTCCTAACCAGCAGAACCGCACTGCACCGAGGGCACTTGAAGCGTGTACCTTCAGGCGTGAGTTTTTCATCTGTGACCTTAAGCTTAATTTTGCACTTCGGGCAGACGACAATCACTCTTTAAACCTCCTACTAAGAATTTGTGTTATAAGATTTATATAAACGGGTTTTACCCGTTAAAGTTGGACAGGCAGGAGAACTCCATTTCACCTGGGTCATGGAACCCTTAAAGGAGTCTGTTCCCTGCCTCCCAAAGCCATAAT
>JACQXE010000078.1 GCA_016208915.1 Nitrospirota bacterium | reverse complement strand
TGGAATATGGGTTGCCTAAAAATAAGCGATTATAGGCTATTTGGAAAAGCTGATTTTATTAAAAGCGTGTCATCAAAACCTAAAATGAGAGGTAATCAGGTAAAATACAAAAAGCGGACATTTCTAAATTGGCGGAACAAAATCTTGTTTTCTGATTGCTAATTTTCCGCAAATATGTTAGTCTTTTAGCAGAGTTTCAGGAGTTTTTCTGTCCTCATAAGGCCACAAAGACTTTTAGCTTTGTGGTTTTTTGTTTTTTGGGTACTTCTGCAATCTCAATTCACACCTAAGGAGGTACGCAAATGGTTAACGGAACAGTGAAGTGGTTCAATGAATCAAAAGGTTTTGGCTTTATTACGAGCGAAGACGGCAGCGATGTTTTTGTCCACTATTCTTCTATCCAGAGCAATGGCTTTAAATCCCTTGCAGAGGGTGACAGAGTCAGCTTTGATACCGAAAAGGGCCCAAAGGGTCCCAAGGCAGTCAATGTCGTAAGACAGTAAGGAATTGAAGAACCACCTGCGTACTGCAGGGGGTTCCCTCTTCGAGGAGGAAACAAATGATCAGCAAACAAAAAAATACCGAAAGGATCGAAAGAAAGCAGCAGAAGATCGATGCAGGTCTGCTGTCTGACCGCTATTCTGGCGTTTCATCTATCGTTATCATTATGAACTACTATCAGAAGGGCTCCGCTCAGACATTCATGCAGCGTACGGTCAATTTCTCTCCAAAAAGTTCTGCATATTTTCTCATGGAGTGCATGAAACACGATTGCACCAATGGTGGTTTTGATCTGGAATCAGTGATTGCCAAGATGGTGAAAGGCCGTCTCAAATCAAAAAACGGTGAACTTGCCTGTCAAGGAAACAATGCCTCCGGACATACCAGGATCGATTACAAGGTCAACATACAATATAACAACACCGCTCGATAAGAGAGGGTATTACATTTTACCTATTTACTCTTCCTGCTGTTTCGTATAGGGCAGGAGACCGCCTTTGATGATAATCTCTTTCTGCCTGTTATTTAAATCAGATATTGCCTCGAATGTTGTACCTTTTGTGAGATTCTCTATCGCATAGACCTGGCTGACCATCAGGGAGTTTTTCACATCTCTGATGATGATCCTGTCACCCTTATCGACCCTTTTATAATCAGAAGGATTTTTGAATTGCAATGGCAGTACCCCAAAGTTTATAAGATTTGCTTTATGGATTCTCGCAAATGACTTCGCAATCACTGCATGAAGTCCGAGATACATTGGCGCTATTGCAGCATGCTCTCTCGATGAACCTTGTCCATAGTTTTCTCCGCCAATCACAATGCATCCGCCTTTTTCTTTTGCCGTTGCCGCTCTCTGGCTGAATGTGCTGTCAATCCCGCTGAAGACAAATTCAGATATCTTGGGGATGTTCGAGCGGAACGGAAGGACTTTAGAGCCTGCAGGCATGATATCGTCTGTTGTTATGTTATCCCCGAGTTTAAGAAGCACCTCTGCCTCAATCTTCTCTTCCAGAGGCTCTTTTACAGATATATCTTTGATATTTGGTCCTTTGATTACAACTACTTTAGATGTATCTTTCTTTGGAGGAATTATAAAGTTCCTGTTTATAAAATATTTTTTTGGTTCTACAAATTTTCCAATCTTAAGTCCTGATTTGCGCGGGTCCAAAATCTCTCCTTTTAGAGCGAATACAGCGCATGAGACTGGGCTTGCGAGATACACGAATGCATCCTTTGTTCCGCTTCTTCCCTTGAAATTCCTATTATATGAGCGGACTGACACCTGAGCGCTTCCCGGAGCCCCACCCATGCCTATGCATGGGCCACATGATGCCTCGAGCATCCGGGCGCCTGCTGCTATCATTGTTGATGTAAGACTCTCTTTTGATATCATCTGATAAACCTGCTTTGACCCGGGATTTATCAGAAGATTGACACCTTCTGCAACAGAATTGCCCTTTAAGACTGATGCAACTGCCTTCATCGCCTGATAAGAAGAGTTCGTGCAGCTTCCTATGCAGACCTGGTCAACCTTTGTGCCCTTCAGACTTTTTATTGTTACAACATTGTCAGGGCTGTGGGGCTGTGCAATCATCGGCTCTATTGAAGTCAGGTCAAGGTCTATTATTTCAGAGTATTCAGCATCCTTATCTGCCTCGAGCTTTACCCAGTCTTTTTTCCTCCCAACAGCAGCCAGAAAGAATTTTGTCCTTTCATCACTCGGGAATATGGATGTCGTTGCACCGAGTTCTGCACCCATATTCGTTATCGTAGCTCTTTCTGTAACATTAAGGTCTTTTACGCCAGCGCCTCCATATTCGAAGATCTTTCCAACACCTCCTTTTACAGTAAGCCTTCTCAGGATTTCAAGAATCACATCCATTGCAGTAACCCACGGACGGCTGAGTTTCCCTTTCAGGTTTATCTTTACGACCTGAGGCATCGTGAGTTCAAAAGGAGCGCCTGCCATAACAGTTGCTGCATCAAGCCCGCCAACGCCGATTGAGAGCATGCCTATTCCGCCATTTGTAGGGGTATGACTGTCAGTGCCCAGAGCAATCCTGCCGGGAGCTGCAAACTGCTCTAAATTAACCTGATGGCATATACCATTGCCCGGCCTTGAAAAGTATGCCCCGTATTTAGCAGCTACTGTCTGTAGAAATCTATGGTCATCAGGATTCATGAAATCAGACTGAATCATGTTATGGTCCACATATGAAACAGCAAGCGGCACCTTAACCCTGTCAATCCCTATAGCCTCAAACTGAAGCCATGTCATTGTGCCTGTAGCATCTTGCGTATAAACCTCATCAATTTTAAGACCAACAGGAGTGCCGGGGATTAGTTTACCATAAGCCTTATGAGACTGAAAAATCTTTTCTACAATGTTCTTTCCCAAATCTTCCTCCAATGTTAATTAAACTTTTTAAATTTAACATATCTTTGATGATTAAATCCAAAGATGGTAGATTTGCCCTATTTTTATTTTTCTTAATTATTTCAAAGGGTTAGGAATTTGCGTAAAAAAGTCCTTGACAAAGATTTTTAATCTGCTATTATTTAAACAGTATCATAAAAACTGTTTAGAATATAAGATAAGATATGGAAGATACAAAAGAAAAAAAGAAGAGAAAACCGAGGAAGAGAAAGGAATTCAGGCTCGCCACATCCTTTACCATGAGACTGGATAACTTCAGCCTTGAGATGCTGGACAGGATTGCCTATGACGAGGACATGATAAGGGCAGAGGCAGTAAGGTCGGCAATAAAACATCTTTTCTTAAAGAAATATGGTCAGGAAGAACTGGAGGAATTAAGGCAGAAGTTCAGGGGAGGTATTTTAAGAGAAAAGAAGTTGTAACCAAGAGCTAAGATGGAGGATTTATGAGAAAAAAATATATTTATTTAATCCTATCGATTTTATTTTTATCTTTCATCACCATAGTTCCTTCAGTAACTACTGCCTCAGACATATCTCTTGAATCAAATCCCCTTGGAATAGCGATAAATCCAAATACTGATATTGCAGTAGTTGCCAATGAAAAGGCTAATTCTGTTTCGATAGTTGATTTGAACACTCAATCAGTCCTATCCACAGTTCCTGTAGGCAAGGCTCCGAGAGGGGTTGCTATTGATAAAGAACTTAATCTCGCAGTTATAGGAAACAGCCACGACGACACCGTCTCAATAATAGACCTCAATAACTATCAGATAATAACAACTCTACCTGTTGGAAAATCCCCAGAAGGCATAACAGTCCTGAATCAAGTTCAGGATCAATCAAATCACATAGCCCTTGTAACAAATCAAAAAGACGACACAGTCTCGGTCATTGACTTGACAACATATAAGGTTATAGAAACCATTCCTGTAGGACAAGAGCCAAAAGATATAGCGATAGACCCTGACCCTGAATCAAGTTCAGGGCGGGGTCTTGCACTTGTTGTAAATGAAAAGGATTATACCGCCTCAGTCATAGACCTCGACACCTATCAGCTAATAGGCGAAGTCCCTGTGGGGAAGAAACCTCAGGCAATAGCCATAAATCCAGAAACCCATCTCTCAGCAGTAGTAAATGAGAAGGACAATTCAATAACACTCATAAATCTTTTGGACTGGCAGACTGTAACTCTACTTGTTTGTAAACATCCTATGGATATAGCCATAAATTCTTTAGACAATCGTGCCCTCATAATCTGTGATGGAGACAAAGACGAACACAAAGATAAGCACAAACATAATCATCAAAATGAAGGCGAAAGCCTTTTGCTCGTAGACCTCAACACAAATACAGTCATTAAAAACTATGCGATAAATAAAAAGTCAAGAGGAGTTGCAGTAAACAACTTCACAAACATAGCAGCAGTAGTTGACGACAAGACAGACAGCCTCACATTAATACAGCTTCCGAACCCTGTCCCTGAGATAATCTCCATAAACCCTCTAATGGTTTACAGGGGAAGCTCTGGAGAGAGTATTTTAATACATGGGAATAAATTCATTAAAACATCAACAGTTTATCTTGGTGCTCAGGTTTTAGAGACAATTTTCATTGATAATCATAATCTTCAAGTCATTATTTCAAAAGACCTGTTAACAGATGCTGGCACATACCAGATAACAATCACAAACCCGTCTGCCACAGACAAAGACGGAGGCACATCTAATTCAATAAATCTACAGGTAAACAATCCTGTTCCATCAATATTCATGCTCGACCCTCAAGAGGCAAAAGCAGGTACAGCAGAACTTACCCTCACAGTTTATGGTTCAGGATTTTATGAAGATACAGAAGTCTTCTTTGGAAATGCAAAGAAACCAATAACCTACATAAGCCCGACAAAACTACAGATACAACTCACACAAGAAGACCTTAAGACAGCAGGGCAGTATGAGATAAAGGCATACAACCTACCCCCTGGCGGAGGAGATTCAAACAAATTCATATTTACAGCCAAGCCTTCACTTGAGATAAAGATAACATCGCCTATTGATGGAGAAACGATAAATAAGGCAAAGATAATAGTCAAAGGCACATTCAACTCAGATACAAAAGACATTGGAATCAAAGTCAACGGCATTATTGCTGAGATTACAGGCAATGAATGGATAGCCAACAACATACCTCTTGCAATCGGTGCAAATACGATAACAGCAACCGCAACTGACTCTTATGGAAATACAGATACAAAGGCAATAACAATCAACACAGATGACACATCCCAGCCAGTAACACTCTCAGCAAACATCACAAGCGGCATTGCGCCATTACAAGTTTTCTTCTCAACCTCTACCTCAACCTTCACCCCTGTTTCATATCAGATGGATTTTGAGGGAGATGGGATAATTGATTACACCGGCCCGACCTTTGCGGATATAAGCCACACATATGCCTCTGAAGGAATCTTTTATCCGACCCTGAGCGTTACGGACAGTCAAGGGAATATTTACTCCGATACAATTGCTATAACAGTGATGAATAAGACAGAGATTGATACTCTCTTAAAAGGGAAATGGGAAGGAATAAAGGGAGCGTTACTAAACAAAAATCTTGAGAAAGGATTAAGTTATTTTCTTGAATCTTCAAGAGAGAACTATAGACAGGCATTTAATATAATCATAGACGAACTTCAGCAGATCATCTCTCAAATGCAAGATATAGAAATGATATATCAGATAGATGGTATCGCTAAGTACCGGATAAATCGAGTTCAGAATATAGATGGAACTCTTCAGACCATCACATATTATATTTATTTAGTTAAAGATGCTAATGGCATCTGGAGGTTAGACAGATTTTAATGGGTGAGTGCATATTTCAGACATGATAACTAATAAAATGAACTTCAGTTATTTTTTAAAGAGCTTTTTTATTGTTTCTATTGCACTGATTATTTGGTTTCTTGCCTTTTTCAGCGGCAATGATTTATGGATTTACAGTAGCTATTTATTGTGGTTACCAATCGCCTTTTTAGTCTTAGGAATAGGGCGACACATGACTGCCAATTTTGTATCTCTCTTCTCAAAAAGTTCAGTTAGGTCAGCAGTCTTCGCAATAATGTTTGCGCCTGGTTTAGTGCCGGGTCATCCACCAGCACCTGCGCCAGCCGTTATTCTTTTGTTGCTTCAACCCTTCCTAAAATTTTCTGATGTCTTTATTTTCAATTTCTTCTCCGTAATAGTTGTTTGGATAATAGTATTTCCACTTTATCTAATTTTTTTGTCAAAACGTGGGAAGGAAATACCTAAGAGAAGTAGTGCATGAAAAAGGAGCCTTTTATGTTTAAGATGATTTTGATCATATTGGCGGTGATTATTATTTTTGGAGTCACTCCTGCCTTTGCAAGCTCAGCAACATTTTATTATTCTGATGGTCCGTGGAGCGGTAAGATCATCGATGCCGAGACCAAGGCTCCGATCGAGGGTGTCGTTGTCCTTGCTCATTGGGAAAAGATTTATTTTACCCCTGCGGGCAGAAACTCCTACTTTCACAATGCGGTTGAGGTTGTTACGGATAGGGACGGCAATTTCCTCATGCCAAAATTCACCGCACTAAACATTCTGCCAGTCATACGGGTGATAGAGGGTCCATTCTTCGTGATATATAAACCCGGGTATGCAGTTTTTCCTCCTGCTGGCGGAGAAGCCTTTGACAAATACTTCCCAAACAGCCCTCTTAAAGTGGACACAGATACAATGGCAGATTTTTTCAAAAAAGGGATTGTTCTTGAATTGCCAAAGCTAAAGACAAGAGAAGAGAGGTTAGATGCACAAAGCAATGCGCTTCCGATAGGCGGAGTACCAGATAAAGATATGCCTGCTTTGTTAAATCTAATCAATGCTGAAAGGAAAAGTTTAGGATTAGAGCCTATTCATATCAGAGGGGGTAAGGGGAAATGAGGAAGCTTAAAAATACTCAACTAACATTTTTGTTTCTTTTGCTCGCATTAGTTTTTTCCACACATGTTTTATGGGCTTTAGAGAAAGATACGCATGATTTTTTAAATAAAAAGATCGCACGGAATTATTCTATCCTGAACAGTTATTTAAAAGACAATCTTGGTTTCAGCAAAGGAATAGATGAAATTGCATTAGGGAAAACTGTTGAAGAATGGCTTGGCATAGGTGGCAAGACCGAAGATGAACCAATATACACCCGTTCTCTCAATCATTTTCATGACCCACTAAAGCCTTGGAGCAGCGCGGGCTTTAAAGGAACGTTTAAGTCATCTGTCATATGGGCACAAGATCAAGGTTGGATTAGCTCTCAGTTCGGTGGGGACTGGTCATGGAAGAAAGCGAGAGAGAGTTTTTACAAGGGATTAACCAGCGCGGCTAAATTTGATAGAGAGATAAACTTAGCATTCACATTTCAAGCATTAGGACAAATAATGCATCTCGTAGAAGACGCCTCTGTACCTGCACATGTAAGGAACGATGCTCATATAATAGGGTTCCATTATGAGAAATGGGTTGAGAAAAATCTTAAAACCATAAGCCTTGCTCCCAAAGCCGTAGACAAATCGATATTCTCTCAAGCGGTTTCAAATTCTTCAACTCCGGTTCCCATATCAGCGCTGTGGGACATTGATAAATACACAGGATCGAATCTTAACGTAACATTCGGAACTACTATCGGCATTGCTGAATACACCAACGCTAATTTTTTCAGCGAAGATACGATATTCAAAAACTATCCTCATCCAACTTATGATGATACGAACTATCACATCGCTTTTAAATATCCTGAAAAAGTGGATGCAGAGGACGGAAAATTTGATAACAGGGTATATATCAAGAAAACGATTGGAGATGTGGATACAAGATTAGCATCATTTGGCTACATATCTTATGATGTTATAAAAAAGGGCTACTATCAGTTCTCGCCATTTGTATTAGATGACAAAGTTTACAAAGACTATGCCTCCCTCCTTATCCCCCGTGCCGTCGGCTATTCGGCGGGGCTGTTGAATTATTTCTTCAGGGGAGAGATAGACTTGATTCCTGATGATGCAAGAGGTTCAGGTTATGTGATAGAGAACAAAACAGATGAAGACATGAGCGGAACCTTTGAACTCTGGTATGACAATAAAAGCGATGAGAGAGTTAAGCTTAAGAGTTGGTCTCTTAGCATCGGCAAGAAAAGCTCAGGCAACAACAAAAGCTCAAATATATATTTTACTCTCCCACTTGATGCTAAAAAATTCTGCAAATACATTCTTGTGTTTAAAGGACAAATGGGGCAGGAGCAGGACGCAGTAGTTGGAAAAATTGTTAATCCAGAAGGATGTTATTTATGGGCAGTTCTTTCAATAAACGAATGGCGATCTATATATGAACATGTGTGGCCTCCGATAGTAAGCATTGCATTCAAAGGTGGTAAAAAGATTAGTAAACAACTGCCTATTTATAATGCTATAAAGTACAAATTTGCAGAAGGGAATCCATTTATATTTGGAATCTTAAGCGTCGAGTATAAGTATATTGAGAATTATGGGTCAGTACCAGCGGTTTATAAAGTAGACCTCTTCGAGATAAACAAAGATACCTCTGATATAAATCATTTAGGAGAGGTCTTGCGAATTGATAATCCTTATGGCTATGCTTCTGGAGATTTTGGTCTTGTCTGGTGTGATAATCTCTCCAGAGGACTTTATTCTGAACTTAGTGCCCAAGATTTATTCATAAGTAACGATGGCAAAACAGTCAACGTGATAGGGAGTTATAAAAAGTTTATTGGTTGGAAAGAAATATGGAGAAAGGAAACGCCCTATGGCATGGGCTGTGTTGGATATGGAGAATTTGAATCTGGATATTTTATTAATAATAATAGATATCCTCTTGGAATTTCACCTTCATGGGCTAATGTAAATGTTAATCCTCTAAATCCTAATGAGCTATTTCTTAGTTATAACCATGCTGTTTATACTAACACAGATGTGAAGTTAGATTATACCTGTTATTCTTGGGGATGGGGAGGAGGCTCCACGTGTAGTTGGAATGGACAAATAGTTTGGACTGTTAATCATAACAAAGAAACCAAAATAGGTAGCACTATTATATTTTCAAATAAAAAAACTGTAAAATACACAGACTCTTATCCTAATCGGTATAGATCCTCAGAAGTTTTAGAGGATATTACAACAGGGCAACCATATACTCTGAACTCTGTTTTAGAGAGAGATAAGGGCATCTCCGTATCGCTAAAATCAGCAATAGACCCTCAAGATACAGTTTCTTATTCGTCGGAGAAAGGGTTTTTCTGTCCTAATAGAGAAAATAAACCTGCACTTGTAAATTCTTATGGAGAACGGTACTTTAAATATATAACTTGCTACAGGTATATAGGTTGTTTGGATAACGTTGCTTTTTCGCTAAGATTTAACGAGTGCTTCAGTGGAGCAACAGATGGTTATTTAGCTCCATGGGGAGAACAAGTACAAGACGTAACCTTCTGGAGAAACTGGAGGGAGGAATAAAAAGTGAAGAACAGAAAAGAGGACGAATTCTACATGCTCAGTAATTAGGTAACTCTTTTTAAAAAAAAGTTTAGGCTCGCACCTTCAAAGATAATTTTTGAAGCCTAAGTCTGCCCTAAAGAGATGCTGAACTATGCCTGTCCCGAACAGATGCTGAAACAAGTTCAGCATGACAATTTCAGGATTCAGAATGACACGTTTAGGGTTGAGCAAGACTATAAAGGTAAGTTTAAAAATAGCGATTTGTCATAATGCTATACGATTTTAAATGAGGCTGTTAAAATGAGATTTCTTAATAATAAGGGCTTACTCTTATAGAACTTATGGTGGTAATTGTCATTCTCGTGGGATGGTATTTTAGGGTCAGGCTTGAATTAATGAATATAGCCATAGTATAATTCGTCATGGCAAGACTTCCTCGTATACAATTCCCAAACGCCTTTTACCATGTCATTGTTAGAGGCAATCAGCAACAAGCTATCTTTTCAGGCGACACCGACAGAATGGCTTATCTTGAGCTTTTAAACCGCTACAAAAAGAAGTGCGGCTTCATTCTTTACGCCTATGTCCTAATGAACAATCATGTCCATCTGCTTGTCGAGACACCGGAGATGCCCATATCAAAAATAATGCAAATGCTCAATTTTACCTATGCGCAATACTTCAATAGAAAATACGGAAAGGTCGGACATCTTTTTCAGGGACGTTACAAATCTTTTCTTTGTGATCGTGATCAATATCTTCTGAGTCTTGTAAGGTATATCCATCTGAATCCGGTTCGTGCGAAGATTGCAAATGAGCCTCATGTTTACAGATGGAGCAGTCACGGAGAATATATGGGTAAGAACAGCGGAATGGTTGACGTTGACAGAGTTTTGCGGCTTTTCTCTGAAAACAAAGCTCTTGCGAGACGGCTTTACAGCCGTTTTGTTAATGAGGCAACGAGAGAAGGAAGAGATGAGTCTTATTATAAAGGCATTGAGCAGCAGATATTGGGGGATGAGAAATTTATTGAGAAGGTGGCGAAGGCTGCGGGGCGAACAGAGGAATCGATAAGAAAGCCGTCAATAGAAACTTTGCTTAAAGAGGTAGAGAGACTGACTGGTGTGAAACGCGAAGAGATAATTGTACGAAGCCGGAGTGCTCAGGCGGTTTTTGCGCGAGGGCTGCTCATCGGGGCGTGGCGCGAGTCAGGGGGAAGAATTGCGGACTTGCAATCGATTTTAAAGAGGGATATTTCTACACTGTCAAAGTCATCAAGAGTGGTTGATAGTTCTGAAGGCAGGGAATCAATAAAAAAATTAATGAAAAGATTATATTCACTAATTCAAGCCTGACCCTGTTTGTTCTGTTTGATGTTCTTACAGCATGTTTTCGAACTTTTTAGCTTTATCAACAAAAGGTCACAACACAACAAATTCTTAACAAATCCTGTATCTTTGACTTTATCTAAGTTGCTATGTTAAAAAATACATATAAAAATTAAGGGGAACATAGACTAAAACATGCATTTCTTCAAATATAAGAAAAAAGAACTATATGCAGAAGATGTCAAGGTAAAGAAACTTATAGAGTTATACGGAAGTCCCCTTTATATCTACAGCCATAAAACACTATTAAGGCATTTCAAGGCATATAACAATGCATTCGGCAGATACCCCCACATAATCTGTTTTGCTCTCAAGGCGAACTCGAATACTGCAATACTCAGGATCTTCGCAAAAAACGGAGGCGGCGCTGACATTGTATCCGGCGGAGAACTTTATACTGCCCTAAAGGCAGGCATCTCTCCGAAAAAAATCGTATACGCAGGCGTAGGAAAAACTGATGATGAGATAAGATTTGCATTAAGGTCAAAAATACTAATGTTCAATGTGGAGTCTGAAGACGAGCTGAAAAAGATAAATCATATTGCTGGTGAGATGAAGACAAAGGCGCCTATTGCACTAAGGATAAATCCTGACATTGACCCTGAGACACACCCGTATATATCCACAGGATTGAAAGAACACAAATTCGGCATCCCGATCGAGGATGCCATTCAATATTACAAAACTGCAAGCAGGCTTAAGAATATAAAGGTTATGGGCATACACAAACACATAGGCTCACAGATTACAAAGATATCCCCCTTTGTTGATGCACTCAAGAGGATTTTGATTCTCATCGAAGAGCTTACTTATAAGGGAGTAGAAATAAAATATCTCGACATCGGAGGCGGACTTGGTATCTCATACAAGGACGAAGAGCCCCCTGTCCCCAAAGAACTTGCACAGCACCTTCTTCCTTTGCTTAAAGGAAAGGAGATGACGCTGATAATGGAGCCCGGCAGATCTATTACTGGTAATGCAGGGATACTTGTGACCAAAGTTCTTTATCTAAAACAGGGCTACGAGAAAGAATTCATCATAGTGGATGCCGGAATGAATGACCTTATAAGGCCATCGCTGTATGGCGCCTATCACAGGATTCTTCCAATAACAAAAAAGAAAAGGCCTGATACGTTTGCTGATGTAGTGGGACCTATATGTGAATCAGGAGATTTCCTGGCAAAAGAGAGAGAAATCCCTGAAGTCAAACAGGGTGAATATCTTGCTGTGATGAGCGCTGGCGCGTATGCCTTTTCCATGAGTTCGAATTATAACAGCCGCCCCAGACCAGCAGAGGTTTTGGTTAAGGGAAAAGAACATTTTCTGATAAGGGAAAGAGAGGCATATCACGACATACAAAAGAAAGCGCGAATACCTGCTTTTTTAAAATAGGGAAAAATCCTTGACTTTTTTATATATTGGCAATAAAATTTTGGAAATACACATAAGGGAGTGAATATGGCACGTAAGCTGCTTCTTGCCGATGATAGTATTACAATACAAAAGGTTGTAGAACTTGTTCTCGCTGAAGAGGGATTCGACATAAAGTCTGTCGGTAACGGGGAAGAAGCGCTCGCAGCTGTTTCCGCCTTTAAGCCTGACATCGTACTTGCTGACATAGATATGCCAAAAATAAACGGCTATCAGCTCTGCGAAAAAATAAAAACAAATCCTGCAACCAAAAACATTCCTGTTATTCTGCTGTCAGGGGCGTTTGAGCCGCTTGATGAAGAGCTTACACGCCAGGTAAAAGCTGACAGTTATGTTATAAAACCATTTGAATCACAGGAGTTAATAAGCAAAATCAATGCATCATTACTTGCTCCGTCTATAGCAGAGAAACCAGCTGCGGCAGAGGAGGAAGTGTTTGCAGAGGCTTTAGCTGTAGGCGCAGAGGAAGATCTCTGGGCAATGGAAGCGGTTGAAGCAGATACCGTGCCTGAAGAGGCTGCCGCACAAGAAAAAATAGAAATTTCAGAGGAAGCAGTTGAAGAGATTTCAGTTGCCGAAGAATTCGAACCTGGTGAAACTGAGGAGCTCAGTTTTGCAGGGGTCATTGAGGCCCCCAAGGAAGAAGAAATAATAGCTGAACCTGTCGAGGAAAAAATAATACCTCCTCCTGTGCGACAGGCTCCTACCTTCGCAGAGAAAAGCATAAAGATTGCGGCGCCTGCGGCAGCGCTTCCATCCAAAGACGAGTTGTCAAATATATTCAAAAAAGCGACAGATGAGAGGATTGCATCATTCCTTTCTACAATTGACATCAAGAATGCCCTGTCTTCAGCAATAGGTGCTGCATTAAAGGATTCTGTTGAGAAAATCTTATGGGAGATAGCCCCTGACCTCACTGAAAAAATTCTTAGGGAGATGTTGCAGAGTTCACTCGCCTCTCTGAGCAAAGAAGTTGAAAAGGTGATATGGGAGACCGTTCCCGAGATTGCAGAGGCAATGATAGCAAAAGAGATAGAGAAGATAAGATCCGAGATCTAAATTCCAAACCCGACCCGCCTTGCCTATTATGAGAGAACTGAACAAAACTTATATTCCTAAAGGCGTAGAAGAAAAGTGGTATGAGGAATGGGTTAGCAAAGGCTATTTCAGGCCTGAGATAACACCATCCGGAAAACCATACTCAATCGTAATTCCACCACCCAATATAACAGGTTCTCTTCATATGGGACATGCCCTTAATGCAACACTTCAGGATATTCTTGCAAGATGGAAACGCATGTGCGGTTTTAAGGTGGTCTGGCTCCCAGGCACTGACCATGCAGGCATCGCAACTCAAAATGTGGTTGAAAGGCAGCTTTCATCAGAAAAGCTCAGCAGGCAACAACTTGGAAGAGACATTTTTATCGAAAGGGTATGGAAATGGAAAGCTGAATACGGAGTAAGAATAATACACCAGCTCAAAAGGCTTGGCACATCCTGCGACTGGTCAAGAGAGAGATTCACACTTGATGACGGGCTCTCGAAGGCCGTAAAGGAAGTATTTGTAAGACTTTACGAAGAGGGACTGATCTATCGGGATAATAAGCTGATAAACTGGTGTCCCAGATGCCGCACAGCCCTATCAGACCTTGAAGTAGAACACGAGGATTTTGACGGCACATTAACCTATATAAGGTATCCGTTTTCAGACAACAGTGGACACATCACAGTTGCCACAACAAGGCCAGAGACAATGCTTGGGGATACAGCAGTCGCCGTAAACCCAGAGGATGAAAGATATAATAACCTAATAGGGAAAATGATATCTCTGCCTCTAACAAACAGGAAAATCCCTGTAATCTCTGACAATATTGTTGATATGACATTTGGAACAGGCGCTGTTAAGGTAACTCCGGCGCATGATTTTAATGATGAGGCAATGGCTAAAAGACAGAGTCCTCCTCTACCCTTCATTGTTGTAATAGACCAAGATGGAAAAATGACCTACGAGGCAGGGAATGAATATGAAGGGCTTGACAGATACGAAGGCAGAAAACGCGTTATAAAAAACCTCATGGATCTAAATCTAATAGAAAAAGAAGAAAGGCATCGTCATGCGCTCGGCTATTGCTACAGGTGCAAAACCACGATAGAACCTTTGCCGACCTTACAGTGGTATGTAAATATCCGTCCTCTGGCTGAGGAAGCAATAAAGGTCGTCAAGGAAGGCAAGATCAGAATACTGCCGCAGTCATGGGAAAACTCTTATTTCAGCTGGATGGAAAACATAAAAGACTGGTGCATCTCACGCCAAATATGGTGGGGACACAGAATACCTGTATGGTACTGTCAGGAGATGAAGAACGACGCGTGCAGAAAAAGGGATGGGATTATTGTATCCCGCGAAACATCCAATGAATGTCCCTATTGCGGAGCTAAAAACCTGATTCAGGATGAAGATGTTCTTGATACGTGGTTCTCATCAGCCCTATGGCCATTCTCCACTTTAGGCTGGCCTGATAATACGCCTGACCTGAAAACCTTTTATCCAACGAGTGTTCTCGTAACGGCATTTGACATCCTTTTCTTCTGGGTTGCAAGGATGATAATGATGGGACTTAAATTTATGAATGACGTGCCTTTCAGGGACGTATATATACATGCAATCATAAGAGACGCAACAGGCCAGAAGATGTCAAAATCAAAAGGCAATGTTATTGACCCGCTTATACTGATAGACAAATACGGCACAGATGCATTCAGATTCACATTATGCGCATTCGCTGCGCAGGGGAGAGACATTAAATTTTCAGAGGAAAGGGTTGAAGGCTACAGGCATTTTGTGAATAAACTATGGAATGCAGCGCGTTTCATAATGATGAATATCAAAAGTGAAACTGTGGATTATCATCAGCCATCTGACCTTGCAAGCAAATGGATACTCAGCAGACTCAGTGTAACTGTTGACGAAGTAAATGCCTCGCTTGAGGATTACAGGTTTAATGATGCAGCTAACAGTATCTATCAGTTCATATGGCATGAATTCTGCGATTGGTATATCGAGATGGCAAAATCCGAGATACAGGATCCTGTATCAGGCGCCGGTGTAATCTGGTGTTTGCTTCATACCCTTAAAACCTCTCTGAGACTTCTGCATCCTTTTATGCCTTATGTGACAGAAGAGATCTGGCAGAATCTGCCAGAAGTCAGAATCCAGAAGTCAGAATCCAGAAAAACTATCATGGTCGAAGAGTATCCGAAATCGCTTCCAAGAGACCCACAGGCAGAGGCAATGATGTCTGCTGTAATAGAGACAATCACAGGGGTACGGACAATACGGGGGGAACTCAATATCTCTCCTTCTGCTGAGGTGAATGTTGCGATACGAACATTTTCTGATGACGTTGCCAATATCCTCAAGAGCAATCTCCATTACATAAAAAAGCTCTCAAGGGCAACAGAGGTAGCTATAGGAACCGATCTGAAAAAACCCTTAAATTCTGCTGTATGTGTAAAAGGTTCTACAGAGGTTTTTATTCCGCTTGAAGGGCTTTTGAATATTGATACAGAAATTGATAGACTTGCTAAAGAAAGAAAAAAGATTGAGGAAGCAATGTCTTTTCTTGATAGAAAGCTTATGAATGATGATTTTTTAAAAAGGGCGCCTGAAGAAGTGGTTAAAAAAGAGAGGGTCAAACATGAAGAGCTTGCATTAAAAAATGAAAGGATCGAAGATAATATCAGAAAACTAAAAGAGATGAGGAGGTAACATGAGCACCAATAAAGACACAGATATCGTAGAAGGAAAAGATATAGAACTTGTCGAGGCAGCATTTGTAAACATAAAACAAAGCTCCATAAGGGCTGTTGAGGGCGGGCATATAGAACTTCAGCAGGTTGGCGCACTCAGCATAGATGGCGAAAGAGTGGAAAGCACACAATGCGCTGCCGGAATTCTGAAAGGTAATGATGTAAGCTTGAATCAGAGTATAAGTGCGGTTACCGTAGGCGACAATACTACTCTGAACTTCTCCTTTTCTCCGATGGTCATATCGAAGAAAGATACAATTGCAAATAAGAGCGCTATAGGCCTCATGGCAGGCATAAAGATAAAAGCTGAAAACAGCGCATCAATTATGATGATAGCAAACAAGGTTGAAGGCAACATAACAACCTTGCTTGACTGGCGTGGAGCCGTTGCATTAGGAGCTGTGTTCGGAGGTATATTGGGGATTATTTCCCTTTTCAGAAGAAGATAAGGCATGGAAATCCCTCATAGCGTTAAAGAGCTAATCCGCATTGCATTGGAAGAAGATATAGGCAGTGGCGACATCACAACTTCACTCCTGATACCTGAGAAACATGAATCTAATGCATTAATAACAGCAAAAGGGGATTTTATCCTTTCAGGCATTCCATTCGTAAAAGAGGTTTTCGCCCTGCTTGATCAAGAAATAAAATTCAGTGTTATTACGAATGATGGCTCAAAGGTTACAAAGGGTACTAAGCTTGCTGAACTACAGGGAAAGACCCATTCTATCTTATCTGGTGAGAGAGTAAGTCTTAATATATTACAGCGTCTTTCAGGGATTGCAACGCTGACGAATATGTTTGCAGAGAGGATAAAGGGCCTAAACACAACAATAGTAGATACGAGAAAAACTACCCCTGGGCTCAGATTCATGGAGAAATATGCTGTAAGATGCGGCGGAGGCAGCAACCACAGATTCGGGCTTTTTGACGGCATACTTATAAAAGATAATCACATAGAAGCCGTAGGAGGCATAAGAGATGCCTTGAGAATTACCAAGGAAGGGCATCCACTCACAAAAATAGAGATTGAGGTTAAAAATCTTACCGAACTAAAAGAGGCAATCGAGGGAGGCGCTGAGATTATCATGCTTGATAACATGTCTATCGAGGATATGAATGAAGCGGTTCAGATTGTACGAAAAACAAAAAAGGGTATCATCCTTGAGGCATCAGGGAATGTAAGCCTTGATAATGTCAGGCAGATTGCAGAAACAGGCGTTGATTGGATTTCAATAGGCGCCCTCACCCACTCAGCCCCAGCAGCGGATATAAGCATGAAGATAGTGAGGTAGGGTTCGCATTACGGAAACAATGCTATTGTTTCAAGTGCTGTTATTTCTTTGAAGCCCATCATGATATTCATGTTATGCACAGCCTGACCTGATGCGCCTTTTATCAGATTGTCAATTGCAGTAACAATAATCAATGTCCCGGTCCTTTGGTTGACTGTGAGTCCGATATCGCACAGATTTGTACCGCGCACATTTTTCACGTTCGGAAATCTGCCTTCACCAAGCACCCTGATAAACGGTTCGTTTGCATACGCTTTTTTATAAAGAGCGAATACTTTTTTGGTGTCTGCATTACTCTTCATTTTCGCATATGCAGTAGTCAATATCCCTCTGTCGTACGGCGCAAGGTGAGGGGTAAAGTCCACCTTGATATTTTTGTTGTTGATTGCAGAGAGTTCCTGCTCGATCTCAGGGGTATGCCTGTGAGTGCCGACTGAATAAGCCTTAAACCCTTCATTGACTTCACAATATGAAAATGCCATATCAGCCTTGCGGCCTGCGCCTGTTGTGCCTGATACAGAATCTATGATTATTGAATCAGTGGCTATGAGCTTGTGCTTCAGGGCAGGATAGAGGCCGAGTATCGCACCTGTCGGATAGCATCCGGGATTTGCCACAAGAGACGCCTTTGCAATCTTCTTTCTGTATAGTTCAGGCAGACCATAAACAGCCTTCTTTAACGTTGAACGAAATCTGTGAGGCGTGCTGTACCATTCTTCATATACTGTTGGAGTTTTCAATCTGTAATCAGCAGAGAGGTCTATAACCTTTTTTCCGTGTCTGAAGAAGAAGTCTACCGCCTCCTGTGACTCTGCATGAGGTAATGCCATAAAAAACAGGTCTGCCTTTGGCAAAAGATCCTTTTTATCCAGTGGTTCGTATGTGAGATCTGAATAATTGGTTAAATGTGGGAATAAATCGCTGACCACCTTGCCTGCTGATTTCTCTGAGGTGACTGCTGTTATTTTGACAAAGGGATGATTTGACAGGAGGCGAATGAGTTCGCCTCCTGTATATCCACTGCCGCCACAAATGGCAACATGTAACATATTTTTATCTCTTTGAGAACTGGAATCTCTTCCTTGCGCCCTTCTGACCGTATTTCTTTCTCTCTTTTTCCCTGGGATCTCTTGTCAGAAAGCCTTCCTTTTTAAGCTTGAGCTTAAGATCATTGTCCATCGAAACAAGCGCACGGGCTATACCATGTCTGAGTGCACCTGCCTGACCGCTCGGCCCCCCTCCTTCAACCTTTGCAGTTATGTCATATTTGCCTGTCATGCCCGCAAGTTCAAGGGGTTGTCTTATCATCATCTGGAGAGTCTCACGAGGGAAATAGGCGCTAATCGATTTTTCATTTACGGTTATCTGTCCACTCCCGGGAGACATGATCACCCTTGCTTTTGATGTCTTCCTCCGCCCTATAGAGCCATATCTGATTTCAGCCATCTAAAAACTCCTTTTACTGCAAGATTTCTGGTTTTTGAGCTGCGTGTGGATGATCGTTTCCTTTATATACCTTAAGTTTTTTCAGCATTGCCCTGCCGAGCCTGCCTTTTGGAAGCATTCCCCATACCGCATCAGTTATTACGCCTGCCGGTTTCTTAGCAAGCCTTTCTTTTAATACCTCAGCCTTTATGCCTCCGGGATACCCAGAATGGTGATAATAGATCTTATCATCCAGCTTTTTGCCTGTTACCTTGACCTTTTCTGCATTCACCACAATAACAAAATCCCCTGTATCAACATTCGGGGTGAATACAGGTTTGTTTTTGCCGCGCAGACAGGTCGCAACCTTTACAGCAAACCTGCCAAGAATCTGATCCTTTGCGTCGAAAACATACCACTTACGTTTAATGTCTACTTTCTTAGCAAATTGGGTTTTCATTCATCCACCTTCCCCAAAATATTTTCAAAAATTACTGCATTTGATAAAAACAGCTAATTATAATAATAAAAACTATAGAAAATTGTCAATATCGGCTATTGCCGTGTGTTCCGCCAATTTAGAAATGTCCGCTTTTTGTATTTTACCTGATTACCTCTCATTTTAGGTTTTGATGACACGCTTTTAATAAAATCAGCTTTTCCAAATAGCCTATAATCGCTTATTTTTAGGCAACCCATATTCCAGC
>JACQXE010000077.1 GCA_016208915.1 Nitrospirota bacterium | reverse complement strand
TTTATAACTGTCCATTTAAACCTCCAGATAGCCTTTGACTCCGTCAAGCCTCTCTGGAGGTTTATCTTACTTAATTCTGCAAGGTCAAACCTTTTCAAGTCACACTGGTCAAACCAGTGGCTTACCTATCAGTGAGTTATAAAATAATTCCTCAAAAATCCATTTCCCCTTTTCATCTCAATCCCCCGTTCTTAAATATAGTTTTAAGTTTCATGTTTTATGTTTCAAGTAAAACTGCTCTCACACCAACTTGTTTCAGGATAAAAAAATAATGCAATTGAAGTAAAAAGATGTTTTGCTTTGGATGGTAGCAATGCTGTGGAGATATAGAAAAGACCTGAACAGCAGAAAAAGAATCCCCCTCTTTCAATCCTATTGCCTCTCAAAAATCCCCCAAAAGACAAAAGCGAATTATATTTCCTCAGAGAAAAAACACCTGTAGGTAATAAAATTTATGCAAAACTTATTCTTGTAGATTTATTTTTTTTGCTATTTCAAATAGAAAAGACTTAACTTGTTGTTAAATAAGGATTTTTAAAGATTGTAAGGCAGACAGGCTTAAAGCTTGCAAGCTAAAAAGCTATTAAAGCTGGGGTAAATAACGCTTTTATTTGGTGAAATGCCCCATCCTACCTCAGGTTTGACACTACCGTGTAACACAACAAGAATGACAAGGCATTGCAGGATTAGTTAAAATATTATATGATTTTTTAACGGAGGGCTAAAACAATGAGTATACTTATATCCGACGACATTCTTCAATCAGCCAGATTAACGGAAGAGGAATTAAAACAGGAAATTGCTGTCTTACTTTTTCAAAAGGAAAAACTCACACTTGCGCAGGCAAGCCGTTTTGCAGGAATGCCCCGGCTGCAATTTCAGCATCTGCTTGCAAGCAGAAAGATTCCTGTACATTATGACATCGCCGAATTTGAAGAAGATTTAAAAACATTAAAGGAATCTGGCCGGTTGTGATAGTTGTCAGTAATACGTCTCCCTTAATGAACCTCGCTGTTATTAATCAGTTGAAAATAATCGAACAGCTTTACGGTAAGGTTATAATTCCAGAAGAAGTTTCTAATGAACTATCAAATGCGGGCATAGGAAAGCAAATAGAACAAAGTTTATGGATTGAGAAACATCAGGTAAAAAACAAGGGGTTTGCTGACTCACTCAAGCTTGAGCTGGATGCAGGCGAGGCAGAAGCCATAGCCGTGGCAATTGAATTAAAGGCAGACCTTCTCCTTATTGATGAACGCAGAGGACGTAATATCGCTTCTCGTTTTGGACAGAAGTTTAATGGCATTATGGGAATGCTTATTGAAGCAAAACATAAAGGCATCATTACTTCTGTAAAACCGATTATTGACGATTTAAAGGTAAATGCCGGCTTTTGGATAGGCAATGCTTTATATCATAGAGTGCTTCAAGAAGCTGCAGAAGAATGATCCACCGCTTTTCATCAAGAGTAAAGGCATAATTATCCCTAAAAAACTTTAGCCAAAATTTTAGCCAAACAAAAAGGACTTGCTGGAAAAACCCCGTAACCCCTTGATTTTAAATGGTGAGCCGTGCAGGATTCGAACCTGCGACCCGCTGATTAAGAGTCAGCTGCTCTACCAACTGAGCTAACGGCCCTCAAAATAGTTTTTAGTTATCAGTTCCCAGTTTTTAGTTAACTACTAACTTGAAACTGACGACTAATATCACTGCAAAATTCGCACAGCGAATTTTGATTGGCGCGCCTGAGAGGATTCGAACCTCCGACCCTCGGCTCCGGAGGCCGATGCTCTAATCCACTGAGCTACAGGCGCATGGGGTGAGCGAGGGGACTCGAACCCCCAACCCTTGGAGCCACAGTCCAATGCTCTGACCATTGAGCTACGCTCACCATTTACAACACTTATTAGTGAAAAGTGAATAGTCAATAGTAAAAGAAAAACAAACAAAAATCAATTTTACCAACAACTAATCACTACCAACCATTCACTGCAAAATTTGCCCGGCAAATTTTGCTTGGCGCGCCTGAAGGGATTCGAACCCCTGACCCACTGCTTAGAAGGCAGTTGCTCTATCCTACTGAGCTACAGGCGCACTAACAGCAGTTATTAGTGTATAGCTTATAGTTGTCAGTTAAAAAACTAAACACTAATAACTAACAACTGTTCACTGCAAATTTTGTTTCACAAAATTTGCTTGGTCGGGGCGAGTGGATTCGAACCACCGACCCCCTGCTCCCAAGGCAGGTGCGCTAAACCAGACTGCGCTACGCCCCGTAAAATAAAATTGAAAATTGAAAACCAAAAACAAAGACTCTTAACTCTTAACTTTGAATTTAATAGTTCAATATCTCTAAGTAATCGGAGATATCTTTTTCCTCATCACCCTTTGCCTTAAGCTTTTTCTGCTTGAGATCATTAACAGCCTTGTCTCTGGCGCCTTTATACGCAGGGTTTATCTCAATAGCTCTTGTTATTGCTGTCGCAGCATCTCCATATCTACCTTTCGCATTATAACAAAGGGCAAGACCATAATATGAATTATAGAAATCAGCTTTCCTCTTTATAGCGTCCTTATATACATCTATAGCCTCATCATATCTGCCAAGCCTATAATACACCCTGCCGAGATTGTCATATGCAAGCTCAGGCGTCATATACAGAAGATTTGATGCTGCCTTTTTATACGAACGGATCGCATCATCAAATCTCCGCATCCTCTCATATGCAACACCCAGATTATTTTGTGCATCAGAAAAATCATTGTCAATTGCGATTGCCTTCTGAAAAAAATCCACTGCCTTCGGATAATCATCGAAGTTAAAGAGATAAATAAAGCCAATAGCATTCAGCACCTGCTTATCCTCAGGATTAAGTTCATATGCCTTCTGATATTCTATAAATGCCGGCTGTACATTGTTTTCATTGTAATAAGACAAACCAATCTTATAATGGGCAGTCGCCTTCTGCACGTTCTCTGAGCTTGTTGCACAGGCGCAGATTAGGATAAGAACCAAAAGATATACATTTTTTTTCATAAATCAGATCTCCTTCTAAAATATAGCGATGCTATTTTAACATAAATTTTCAATATAATTTTTCCAGAACATCTTTTATAAACCTGTACAATTCATTCCATGCAAGTCCCCTCAACTTGAGTTCAAAACCGTCCTGAAGAAACCGTATCTTCCCGCCAGTGAAATCTCTTAGTTTAAACACCTTGTCTGGATCAACCTTTGTATCTTTCGAAAAAATCACCCGTATATTGCCTCCCACATCTGTTATATCAGTAATCATAAGTCCTTTCGCCAGTATCTTAAGCCTCATTATATCGAACACGTTATAAACCTCTGCCGGCAGACTCCCAAATCTGTCCTTAATCTCATACAACAGAGAGTCAAGCGTTTTCTGCTCTCTTGCCATTGCTATACGCCTGTAAATACTTAGTCTCAGGGTAACATCTTCGATAAGTTCTTCAGATATAAAGGCAGACACCCTGAGGCTTATATGCGGTTCTATCTCTTTTTCTGCTTTTATGCCTCTTAACTCTGCTACTGACTTTTCAAGCATCTCCATATACATATCAAACCCTACTGCATGGATATGGCCTGACTGCTGGGGACCGAGGAGATTCCCTGTGCCTCTTATCTCGAGATCCCTCATTGCAAGCCTGAAACCTGCGCCAAGATAACTCATATCCTGAACAGCCTGAAGCCTCTTCTTTGCCTCATCAGTTATAATGTCATCCCCCGGGATAAGAAGATATGCATATGCACGTATATTGCTTCTTCCGACACGTCCTTTCAGCTGATACAGGCCTGCAAGTCCCATCCTGTCTGCCCTGTCTATGATTATTGTATTCGCATTCGGGATATCAAGACCTGAACCGATTATAGCTGTAGAAATCAGCAAATCAATCTTTCCTTCAATGAATCTCTGCATTATTTTCTCAAGCTCTCTCTCTCTAATCCTGCCATGTGCAACAGAAATATTTGCCTGCGGCACAAGCCTACTCACATGGTTGTAAATCTTCTCTATATCATGAATCCTGTTATGAACAAAATATGTCTGTCCCCCTCTTCCGAGTTCCCTCTCTATCACTTCTTTTATCAGTTGATCATTCCATGCAGAGACTATTGTCCTGACAGCAAGCCTTTCTTCAGGGGATGTCTCGATAAGACTCATATTTCTAATGCCGGAAAGCGACATATTGAGTGTTCTCGGTATCGGGGTTGCAGTGAGCGTAAGAACATCAACACCCTTTTTAAGCTCTTTGAGCCTTTCCTTCTGTGCAACTCCAAAACGATGTTCCTCGTCTATGATAAGAAGTCCGAGGTTAAAAAGAGCAACATCTTTTCTGAGCAATGAATGTGTACCTATGAGTATGTCTATGTTCCCCTGCACTGCCCTTTTTATAGTATCTGCCTGCTCCTTTATTGATTTAAACCTGCTGAGATAATCCACTGTTACAGGAAAGGCAGAGAATCTCTGTCTGAATGTCCTGTAATGCTGTTCGCATAACAGGGTTGTAGGGACAAGTATCACAACCTGCCTGCCGTCATATACCGACTTGAATGCTGCCTTCATTGCAACCTCTGTCTTGCCGTAACCTACATCACCGCAGAGCAACCTGTCCATTGGTGTTTCTGCCTCCATATCTGCCTTAATCTCTTCTGTCGCTTTAATCTGGTCAGCGGTCTCCTCATAAGGAAAAAAATCATCGAATTCCCTGTGGAGTTCAGTATCAGGGCTGAACGAAAAACCCCTTGAGACTTGTCTTTCAGCATACAGATTCAGTAGTCTTCCTGCCATTTCCTTTATCTTCTTCCTTACCCTCTCCTTTGTCCTCTGCCATGTCTTTCCTCCTAACCTGTCTGCCTTAGGGATGATGCCTTCTTCTGCATGATATTTTTTTATCCTGTTAATTCCATACAACGGAAGATAAAGCCTATCGCCTCCGGAATACTCAAGAACCATCAGATCGTCTTCGTATCCTTCGATCATCTGTTTCGCAATGCCGACAAACCTTCCGATTCCGTGGTCCTCATGAACAACATAATCTCCAAAATTCAGATCATCCAGAGAGATGAGGAGTTCTGATACCTTAGACTTTTTCAGCGGCCTGAATGAAGGTCTTCCACCGAATATCTCTTTTTCACTAAGCATTAAAAGCCCATGGATAAACAACCCTGAAGACAGGTCTCCCACAGTTATTAAGACATTGCCCTCATACCCGATAATATCTTCTTTTTCGATAAGAGGTGCAATAACATCTCCGTTCATAAGAACAGTCTTTATCCTCTCAGCCTGTCCCCGGGATGACGAGACTATAACAACCTTGTTTTTCCTAACCAGTTTTTTAACGGCATACGGAAACTCATCAATGGATTTTCTTTCCTTATGATCTATCCCACAGCCTGTCATCGGCATCAGCCCTGCATCAAATCCTTCTCCCTCAAATGAGAATCTCGAGAGCGCCACAGCCCCTTCATGAAAGCTGAAATCAGGATGCAGAGAGTCTGAATAAAAACAAGCGGCATTTTTCATTACAGAAAAAATATCAGCCCCGTCTTTCGGCTCAGAAGCAGGCAGCAGAGTAAATCCATCAATCTCTTTCTTTGATTTCTGGGTATTTACATCAAAAATTTTTATCGACTCTGCTGAATCCCCGAAAAACTCGATTCTTATGGGATCATCTGCTGTTGAACTGAATATATCAAAGAGCCATCCCCTTCTGCTGAATTCGCCGTGTTCAACGACTATTGATACGCGCTTATATCCGATACTGATAAGTTTTTGCTCTAAAATGTCTCTGCTCATCTCAGACTGTTTCTTTAACAGCAGACTACTGCGCCTTAACTCATCAGGCATCCATATGCCGCTCTTAAGCGCATCCTTTGATGCCACAAGCGAATCACCCTCCTTGAGATTATAGACAGTCTCTGCACGTCTGCCTGATAATTCAGGACTGTCATGCTCCGGCAAGAACAGGATATTGTGATGAATGATGCCTGACTGGCGCTTAGTATCCAGAACTGACTTATAAAATAATATATCTTTATATAACTTAACTGCCTCTTCCTCTGTTGACTCAACCATGATAAATGGTCTTTCCTGAAATGCAAGAAACAATGCAACGGATGAACCTGAGAGATTATAGATTCGTGACGACAAAGGTATGGCTTTGAACCAGTCTGAGAATACGGTGAGATCCATGAATAGAACTAAAGCCTCTTTATCTTTTCGATCAATCCTGTTGTGGATATGCCTTTTACATAGGGAAGGCTGTAAGTCTCCTTTGCAATATCAGAGCCGACAATATCTTCTGTCTTCCAATCACCGCCTTTAACAAGAACATCAGGCTTAAGCAGTTTTATTAATTCGTATGGCGTGTCTTCATCAAACAGCGTTACATAATCAACCAGTTCAAGGGATGCCAGCACTTCTGCCCTGTGATCCTGCCGGTTGACTGGCCTGTCTGGTTTTATCACAGCTACAGATTTATCTGAATTCAGCCCTATAATGAGCATATCTCCGAGTTTTTTTGCCTCTTTGAGATAGCGTATATGCCCAATATGCAGGATATCAAAACAGCCGTTGGTAAAGACAATCTTTTTTCCCCTTGCCTTTAGACTATCAACAGCGATCTTTAGTTTATCCCAATTTAAAACTTTTTCCATCTTATACTAACCAACAGAACAGCATAGTGTTTGAGCGGCTTATTTTGCTGATATACCAACAGTAAGAATTCTTAATTATCGAGAGGCAAAATCCTCGGAGGTCGGAACGACCGAGAATGAGCGAAAACACTATGCTGTTTTGTTTACTCAGCTTTTTCAATCATCTCCTTTGCCTTTCCTATTATCTCTCTGTCACCCTTATAACTTACCTTCTTCAGAGCCTCGTCAATCGAAAACCATGCTGCCTCATCAACCTCTGTATCGTGATCAGCAGTATTGCCGCTGAGATAATTCATGAGATAAAAATGCACAGTCTTCCTGCATCTTGAATTTTCTTCCCTGATGTAGTACCAGTAAGAGATCTTGCCTATCTGCTCTATTATCCTGCCTTCAAGCCCTGTTTCCTCTTTGACCTCCCTGACCGCAGTCTCTTCTGGTTTTTCGTCCCTGTCAACAATGCCTTTTGGCAGACACCAGACATTACCGCCTTTCACTGAAACAAGCGCAATCTCTATTGCAGCATTATTCTCCCTGAATATAACGCCGCCGGCTGACACCTGATTTTTTATTGCTGCCGGTCTCATAAATGAAATTCAAAAATTAAAGATTCCATAATTTTTACTTTTGATATTTGCATTTTAAGGTATTGTCTTCCCAGTTATAAGTCTCATTATGTCATTATACAGCGCAAAGACCATCAATGTGATAATAAAAGCAAGGCCGATTTTCTGAGCTATTGCCGTCATCTTTTCGCTGAGTGGTTTTCGCCTAATTGTTTCAACCGCCAGAAAAAGAATATGCCCGCCGTCAAGAATCGGGATTGGAAGAAGGTTCAGCACTCCAAGGTTTATGCTTATTACTGCCATAAATGTAAAAAAGTTCATAGCTCCCATTGATGCCTGCTCGCCTGCCATCTGGAAAATAAGGATCGGACCTCCGATAGTGTCAGCCGGCACAATCCTCTGAATAAGTTTTACAATGCCGATGACTGTCAGGGCTGATATCTCCCATGTTTTTAAGATTCCTATTGCCACAGCATTCATAATCCCTTCTTTTCTTATGCGGGTGCTTCCTGCTGGTTTTATGCCTATCAGCCCGACCTCTTTTTTCTCTCCGAATATGTTTTGTATTTCTTTCTTCTCAGGGGTTATCAAAATCTCAATAGTCTCATTGCCTCTTTTTATTTTAAAGGCAAGCGGTTTTCCAGGGCTTTTATGAATAACAGATGTCATCTCATCCCATTGATTGACAGGTGATCCATCAATTCCGACAATCCTGTCGCCATTTAAAAGCCCTGCATTGTTTGCAGGTGAAGACTTCATAACCTCGCCAATCTCAGGGAGGAGAACAGGCACTCCGTATGAAAATATCAGGACAAAAACTATAGCAGCAAAGATGATATTAAAAAGCGGGCCTGAAAAGACTATGACAAATCTCTTCCATACAGGCTGATAATTATATGCGAAGGCCCTGTCTTCATCCCTTAATTCTTCACCAGGCTCCTCTCCAAGCATCTTTACATAGCCGCCAAGAGGTACAGCTGATATAAGATATTCGGTCTCACCATATTTCCTGCCTATAAGCCGGGGGCCAAAACCCAGTGAAAACTTCAGTACCCTTACCCCAAGCGACTTGGCAAATATAAAATGACCAAGTTCATGAACAAATATCAGTATGCCGAGTAATACAATCGCTGAAAGAAAAAACATCGTTTATCTCCTTTTTCTAGTGTGGTGTCTGTAACAGTTCTTTACACTTTTTGAAGTGTCATTCTGGCTTGTCCAGAATCTTTCCCCTTTTAAAAGAAGGATTCCCGACAAGCGGGAATGACAGAATTGTGTAAACTTATTTATGAGACAGGACATTAGGCTTTAATTCTAAAGTCCCTGACTATCTCTTTTGAAATCTGTCTTGCCCATGTGTCAGCACTGATAACATCTTCTATGCCTGAAATGGATTTCCTCTTATGCAACTGTATAGCGCTTTTAATTATAACAGGAATGTCATTAAAGCCGATTGCCCTTCTGAGAAAAGCATCCACAGCGACCTCATTTGCAGCATTCAAAACAGCAAGCATTGTGCCTCCTTCCCTGCATGCCTCATAGGCATACGAAAGGCATGGGAAGCTTTCTGTGTCAGGCTTATGGAATGTAAGTTTTCCAATCTTGCTGAGGTCAAGAGACGGGATAGAATCTTCAAGTCTCTCAGGGTAAGAAAGCGCATAAGCTATAGGCCCCTTCATATTAGGGACAGAAAGCTGTGCCATATAGCTTCTGTCCTTGAACTCAACCATTGAATGAACAATGCTCTGGGGATGGATAAGAACATCAATATCATCAGGAGAGAGACCGAAGAGATGATGTGCCTCTATCACCTCAAGTCCCTTATTCATGAGTGTTGCCGAGTCAATGCTTATCTTTCTGCCCATATCCCAGTTAGGATGCCTCAGGGCATCTTCTACCGTGACCTTCATCAATTCACTCTTACTCTTGCCGAAGAACGGCCCACCTGATGCTGTAAGGACGATCCTTCTTATGGAATCCTTTTTTCTGCCCTCGATGCACTGGAATATTGCACTATGCTCGCTGTCAACCGGGATTATCTTCGAGCCTGTTCTTGCTGCTTCTGCCATGACTATCTCTCCAGCCACAACAAGAGATTCTTTATTGGCAAGTCCTATTGTCTTTCCTGCCTTTACAGCAGAAAGGGTTGGCATAAGGCCTGCAAAACCTACGATTGCCGAAACCACAAAATCTGATTTCTCATATGCAGCGACCTGGCTAATCCCCTCAGTGCCATAGAGTATTTCAACCCCATTTATTCTTTTACTAAGAGAATCCGCAGTATTTCTGTCAGCAACAGCAACAACATCTGGTGCAAATGATTTTATTTGCTGTTCAAAAAGGTCAAGGTTTCTACCGGCAGATAACGCAACTATCCTGAAGTTTTCTCTATTCCGTGATACAACATCAAGAGTGCTCTGTCCTATCGAGCCTGTCGAGCCGAGAATCGTAATTTTCTTCATGTTTTTTAATTATATAAAAAATGATAAGATTTTATCTTGGGAATTTGGGAGTCAGGTAAAAGATAACTATTTCCTTAATAGATCCTGAAATGCCTTACAACCGTTCTGATTTCCCAAAGCACAACCCTTCTCAAAATCTAAAACAGCAAACTCTTTAATGCCCTTTTGAAGATAAACATAACCCCTGTTAACATATGCCTCTGCATTATTTTGATTCAACTCAATTGCCTTTTTGAAATCTTCAAATGCCTTGTTATGCTCATTAATTAGGTAATAAGCAACTCCCCGATTATTATAGGCTTCATCAAATTTCGAATTTATAGCAATTGCTTTACTAAAATCTTCTATTGCCTTGCCAAACAAACCGGTTTTACCGTTCCCAAGTCCGCGATTATTATAAGCCTCAAAGTAGTCTGGTTTCAGAATTATTGCCATATTATAGTCTTCAATTGCCTTATCATACTGACCTGTTTTTTCAAAAGCAGTTCCACGGTTTAGATATGCAAAAGGAACTCTTTGGGGTTCCTTTACAATAATGTAATTCCACAGAGTAAAGCTATCCTTCCATATACCGATATGTTCACCAGTTCTATATGAGACGAGGATAACCAAAAGAATAGTTACAACAATACTTACTGCACTGACTATTTGACTCTGTTTTTTAAAAACAATTTTTCCAAGAGACCACATAGTTCCAAGACCCACAATTAGGAATGGTCCAAGACTTGGCAAATAAGTATATCTATCTGCCATTGATTGATTCCCTACCTGAATAATGCCAATCACAGGAAGCAGTGTTATGACATAATAACTCCATACTGCCAACCATAATCTTTGCTTCTTTAATACAACAATACAGGTTATTGTTATTCCAATCACTAATAAGATTGGCAACAGATATTTAAATGATAATAAAGACACATCTTTCGGATAAGGATAAAAAGGATTTAAATTTACAGGCAAAAGCATCTTCCAAAGATAAGAAACCAATGCCTTTGTACTTACAATCACCCTCGTTGAAAACGTTATAGTTTCCATTGAAGCTATAGCCTTTGCTGACCTCTGTGCAAGGATTGTTATCGCCGCTGAAGCAAGACTCATTGCAAAAAATGGAAGTTTTTCAATAAATATAGTCTTTAGTATCTTTTCAGACCTGATCCTTTGAAATGGATACCAGTCCAATATCAGCAGGATAGCCGGAAGCGTTACTGCCATAGGTTTGCTTAGCAATGCTAAAATAAAAAAACCAAATGTAAATAGATAGCGCTTATTAAAAAACTTCTTCTGATTATCTGCAATAGCTACATATTTCAGATACGACATGACACTAAGTAAAAAAAATAATGCGCAAAGAACATCCTTCCTCTCAGAAACCCATGCCACTGACTCTACATGTATGGGATGAAGGCCAAATAACAACCCAGTTGTCACTCCTGTTATAAGCGCTCCCCTTTCAGTTAAAAACTCCGAATGACTATTACCCATTCCCTTGATTCTGACAACCCCAAGAAGCCTTACAACCAACAATACAACTATAAGGGTGTTTATCGCATGTAGAATATTATTGGTCAGATGATGCCCTAATGGATTCAACCCCCAGACTGCATAATCAATTGCATGGGATATCCACGTCAGGGGGTGCCAGTTGGCAATATTAAATTTAAAGAATGCCCATCTGAAAAACTGCAGATTAAATGTTTGAATATGCGGATTCTCATAAACATAATGATCGTCATCCCAGTTTACAAATTCGTTCTGGAGAGATGGCAAATATACTAAAAATGTAATAAGCGCAAGTAAAACAACAATGAGAGTTTTAGTTTTCTGAAGTCTAACCATTTACTTTGACCTTTTCCCTGCAATGTTGATTCTTATATTACTCAAGCATAACAGCTACTGCCTAAGATTATTATTTAATAAATTCTGCAATGTCTTACATCCGTTTTTATTTCCTAAATTACATCCTTTCTGTAAATCTGAAATGGCAAGCTCTCTATTACCCATCTGAAGGTATACATATCCCAGATTAATATATGCCTCTGCATTATTTTGATTCAACTCAATCGCCTTTTTGAAATCTTCAAATGCCTTGTCATATTGACCCTTTAAATAGCAAGCAATCCCACGGCTGCTATATGCCTCATCAGAATCAGGATTTATAGCTATTGCCTTATTAAAATCCTCTATTGCTCTCTCTAATAGACCCTTTGTAATATAGGTATTACCGCGATTATTATAGACCCTGAAATCCTGACTTAGAGCAATTGCCATATCATAGTCTTCAATTGCCCTGTTATATTCCCCCTTCCTTCCATGTGTGACCCCACGATTGTTATACGCCTCAAAATAATCGGGATTGAGAGCAATTGCAGTGGTATAATCTTCAATTGCCCTATCATATTTGCCATCCTCATAATAGGCAATTCCTCTATGATAATAAGCAACGGGATTTTTCACAGACTTTTCCTTAATAACATAATTCCATAAAGTAAGGCTATCCTTCCATACTCCAATCTGCTGTATACTCAGCCACATAAGTACAACAACTATAGCAGCACTAAACACCTTAAAAACCAGACCCCACTTTTCTGAAGTGCTCACTCTTTCATAAACCAGTGTTACTACTAAGCCTATAACAAAAAATGGTCCAAGACTTGGCAAATAAGTATATCTATCTGCCATTGATTGAAATCCTACCTGAATAATACCCGATACAGGAAGCAGTGTTATGACATAATAACTCCATACTGCCAACCATAATCTCTGCCTCTTTAATACAACTATACAAAATGCTGTAATTCCAATCACCAACAGGATCGGCCCCAGATATTTCAATGACAAAAAAGAACCGCTTCTTGGATAAGGATAAAATGGTGTTAAATTCAAAGGTAAAAGTATCTTCCAGAGATAAGCAATGAAGGTTTTAACACCTACAATTATCCTTAATGCTAATGGGGCAAATTCCAATGACATGACAGCCTTCCCCGACCTCTGTGCAAGAACTGTTATTATTGATGAACCAAGACTCAATACAAAAAATGGAAGCTTCTCAATAAGTACGCCCCTATATACCTTTAACCCCTTTAGCCTCTGACATGGATACCAGTCTAATATCAAAAGTACAACTGGTAATGTTACTGCCATCGGCTTGCTTAAAAGGGCAAGAATAAATAACCCTAATGTTAATAAGTAGTTTTTATTAAAACGTCTCGGTGTTAACTCTTTCTGCTTATCTGTAATATCTACATATCTCAGATATGACAAAATACTAAGTAAAAAAAATAATGCGCAAAGAACATCCTTCCTCTAAGAAACCCATGCCACTGACTCTACATGTATGGGATGAACTCCAAATAATAACCCTGTTGTCACACCTGTTATAAACATCCCCCTCTCGGTTAAAAATGACTCTGAATGACCTTTGTCCATTCCCCTGCTTCTGACAATACCAAGAAGTCTTACAACCAGCAATACAACTATAAAAGTATTTATCGCATGTAATATGTTATTCGTCAGATGATGCCCTAATGGACTCAGCCCCCAGATTGCATAATCAATACTGTGAGATACCCATGTCAATGGATGCCAGTTGGCTACATTAAACCTCAAAAATGCCCATTCGAAAAGCTTTATCCCTATATCCCGAATAAAAAAGTTCTCATAGATATAGGAATCATCATCCCAATTGACAAATCCATTTTTAAGCGACGGCAGATATATTAAAAATGTGAGTAGTGCAACTGAAATGGCAAATGGCTTAACTTTTTGTATCTTACTCATATCAATTTTAGTCTTCATCTCATAATCAGCCTACAGCACAAGATATGAAAGATATGCAGCAATAGCCCAGCACGAAAACAACGCATAAATACCTGCACGCATATATATATTACTCATAATAAAATTAAGACCGGTTACACACATAATTGCATAGCATGGTATAAGACCAAGGGTATATGTTGCCTTTGCAGTGCTATAGATTGGAACATTACTATAGAGATAAAATAATGCGATAAAATAAATTCCAATACAATATACAGAAAAAAGTTGGCCATTCTGTGAGGCAGTCGAAGGTCTCAACACAGTTGCCAAGATACCAATAATAATTCCTGCAGTTGGTAATAATGCAAGCAAGGCTCCTGAAAGCATAAAATTATAATTCCACGGAGGTCGGAATTCATAGGAGGTTATAGAACCAATAAATCCATCCAGCCAGAGTGTAGAATAAATCGAATCCCAGAAACCATTGACTGCGGAATATATAGGATAAGTTAAAGATTTTCCAAAAGAAATGGAATCCTGCATTGTCCTATAGCCTGGATCCTGCCACCAGACAATCTGGCGAGAACTCTCCCAGCCTCCGATAAAAGGTTTACCGAGCTCTATCCAGTTTCGCAGATAATACCAGCCCGAGATAATAAATGTAACACTTAAGACTAACAAAAGCCCTGCAATAATGTTTTTTATTGACTGCCCATTTTTTAACATCACATAGATTAGCAAAAACATGACTGGAGGAATAAGTAATACTGCTGTTACTTTCGTCAGGAGTGCAAAACCTAAAACAGCCCCTAAAAATACCAAATGCTTCTTTTGAAAAATATCTCTGCCAGACTGCAGTAACCTCAATCCCATAATTACCACTGTTGCAGAAAGGATTCCTGACAATGGTTCGTTTCCAACAACCTGAGAAATATAAAGGTTCATCGGCAGGAGACCTCCAATAATTGTTCCCATCACCTGGAGATCCCATCTTGTTGGGAAAATATACCTCACTGCCCGATAGGATATCTCAACCTGCATGGCTCCTGAAATCAGAGGGATAATTCTTAGCATTATTGCCACAGTTTTTATGCTAAAGAATTGAGATAAAATTGAATACAGAGCAGCTGAAATTAAATAATAAAGCGGCGACTGAAACATCTGCCAGCCTTCATTAGGTAAAGGTACTCGCCATTTCTCAGCAACATACATTATGTAATCATAATGTTCCTTTACATCAAACCCAATGTAGAGGGGAATCTTTGCTATATTGTTCATTGCAAGTACTGTCCAGGCTCCTAAGAGTAGCCACCTAATTTTAGATGGATTTGACATCAACTTCCTTATCCAACCAATTCGATCTGGCTTGAAGTGCAAAAATATGGTCAAGAAAAAAATAACGACAAATAAGGGCAGATAGAAAGGAATAAGTGATAAAAAAGATTCGGTGGGACTGGTAAAATTTTTTGACAACTCCGGCGTACTTATCCTATCAACAGGCACTGCCTGTGCCCAATCTGTTCTATCAAGACTTGCCTCCCAATCTTCTCCTGTAAACAGTTTTAGTGCTTCACAATAAGCAAGCAAGAGTGCAGGCCCATTTTTATTAAAAACAGTGATGTAGATTTCATGTTCTCCGGTTGTAAGAAAATTATTAAGATTGATTGTTTGGGGCTTTTTCCAATCCTGAAGGCTAACAGTAAAAGGTAAAATGAGATGACCATCAAAATATACTTCTGCTGTGCTCATAGCATGAATAGTAAGTATTGAATTTAAGGGAATCGTTTCCAATCTGAAACGCTTTCTATAGGTCGTTACTTCATTGCCAATCTGTGCTTTGAGATTTACAGGCCGCTCAAACCGTATCCAGCTTGCCTTGTCCTGAGAAAAAAGAAATGGCACATCAGGATCTGAAGATAAACTTACAAATTTTGCTATGCTCAGGAAGGAAATAGTAATTATAAAAAGAATTGTTAATCTAGCACTCAAGCCAGTTTTATGCCTGGAATTTTGCATTTGTTATAAGTCTTTTTCCTTTACTGTCAAATATGGAGAATTTTTTAATTTTTAGCCTCTGTAATCCATATTTCAATGAGGTTGCAAGAACTCCGAACCCGTACTTCAGACTTCTGCTAAAATTTATCGAGGATGCATCTTCAAAATATCTCGTTGGACAACTTAACTCTCCTATCTTGAATCCAAAATAGATTGCCTGCGCGAGCATCTCATTATCAAATACAAAATCGTCAGAGTTTTCTTCGAGTGGCAATGTTTCTAATACTTCCCTAGTGAAAGCCCTATAACCTGTGTGGTATTCTGACAATTTTATACCGAGCATTAGATTCTCTACAAGGGTAAGGAATCTATTTGAAATATATTTATATAGGGGCATCCCTCCCTTTAGTGCATCGCCTCCCAGTACCCTTGAGCCAAGCACAATATCATAATGCCCTGATGCAATCATAGAGGCCATTGCAGTAACAAGCCGCGGGGAATACTGGTAGTCAGGATGAACCATAACCACAATGTCTGCACCAAGCTTAAGCGCCTCACGGTAGCATGTCTTCTGGTTCGCGCCATATCCCATGTTCTCTGTGTGAATAATTGTTCTGACCCCCAATTTTCCTGCTATCTTCGCAGTAGTGTCCCTTGATGCATCATCAACAAGTATTACATCATCCACATACTCATGTGGCAGTTCTTCATAGGTCTGACGCAGCGTCTTTTCAGCATTATAAGCCGGCATTACAACAATAAGTTTTTTACCAAGAATCATTTTATCTCTCCATAAAATAAGTCTTTATCTCTACTCTTTAATTGCAAATATCTCAATAGTGCCACCCCTCTTTAATGCAAAAGACTCTATTGCAGAGAGCATAAAAGACAAAAGCAGATAGAAAGGCAGCAAAGCAATTGTAAGCAATATATCTTGGCCTTTGACATTTGAAATCTCTCTTTTTCTCAGTTCAGGGCTTTTAAGCATATTATAAAAAAAATTTTTCTTGATACCAGATATATTCAGCAGTGTCTGCAACCACCCAAAGGGATTATATTCAATATCAAACTGCCTTTCTCCTACAATCTTAAAGGAATTTATGTTTAATAGTCTGATTAACCCATCTCTTGAGAAATGATAAATATGATATGGGATGTCCAGATGAAACCATGCCCCCTTGCCTGCGGATGCCTGAAGGCTCGCTAAATTCGGTATAGCACAGACAAACAACCCATTTTTTTTAAGCAGCCTTCTGCACTCTTTAATCATCTGTGCAGGATTATGAAGATGTTCAAGTACATGGCTTATAATAATAACATCAAAATTCTCCGACGAAAAACCCCATTCTTCCGGATCTCCGCTCACTACATTAATATCATAAACCTTTTTAGCATATGAAGCTGTAGCTTCATCAAATTCAACGCCTGCCACGTCCCATCCGTCCTTTCTCATAATATCAAGGAAAAGTCCACGTCCACATCCTACATCGAGTATGCTCCCCTTCTTTATATATTTTTTTATTCTCCTTTTTCTGAGTAGTCTCCAGAAGTAAATAAAAAATTCTATAAACGGATTAAACTTCCTGCCCTCGGGTGATCTATAATTGGCTGAATACAATTTTGACAATTCTTCTTGGGATGGGATTGGGACCGTAGTGCCTACCTTACATGACTTACAAAAATAAACATTGTATGACATCTTCTCATGTTTGATGTCTTCTATTAATCTAAAATCCAACAGGCCATTGCATATAGGACAAGAAGCTTTCATAGAAATCTAATGAACCAGGCCCAGAATTGTGCAACACCAGTAAAGCGCAGGACCTGCAAACAACATGCTGTCAATCTTATCGAGCATACCGCCATGCCCCGGCAGTATACCGCTTGAATCCTTCACCCCTACATCGCGTTTGAACATAGACTCCACAAGGTCTCCTATGATGGCGACCGCACCAATGATTATCCCGAACAGAATAGTCTTTGTGAAATCTAAAGGCATCTCATTTAAGAGCATAGTCTTGAGTATAACTGCGCCTGCTGCTCCGCCTGCTACAGAGCCGAAGGCGCCTGCAATTGTTTTATTGGGACTCATTTTTTCATACAATTTTCTCTTTCCGATTCCCTTGCCGATGTAATACGCAAAGCTGTCTGAAGCCCACACACAGCCATAGAGGAATATTATCCAGCTAGCTCCGTTTGCCCTGAGAAACACCTGATAACTTAGAAGCCCTGAGATATATACAACTGCAATCAGTGTTGTTGCCGTATCTTTGAGAGAAGACGCAGGCTCATGTATCAAAAAAAGCCTTATGCACGCAATTATAATAAATGAAATAATAAAAGAGTCGGTCAGGCCGGCCTTTGAAAAATATATGCCTGATATAGTCAGCATCCCAAGAATTATGCCTGAATACTTAAGGAGAGGCCTAACATTGCACATCGAATAGAATTCATACTGCGCAATAGCAGATACTGTTATAAGAAGAAAAAGAAAATATGCCGCTGATAATTCTGTTATATAGAAATAAAGCAGCGGCAATATAATCGCAGCTACAATCAGTCTTTTTAGATGCATATCATAGACTTGCCCTCAAAGGGACAGCGCCAAACCTCCTCTCACGCATCTGATAATCATGAATCGCAATCAGGAACTCCTCTCTTGTAAAGTCAGGCCAGAGCGTATCTGTGAAATAAAGTTCTGAATATGCGCTCTGCCAGAGCAGAAAATTGCTTATACGCCTTTCTCCGCTCGTCCTTATGATAAGGTCAGGCGATTGAATGCCTGCTGTATCCAAAAAAGAATCGAACATGTCCTCAGAAATTTTTTCAGGACTAACGCCTGAAGCTATTATTTTCTGGGTGGCCCTGATTATCTCATTCCTGCCGCCGTAACTCAATGCAGCAACCAATGTCATTCCGGTATTTTCGGCTGTAATACGCTCTGTTTCTGCAAGCAGAGACTGTATATTTTTAGGAAGCCTCCAAGTCTCCCCTATTGTCCTGAAAACGATCCCCTGCTCTACAAGGTCCTTTAATTCATTCTTCAGATATAGTTCAAGTATCTTCATAAGTGTGGTAACTTCGCTTTGGGGCCTCTGCCAGTTTTCGATGGAAAAGGCATACAGTGTTAACGTCTTGATACCGATTTCCCTTGCAGCAGAAATAATCTCCCTTGACCTTTCTGCGCCCCTCCTATGCCCTTCTATCCTTGGAAGACCCCGCAGTTCAGCCCATCTTCCATTTCCATCCATTATTATCCCTACATGTGCCGGAATTTTATCAGAAAGAAACACTCCTACCTCCCTTTAAGTGAGTATATAAAAAGCACGCTGCCCAAAAGACTTTCACCTTTAAGTATATTCTTAAGCTTTATCCCGAATAAAGGCTTGCTGAGCACAACAAGCCGGTCATCAACAATTGCATAATCGAGGGCATTCCCGGATATATCAGCTGCCACATCTCTCTCTTCCATTGAAACACCTGTCCACCAAAGGCCTTTTAGCTGAGATTTGCTGTATCCCAGCCCTTTTGCAACCCCGACAACAGGAACCCTTTTTATTACTAATACCTCTTTATCCTGAACAGATAGCCTGTCCTTTATAGCCCATTCGCCTTTCTCAAAAAATCCGCTAAGAGACATTCTCTTGAATGTCGTAAGAAAGCCTCCGTAATCCTCCTTGCTGCGCCATACTTTATTCCCTGTGTCGTCGTAAAGGTTTAGATGTCCCTCATCATCGTATGCAAGAATCAATCTGCCCCCAGGGGTGTCCATATAGGTAAAGTCATATATATTCACACCTTGGGGAAGATTTACATCTCCTGTCTTCTTGTATCCTTCATTCAGAGTAATAGCAAAAACAGGACCCTTATATCCCTCTCCCTGTTCATATGCCTGAGCAATGAGGTCATTCCCCATGCGCCTTAAAAACAGATTACCCTCCCATAGTACAGAAAACTTTGAATCCATAAGCTCGTATATGCGCGAACTTACCGTATCATTTCGCATCATGGTAATTACAATCTCAGACCTTCCGTTTCTGTTCATATCTATTGTATCCAGCCAAAGATGTTCATCTGCAGCAGTCCCCTTAATCTCATAACGGCTGCTTAGCTCGCCGCCTGCGTACAGGCGCACATCCTTGCCTGTGCTCATCAAAAGCTCTGCCTTTCCGTCACCGTCAATGTCACCCACTGATATCAGCCTGACGCCAAATGGAAGGTCCACATACAATCTTGTTTCCTCTTTTTGGGGACCGAAAAATTCTTCGCCGAATCTGAGCTCCTTCATCAGTTTGACAAATATCTTCTTCTCATCCTCAAAAAACTTTACTGAATCATCAGCCCAGAAAAGCCTCTGTTTGAGCATTGTAGTCCCTGCCTCTTCTCTTACAGACAAGATAAGCACGACTTCCACATTCAGCCTCTTTGCCTCTGCAACTATTGCTTCGTCATTGTCAGGCTCGATCGCAGTATCAATAATTTCAAATCTTCCTGTATCCTTCAACATCCTGTAATATGACTCTGCAAGACTCCAGTCAATATCCCTACGCTGATAAAAAAGCATTCTGACCTTTGTCTCTGAGAGCCTTAGCTTGTCTCCTTCCCTGACATTGCCGTTAACAACAGCCACTTGCAATGTATCGGGCGGTATCTCCCTTATCTCAACCTTTCCAACCGGGGTCTCTATTACGCCTAAAGGCTCTTTTGTAACAGGATGAACAAATGGCAACCCCTCCCGTAAAACATCAAGCCTCATCCCCTTTTTAATCTGTGATTTATCATTGACCTCTGCTAAAGCGGTTCCCTCGCTTATTGATATAATCTTACCGTTCAAGGGTCTGAAGAAAGAGACGACGTCATCACGCATAGCATGAAGGGGATTCTCCTCCGCCGCATAAAGATCCGAAGAAAACAAAACACAGAATACAGAACACAGAACAAAGTAAAACCTAATTCCGACCGCTATATCTTTCATTACTTTTTACTTCCTTTGAAATTTATAGAAAACCTTAATCTTTTTTTATCACTAAAATCAAGCTTCTTCATAAACAGAAATGATGTCCCCTGATATATCCTTTCAATCCCCTGTTCTGAGAGAGAAACTGTCTCTATCGGATAGTGCCACAAATCTACATCCCCGTCAAATCTGAACGAAACCTTAAATCCAAGAAATTTGTCCCTTATGAAAAATCTTTTAATATCATTGTGTTCGCCTGTGTCCTTCATGAAAAGTTCTCTATCCCCTGCATTGATTATTGTATAAGGAGATCCGAGAAAAGAGAGATTGAATTCCACTGCAAATATGCCGCTGCATCTTCCTTCAAGCAGATAGTCAAATATCATTCCTGTTTTATCAAACAGCGCAGACTTTTCTATCTTTAACTTATTGCCTGATACCATACCTTCCCTTGAGAGGCGGATTCCCAAGTCACCTTTTTCTTCGACCTGTTCCATATAATAGGGGAATCCTATAAAATCACCTTTTTCTTCATATTTCGATCTTCTCAGGTCATCAAGCCTGATATTATAATCGAGGAAATGGTCAAGCATTGAGGCCCTCTTGTAGCTATCATAGATAATATAATCAGCAAGCCCTTCCTCTTTAACCAAAAGCCTGTCATGAATTGTTTTTGCCTCTCCTGAGCCGTTCTGCGCTGTCTTCAATATCTTGGAATGATATGCCTCAGGTCTTCGGGTGAGAACATCGAGTATATTGATCCGGTCCTTTTTTACAGAGAGTTCTATAAGCGCTCCGCTCTCTTCTGTAAAGAACGCTGTCAGATCTTTGTTGGATATACAGATATCCCTGAACCCGTCGCAATCAATATCTCCATCTTCAATAAATCCTCTGAACCCTTGCGCCCCCGACCCTCCAGTCCCCTGACCCCTTAACAATATCTCATCTGCCATTGATTCTGCGGTTATGAGATGCCTGTACAATGAAGACCTCAGATGCGGGAGATAAAGCCCTCCAAATATTCCATGCCAGTATGCATCATTACACTGCCCTTGCCAGAGTTCATTCAGCAACAAGTTGCGTGTTGCGTGTTGTGTATTTTTTCCTTGACCCTTGACCCTTGACCCTTGACCCTCAATCTTTTTTACTGCCTTATAGACTTTTTTGCTTATATGCAGCATCCTTTTATGTATATGGTTCGACTCGGGATATTTGGCAAAAAAGGAACGCCAGGTCCCGCCTCTCAAAAAACCCTTTGCCCTTTCACCAAATAATTTCTGCATCTTAGATAATACATACTCATAATCGAGCATTTCTTCAGGAGGCAATGCCCACTCTCCCATCTCCCTGTAAGCTGCGGTCGGAAGATATACAGTCCCGGCAGGATAGAATCTTTCCTGATATTCTTTAAAGGTTGTAGTCTCGAGCCAGTCAGAATTATCTTCCAGCGCAGAAAAAAAACTTTCAAGCCAGCCATCTTCATAGCAGTGACGGCGTGTCTCAGGCCATACGCCAAATTTTTCTCCGTCATCTGCCATTGTTAAAAGTGGCGACCATCCAGGTCTGTAGTTCTCTTTTAAATATGAGATTATTCTATCTATACCCTTGAACGGTATCATATATCTGAGTGTCTCGCTGCCCGGAAAGATATTAACAGTATACCCCTCTTCCTCTGTCTTGTAATATCCCAAAAGTTCTTCATCCCTGCATCCTGCAAGTTTAAAATGATAGTCATCTACAGACAGATATTCTATCCCTGCCTTAGATATAGGCTTTGGCATATGCGGCTCCCAAACCCTCTCTGCAAGCCACATCCCCTTAGGCGTATAACCGAACCTGTCCTCTATGTATGCATTCATTTTCCTTATCTGCATTACTTTGTCATTTTCAGGAAGCGAAGAAAGAATAGGCTCATAAAAACCCCCTGAAAGAAGTTCTGCCCTTCCACTCTTTAGAAGGGTCTTTATCATATCAATCGCCTCGGGATGGTTTTTTTCAAGCCATAAAAGAAGATTTCCTGAATAATGCAGAACTGCCTTTAATTTCGGATATGCAAAAAATTTTTCAAGAAAGGGAAGATATGCATTTTTATACGCCTCTTCCACTACATGGTCAAAATTTCCAACAGGCTGATGATTATGAATCGAGAGTATAAGATAAAGCTTTGACATTAATTATTACCTTCCCATAATTGCTTTTCCCTTTTTTAAATTAGGTAATTATAGCACATGTACCTTTATTAATAGCGTGAATCTTATGGTAATATAACCCAAATATGAAACTCGCCTTTATAAAAAAGACATTTTCAGTCCATGGCGGCGCGGAAAATTACATGAAGACGCTCATGGATCATCTGCGTGACAAGGCAGATATCCACATAATGGCAAATAAATGGTTAGAAACATCCGGGATAACCTTCCATAAAATCAATTTAATATCGCTTGGATCTCTCCTGTCGCTTATCACATTCAACTCAAACGTCTGCCGTGAATTAAAAAGTCTAAAGGCTGACTGCATCATCAGTCTTGAACGGACAAACTGTCAGGATATATACAGGGCAGGCGAAGGCTGCCACAGGGAATGGCTCAGACTCAGAGAGATGATCGAACCAAAATGGAAAAGATACAGTTTTCCGGTAAATCCCCTTCATAAAATGCTTCTGCGCATCGAGAAAAAAATATTCTCCGGCACAAAGATTATTGTCGCGAACTCACAAATGGTCAAATCACAGATAATCCATCATTACAATATCCCTGAGTCCAAAATAAAAGTGGTTTATAACGGAGTTGATCTCAAGAGATTTTCTCCGCGTAATGCAGGATTATACAGAGATCACGTAAGGAAGGAATTGGGGATTGATGACAAGACTATACTTATTCTTTTTGTGGGGTCCGGGTTTGAGAGAAAAGGGCTTAAGACTCTGCTTCGCTCCCTTTCCATAGTAAACTCAGAAGAAAATCTGAGGCTGCTGGTTATAGGCAAAGGGAACATTAAAAAATTCATGGGTATTGCCGGAAAATATAACACTACTAATGCAGTTTCGTTTCTTGGGCCTCAGAAAGATATAGAGAAATATTATGCAGCAGCGGATATTTTTATATTACCAACCATCTATGACCCCTTCAGCAATGCAACCCTTGAGGCAATGGCGTCAGGTATTCCTGTAATCACAACAAGAAACAACGGGGCATCCGAACTTATTACGGATGGGAAGGAAGGGTTTATACTTGAGGATCCTCTTGACTTTGCTGCGCTGGCGGAGAAAATAACACGCGCTCTCAGAGATTATAAGACAATGGGATACAAGGCAAGGCTGAGAGCAGAAAACTATTCCATAGAAAAAGCAGCCGATGAATTTATAGAAATAATTTCAGCCGTATCCTAATTATCTCACTTTCTTTCATATATGGCTATCTTCTGTGCAAGCTCTTTCACCTGCAACCCAAGCCGGCTAATCTTCATGGAATAGTGCAGATTAATCAACATCAAAAATAAAAATCCAAATATAAAAAGAGTCGTTGTCGGGGTCATGGCTCCGATAAAATGAGTCAGCCATTCCAAGAGGTCATACCACAAGACAAGCACAATAACACATAGTCCTGTAAGCAGCCAGAGGAATGAATATTCTTCAGCGAGCTTTCTCCTTCTTACCATCTCGATAATAACCAGAAACAGACCTGCACCCATGATCAGTGCAGCGATCTTTTGCTGAGCTGTCATAATTTATCCTCCTTTCTCAGTAAAGTAACAAATATTGAAAGCAGCATCTTAAAAATATAATACATCGGTTTAATTATTCCGCCGTGCATTGACCTCTTTGCAGCATTATGCATAGTTACCTGAACCTCCTTGAACCTGTAGCCTCTCCTGTGAAGCATAATGATAACATCAGCATCGGGATAATCAACCGGATATGCATCGCTTGCATAGAATTCCATAATCTTTCTGTTTAATGCCTGAAATCCTGATGTGGGATCAGTTATCTTTCTGCCGGTAATAACTGATGAAATAAATCCAAAAAAATACATCCCCATCCTTCTCACAAACGGAGCCTTATAATTTCCCTTATCCAGAAATCTCGAACCTATTACAACGTCAACCTCGTTCCGGAAGACAGGTTCTATGAGTTCTTTTATTCCTGAAGGCTCATGCTGGCCGTCGGCATCCATCTGGACTGCAAATTCATATCCCTTTTCCAATGCATACTTAAACCCTGTCTGGAGAGCTGCGCCATAGCCGAGATTAAAGGGCAGCCTCAGCACCTTTGCGCCGGCAGCAGCAGCTTCCTCCGCAGTATCGTCGGTTGATCCGTCGCTGATGACAATAATATCCTTATCAGTAATCCTTCTTATGCCGGCAATAGTAGATGAAATCCGCCCTGCCTCATTGTAGGCCGGCATTATTACGGCAAAATTATTCAACTGTTGTTCGCATTTCTTCTCTGACATTCAGTTCCCTTTATTATCTCTGCTTCTGTCTACTATATCCTTTTTTGCATTAACAGCAAATACCCTCAATTTGTTATGGGTAAGAAAAGCGCCTGCTGCCTTGAACGGCACAGGGAAATATATTGCCCGTATCTCCTGAAAACCCCTTTTTCCAAGAAATTGAACCACTTCATCTTTCTCCCAGAATTTTACATGAGTCTTATCAAAATAAAAACCTTTTCTGCCGGGCAATTCAATCATGAGTTTGCCTTTATTTTTCAGAACCCGTTTTATTTCGAAAAATGCTTCAGCAGGGCTGTCTAAATGCTCCAGAATATTATTCAGCAATATGCCGTCAAAAGAGTTATCTTCGAATGGAAGATTATAAATATCTCCTTGCACACAATTTAATCCTCTGGAATTACAGTATGAAACGCAATGCTTGTCAATGTCCACTCCTGTTGCATCAGGATATAGTTCTAAAAATTCCCCAATGCCCGCCCCGATATCAAGAACCTTACCGGAAAAATACTTTGCTATAGGTTGTAAAAACAATTTGCGCAGGAAAAGCCTTGCAGAGCTTCGGTTTTTCAGATATTCAAAGTAATCCGGTTTCATGCAGGGGCACCGGCATAATCTTTTCCTCCAGAGCCGAACATCCATGGACAAGCTCCAGCGTAAAGATTCCACAACTGGCTAAACTCACCCTCAAAGGTCAGCCGGCTAAAAAGCTCCCGGTTACGGCTTCCCTGCAAGCTTCTCATCCTGTCATCGGTGATGAGCCTGCGGATAGCATCCTTCATTGAAGACACCGAGCCTGCCGGATATTCACCGGCGTTTCCTTCACCGAGCACTTCACGGAATCCTCCAAGGTCCGGGTATACGAACGCCTTTCCTAACGCCATATACTCGAAGAGCTTGTTCGGAACCGCAAAAGCCGTGATAAGGTTTTTCCGAAACGGTATTAAGCAGAGCTTTGATCTTCGTATAAGCTCAATCAGCTGTGCCCGAGGGATGTGGCCGAGGAATTGCACTTTATCTGCAACGCCCTTCTTCATCGCTGCGCGTTCAAGGCCCTGCCTGTAAGGCCCGTCTCCTGCGATAATGAGTCTGAGTCCGGGGATATCCCGTAGATTTTTCAGGATATCCATGACGTCCTCAAGGCCGATATAGGAATCAAATAGCGTACCTGAAAAAAGAAGGGTGTCCTTTTCCTCTGCAGGTGTGCAGGCAGGGTCAGGGAAAACAGTATCATCAATGTTCCTCATCACCAGAAAAGGTTTCTTCTTTATGTGGACTGCGGCGCGCCCTGCGATAGAAGTTCTTAGAGCATTCGACACCGTAAGAATACCCGAACAGTGGCGCAGCGACATAATCTCAAGGACGAGCCCGGTATAAAGGTAGAGACTCTTGAGCACCGGGTTCATCTCCATCGCACTTATGCTCTCGTACCATCCATCATGAATATCATAGATGACCGGTATGCGCTTCAGAGAACAGATGAGGACTGTCACAAAACCGAGCGTTACAGGATAGTTGTGAACATGGACAACATCCGGCTGAAATGTTTTGAGCACATAGAGAACTGCCCGCCATGATAGGAAGAGATGGCCCAACTCCCTTAGCACAAAGTTTCCGTATGAAGGGATTGGATCGAATACATGTACCCCTTCTGGAAGCTGTTCTTTGCCCCTTTCGCTTTCTGCCCCGCGGCCTGCAAAGGGCTTCCTGCAAAGGATCGCCACCTCGCACCCGTGCCTGAGCGCTCCCCGGCTCTGCCTGAATGTGCGTAGGCAAGGCCCTATAATCGGGAATAATGGTATCGGAAGGACGTGAAGTATCTTTGGTTTACGTGTGTCTGACAAGTTTTCTTCTCAGCGGTTTTCTATATTCTGATATTCTGAAGCGCTTATGCTAACGTCTTTTTTATAATAGAGAGCATCTTCTCCGCTGCCTTTCCATCCCCGAAGAATCTTGTATCTTTTCTGTCCCTCTTCTGCATTTCCTGCGTTTTGACAGCCCTGAGTATTTTCCCTTCGGAAGCTCCGGCTATGACATTCATGCCGCTTTGCAGCGTCTCGACCCACTCTGTCTCATCTCGTAGTGTCACGCACGGCACATTCAGAAAAAATGCCTCTTTCTGAAGTCCCCCTGAATCCGTGAGTATAACCCTTGCAAAGCTGGAAAGCATCAGCATATCCCAATAAGATACTGGTGGAATTATCTTAAGATTACTATTTATATATCCGATTCGGGACAGAAGTTTTTCTGTCCTGGGATGCGCAGGAAAGATCAAGGGATATCTTTCTGCTATTTTATTAAAGGCCTTGCATATACTCTTTAATCTTGATGTATTATCTGTATTCTCAGCACGATGAATAGTAGCAAGATAATATCTCTGAGGCAGCAGCTTATACTTTTTTATTATCTTTGATATCTTCTTTGCAATCGCGAGATTATACAAAACAGAGTCATACATAACATCACCGACATTAATAACAAAGGGGAAGCTTTGCAAATCATGCAATGCAGAGGAATTCTTAATTAGCTTTCCCTTGTTTACTATATTCTTGAAACCTTCTTTTCTGAGATTTTCCACTGCAGTCTCGGTCGGACAGAAAAGCACGTCAGAGACATGGTCAGTCAAAACACGGTTAATCTCCTCCGGCATGTTCCTGTTGTAGCTTCTCAGCCCTGCCTCAACATGGGCAACAGGTATATGGAGTTTTGCAGCAGCCAGTGAGCCGGCGAGGGTCGAATTTGTATCCCCGTAGACTAACATGAGCCCTGGCTTTTCAGCTAATAGCACACCTTCTATCTTTTCGATCATTCTCCCTGTCTGGCTGCCATGAGACATGGAACCAATACCAAGATTATATTCCGGTTCCTTTATCTTAAGCTGCTTGAAAAACACCTGTGACATGTTATAGTCATAATGCTGTCCTGTATGAATCAAGACCTCTTTTATCCCTGCCTTTTTCATCATACGTGATACAGAAGCAGCCTTTATAAACTGCGGCCTTGCGCCTATGACAGATATTATTTTCATCATATTTTCTGCGTATTATTTGCCTAACAATCGTGAAAAAATATTCTTTGTTCGCCTTGCAGTCTCCATAATATACCAGTGCGAAGCAAATTCCCTGTGATTTCTTATAGGTGATTTCATTATATCCTCAAACTCCTGCTTGCTTATCCCGAGTTTTTTTAGGACAAATTCCATGTCTGTATTCAAAAGGTCTGTGGGATATGGATCCTTCTTTAACTCTTCAAGCGCCTCTATCCTTGTAATCTGTCCGGTTACTACAAGGGTGGAAAGATGCGCCCTTCTCTTATCAATATTGAATTTAACAGGCAGGTAATATCCCTGGAAAAACCGTGTCCAAATAGATTCATAATGTTTTCCGCCATAATATCTCCATCCGACATTTTCTTCCAAAACCTTCATTGCCTCTTGCTTGTTGTAATCAAGATAATACAGCAAATCTATCCTTTTTATTTTATGGTAAACATAATATAAGTCCTTAATAAAGCTGATAGTGGGATATTTCCTTAAAGGTATTTGCCCATAGGTTTTATGTATGGCTGAGAGGTTCCTGACGTCTCTCGACAGATAAACCCATTTTCTCGGCAGAATAAACTCGGTCTGATAATTATAACCACTGATATAATATTTAATATTTTTTTTAGCCGCAGTTTTATATAAAACCGTAAAAAATGCATAATCCTGAGGGATGTCTGCATTGACAACCGATGCCTTCAGATATGAGAGCTGCAAATCCCGCATCTCTTCCCAATCCATTACAAATGTGTACAGATCAAATCCAAGCTTGCTTATAATATTTTCTATGTTTTTAACTGCTATTTCAGAATTCCATCCGCTGTCAAAATGTACAATAAGCGGCCTGAGTCCTAATTCCTTGGATTTATATGCAACATATGAACTGTCAACACCTCCGCTCAACCCCAGAATGCAGTCATATTCCTTATCTCGTCCCCATTCTTTTATTTCTGCGACAATATTTGCCAGCTTTTCTTCTCTTGCCTTTGCATCAGGAAAATTTTGTATGAATTCATCATAACTCCTGCAATGATTACAGATACCATTCTCATCAAATTGAATATCCGGGTCTGATGTGTCCATCACACACTGTGTACACACCTTATATTTCCTGTGAATTTCCTTATGCAATGTGTTCTCTTGTTTCATTAATTTTGAGATATTTTATCTATCTCCTGTTCCTCGGGGTAATTGATAAGCACAGCCCTATGCTTGCCGTAAAAAACAAACATGCTGCCGGCCGCAACTGCTGAAGCATGTCCTTTTTTTACAGCATCAGTGAAATCTTCTAATTTGCCTGCTCCACCGGATGCTATAACAGGGACATTTACAGCATCAGCTACCCTTTGTAACAAATTCAGATCATAACCCTGCATTGTGCCGTCTCTGTCCACAGAATTTAACAATATTTCTCCTGCTCCCATCTTTTCCATGTTTTTTGCATGCTGAACAGGATCAACGCCTGTTTTTTTTCCTGCGTTATGCGTAACAACCTCGTATTTTCCAAAAATATTCTTCTTAACATCAATACACACAACAATGCTCTGACTCCCAAATCTCTCTGATGTCTCCTGAATAAACTTGGGATTTTCAACAGCATAACTGCTGACAGAAACCTTCTCTATGCCGATGCTGAAAATATCCTTTATAATTGAGATATTTCTGATCCCTCCTCCGTAACAAACCGGCATAAAACATTCTGTTGCAATTTTTTCAATAACATCCATCTTTGGCATAGAATTTCTTACTGCGGCTTCTATATCAATAAATATAAGTTCATCAACTCCTTTTTCATTAAATATTTTTATTGCATTTATCGGATCTCCAACATATGTTGGGTCCTTGAATTTTATTGTCTTAACCAAGCCTTTGTTCTGAAGCAGAAGGCAGGGAATGACTCTCGGCTTGAACATAAGTTATAGATTATAGGTTATGGGTCTTTACCCAGTTGTCTAAAAGCCTCATCCCGAATCTGTGGCTTTTCTCGGGATGAAATTGCATGCCAAATATATTATTTTTGTTTACTATCGAAACAAATTCATATCCGTATTCAGTTGTCGCCAGTATGTCCTCTTTTTGATTACATACTAAATGATACGAATGGACAAAATAAAAGCTCGGCTCTGAATACATCTCCTGAAAGAGGAGGCTCTCTTTCTTTACCGCAATCATATTCCACCCCATATGCGGGATTTTTAAGTCAGCTTGCGTTGCATCAAATTTAAATCTCACTGTATCTGCATTAATCCATCCTAACCCCTTTAAATTTCCTTCCTCACTATTTTTTGTAAAAAGCTGCATACCAAGGCAGATGCCGAGGACTGGCTTGCCTTTATCCAGAACCTGCTCCCTGAGGATAGGGATCAAACCTCTTTCTTCGAGATTTCGCATCCCATTATCAAAGGCGCCGACTCCAGGCAAGATAAGTTTATCTGCATTGTTCAAGTCTTCCGGTTTTGAGGAAATAATTGCATCCGCCCCGATCTTCCTGAGCATGTTCAAAATCGAGCCTAAATTGCCCATTCCGTAATCAATAACAACAATCATGCCGTTTTGACCTTAAACCTTTCCATCCATTTTCCGAAACTGACTAATCGCCATACAAAAAAACTGAACTTTTCTGTACCGTTGATAATTCTTTCTGCCTTTACCATTGCAGCAGGCTTCAATATTCCCTGCGAACTGTCTATTGCCTGCCTGACAGCAGCGATAAATCTGTCAGGAGCTGTTTTCCGCATCCATATCTCTTCAGGGGTAACAAAACCCATTTTGTCAGTCCTCATGCGGATATTTTCAGGCAGAATATTTTTCATTGCGCGGCGCAATACCTGTTTTGTAATCATATCCGAAAGCTTGAATTCATCAGGCAATCCCATTAAAAATTCCACTATTCTATAATCAAGAAACGGCGCCCTTGACTCTATCGAATGCGCCATAGAATCACGGTCTGACCAGTGCAGCTGCACAGGCAGGCTTGTATGAAAAAACTGAGAAAATGACAATCTCCCTATTGACTCAGTTTTTTCACCGTATGCAAACACCGGGTCTGCATCGTCTGTTCTCAGCATGTCCATGTTTAGCCATGAAGGGTTGGTGGACGGCTGTTTCAAAAATCTTCTTACAGGCTGCCTTATTATCTCAGGCAAAAGCATATTCAAAATATGCTGAAAGGCATAGATTTTAGTATACCCGTATAGTTGTTTCATCTTTGCAATCTGGCTGAACAATGTCAACAACCGTATATTTCTGAATAATCTCAGAAAATATGGGCCGAAAAAACTGTGATACCCAGCAAGAAGTTCGTCAGCGCCGTGGCCGTCCAGAGTAACCTTGACACTGTTTTCTTTAACAAGCTTAAAAACCCGCCATTCAGCAAAGACGCTTGTAGACAAAAACGGCTCGTCATGATGCCATGTAATCTCTTCGATCTCATCAAAGAGGTTGTCAAGCTGAGGGTAAGTATAATGGGCTGCAACACCTGTCTGCCTTACAACCTCTTCAATAAACCCCCGCTCATCAAACCTTTTGATATCTGAACAGGCGGAAAAGGTCTTCTGAAGCGCAAGTGCGTTCTTCTCCCTTAACAGATCATTTACAACACATACAATGGAAGACGAATCAATTCCCCCGGAAAGGCCTGTACCGACCGGCACATCAGCCCTCAGGCGCAGTCTGACGGAATCAGTAAAAACTTCCCTGAATATATTAGCGGCCTCGTCAATGCTCTCGCCAAACTCAAGATGTTTTAAATCATACCAGCGCCCGATGTCCAGCCCGTTTTTAAGATCACTAATAAAGTTTTCGATACACTCTCCGCCCCGGAACTGAAAAACATTGTTGAAAAGTGTCTCTGAGGTATGATCTGAAATTCCCCAGTTCAGGAAATCATATGCCCGCTGACCATTCAATACTGCACGCCACCCGGGAAGAGCAGTAAACTGCTTTATTTCAGATGCAAAGGCGAGAAAGCCGTTTGGAGAATACCAGTAATATAATGGTTTCACGCCAAACCGGTCGCGAGCCGCAAATATTTTGGAATGATGTTTATCGAAAATAATGAATGCAAACATCCCATTGAACCTGTTAAGACAGTCTCTGCCCCAGTATCTGTAGGCATTCAGAATGACCTCAGTATCGCTGTTTGAAACAAAACTCTGCCCCAGCAGCTCGAGTTCCTTCCTTAGTTCAAGGTAATTGTAAATCTCACCGTTATATATTATCGTATATCTTTCGTCTTCAGTGCACATTGGCTGATGTCCGGCAGGCGACAGATCGATTATCGAGAGTCTTCTATGACCGAAGGCAGCAAAACAGTCACTTTCGATTTTGCCGGGGAAGGCATTATTAGGAGAGTACCTGTAGCCCGATCCAATACAGACAGGCAGAGTTTCCGCACCTGCGAAAAATCGCGGTTTTGAATTGCGGTAAAAGAGCGCAAAACCTTCGTCATCAGGCCCGCGATGACGCACTGTATCAGTCATCTTTTTTATAACTGAAAAATCAAACTTCTCGTTAAAAGAAAATATAGCTGAGATTCCGCACATAATCAGTCTTTTAAAGTATTCAATACGAGTGATAGAAATATATCTTTATTTTTTTCCGCAGACAAAAAACCGGCAGCCCTATCTGCCTGTTGCTTGTAAAAATAAATCTTTTCATTATCAAGCTGATTTAATACCCTTGCCATTGATTGGGGAGTAAAATCTTCTGAAACAACGCCGATATCATACTGTTTTAAAATATCCGCCATCTCTTCAGACGGCCCTATTGCAACTGCCAGCCTTGCCTGAACAAACTCGAAGAACTTATTCGGAAGGGCAAACCGGTAATTAAAATTAACCGGAGGCAATAAAAACAGGCCGATATCAAATCTGTTCGTAAAAGGAATTATTTCACGCATGGATACAGGTGGAAGAAAATTTACATTAGATAAGCTGTTGGCACGTTTCTTAAGCCATTTGAAGTACTTTGGTGATGTATTGACAAGCATCAGATTCAGTTCAAATCTGTCATCAACAAACTTCATCATATCAATCATAAATTCTATCTTTCTTGATGGAATAGCTCCGCCATGATGGACAATCCTGATTTTATCATTCTTTCTGTTGTCAGAGGGCCTGACATCGGCATATTCTGATGCGTTTGTAATCAGTACTGGTTTGACACCATATTCAGCCTCGTATCTCCTGACTATACCTTCAGACACAGCCATCATTGTGTTAGCTTGAGGAATATATTCATTGCAGAGATATTTCTTATACCGCTGGAAAAATACTCTGAAAAGCAAACTGTCCTCGAATTCCAATGGCGCATATTCATGCGCATCAAAAATAACCTTTGACCTTTTTCCGGCTCTTAGGGCAAGCGGCAATGTATCTATGTCATGGGCAACAATTAAATCAGTATCAATGTCTATAATTTTATTCATGCAGTCTATTATCTGGGACTGACCCCAGTAATATTTTTCGAATTTGCCGGAAAGAAGCATAGCCGCACCTTTTCCCATACGACCTATATTTTTCGGTGCTTGAGCAATCGGGATATGCTGAGATACGGAAATGCCCGGATGACTGAATCCGGCTGTTATTATCTTATAACGCCCTTCCAAAAAATTTATCTGGCGCTGTACCCGGGGTTCAGAAGGGAGATTGGTAAATGAGATTATAAGAATTGTCTTCATTTTTTAACTATTTACTCTCCAATAAGATCATGAACAATACATTTTAGACGCTCGCAATTAGCTTCAGCGTTTAATTCACGCGCAGCCAATCCTGACTGTTTTTTAAAGCGCATAATCTCTTCGGCATTGAGACTGTTCAGTTTTTCGGCAAGAGATTTCGGATTGAAATCCTTTGCCACAATGCCGCAATCATACTTCTCAACGATCTTCTTCATCTCAATAGAAGGCCCTATTGCCACAGCCAGCCTCGCCTGAATAAATTCAAAGAGCTTGTTCGGAAGAACATATCTAAGGTTAAGCGTCGAATGAGGCACAAGAAAAAGACCTATATCATACCTGTTTATGAAAGGGATGATTTCCTCATATCTGACAGGGGGTATTATTCTCACATTCTCCCTGCCCTTCACCATGTTTGAGAGTTTATTAAAGTAAGACTCATTATCAGGCACAAGCATCAGATCGAGTTCAAACCTTTTATCAGTGTAATCCATCATCTCTATCATAAGTTCTATTTTTCTGGAACTGCCTGCACTGCCGTGATGCATCATCATGATCTTGTCAGGTTTTACAGACGCCGGCTGAACGTCACAGTAATAGGGCAGGCTCACCAGCACCTCGGAAGTTATTGCATGTTGAGTCTTATATTCACGGGCTATGCCCTCGCTTACTGTGATTATCTTGTCACACCTATTGAGATATTTCTCACATAAGTGCTTATTAAAATTCCGAAAAAAAACTCTCCATTTAACCTGGTCTTCAGCTTGACTGGGATAGTACTCCCGAGCATCGAAAAGAATCCTGGCTTTTTTACTTACGCTCAATGCCAAAGGCAGAAGCATCAAATCGTGCACTATGACAAGGTCAAATCTTTCGGCTATAAGAATCTGCCGGAACTTTCTGAATGCGGCAGTCCAGATCATCGGCTTGTAGTAGCCTATCAGAAAAAAAATAGCATGACTAATCTTGCCGGGAAGTGTCTTTGCCCCGAACTCCGGAACAGCAAAATCAATCATATTTCCGCCTGCTGTTGCCGTTCCACCGACCCTTATTTTGTATGTGCCTTTCAGGCACTGAATCAGCCGGTTCGGACGGGGATTGCCTGATGGATCGCAATAGCATAAGACGAGAACAGATTTCATAATGATGAACTGTTTATCAAGATGATTTGCTGATTAAATTGGTTTTTATACTTCTCAGAAATCTACCGAACAGATGTGTGTACCTATTGAAAAATGTCTGAAGCATATAATTAGATGGGTAATCCCTGAATGTCTTCTTCGGCAGGGACATGATTTTTGCGAATTCCTCTTCCGTGAGTCCCAATTTTTTTAAAATAAACGTTTTGTCTTCCCTGATTTTTTCTTCCGTATAATAATTTTGCTTCATTTCCTCAAGTGCTTCATCTCTTGTCATTTGTCCTGAAACGATCAGACTTGATAGATGCGCCTTCCTCTTGTCATATCCAAACTTTGCAGGCAGATAATATCCTTGAAAAAACCTCGTAAAAACTGATTCGTAATGTTTTCCACCGTAATATCTCCATCCAAACTCATTTTCGAGAATCTTCATAGCCTCTTTTTTGACATAAGGCATATAATTCAAAATCGGGATACTCTTAATCCTTTTTATGTAAGGACAATAGATATATAGTTTGAAAAAACTCATTGTTGGATATTTTTTTAGTTTCAGGCTGCCGAATTTCTTATGTATTGCCTTTAAATGCTTTGAGTCCTTAGAATCATACCCCCATTCAGTAGGCAAAATACATTCAGTAGCATAATTGCTGCCGCTGATTATATAAGATATTTTTTTCTCCTCTGCTATCTTCCAGAGCGCAGCAAAAATAGCATGGTCCTGCGGGACATCGGCATTTGCCACTGAGGCGTAAAAAAAAGACTTTTGAAGATCCCTCATCTCTTCCCAGTCAATAACAAAGGTATAGAGGTCGACATTCAGTTTTCTTACAAGATTTTCAATATTCTTCACGGCAAGTTCTGAGTTCCATCCGCTGTCAAAGTGAACAGCAAGAGGCTTAAGCCCCAATTCTACTGTCTTAACAATCGCATGAGAACTGTCCACACCCCCGCTCAGGCCTATAATCCCATCATATTCTCCTCTTCTATTCGCTTTAATCTCCTCAACAATCTGATTCAGCCTTTTTTCAGCGTCATCTCCTTTAAAAACTATTTTATTTACATTGGCATAATACCACCTGCAGTGATTGCAGTAGCCATTTTCGTCAAAAACAATCTCTGGATCCGTAGTATCCATGATACAGCGCGTACAGATTTTATATTCGCTTTTGACTTTGATCACTGTTTCGCCCCTTTCTTCTATGCCAGTAATTTTTTCAAATTCCATGGCATCGCATAAACCTTTGCGCTGAGAATCCATGTAAAGATAAAACTGAGAAAATATGCGAGTGCTGACGCCTGCGCCGCTCCCACAGCTCCATTCATAGTTATTAAAACATAGTTAAACAGAACATTGAGCAGAGCTGTAAAAAAAGTCACCCAGGCAAGAGGAGCCGTGCGCCCTACAAAAAAAATATAATTCGCTACCATATAATACATACCGCTGAACGCAAAACCCAAGGCAATCCAGAATGTATACTTTCCAGCCATAATAAAATCCTTGCCGACCATATATCTCAAAAATAATGGCACAAAAAAAGAGAATAAGACAGCAGCCGACAGAATAAGCACAAAATAGACATATGTAAATTTTACTATTTTGTCTTTCATTCCCGGGGTATCCTCCTTTAGGTGTCTGAAAAGCCATGGCGAATACGCCTGGTTAAAAGCTGAAGCGACCAACTCAATAAGATATGCGATTTGAAATCCAACGGTATAAATTCCAGCATCAGCTATACTCACCATATTGGTTATAAATATCCGATCTGTTTGGGTGATCACCATCGCACCAAGATCATGAGGGATAAGAGGTATCCCAAAACCAAGGGCGTATTTAATATGCACCCAGTCAAACCTGAATTTGAGCAACCTGTCCCGGTAAAGAATAAATAATGATGCGCAAGCAAAAACAAAAACACTTGCGATCTGTGCATCTATTCTCCCCTTCCAGTTCATACCCATCCCAACAATGAGAAGTATAGATAAGCCCAGATTCAAGAGTGTCTGGAGATTCTGGAAGACCCCGTATTGGACAGCCCGATGCTCCACTTGCCAAAGCGTCATCTGTACCGACATGACAAATTGACCAACAGCAATTACGATGGCAGCCCATAGCCATTCTTTGGGAAATGACAGCAACCTGCTTATAGGAGCGGCAAATATCCAGATCACTGCCGATACACAGACCGAACTTAGTAAAAGCAAAAATAAACTATTCCCTATGTAATTCGATAGGTCTGTTTCGTTTTTATAAAAATATTTTACGCCAATGGACCCGTGGATACTTAATCCGATAAATGGACTAACAATTCCGACCAGCACATAAAACATTGCCACAATCCCGTAATCCGTAGGTGTAAGGTAACGTGTCAGGACAGGCAGCATCAGAAAAGGTATTGCCGAATTAATTATCTTTGAGAGGGTATATATCCCTGCAGAGCGGAACAATGTAGAGTTAGTAACAGTTCTAATCAGATTGCTGAACATAAGAATAACACCCAAATTCTAGAAAAGTGCCAAAAGCGAATCAATAATACTCAAATCGCATTTCTCCATAGCTCCATAAGTGACCGGCAAAGCTGGTTTTCTTTTTATCTGATATTCTAGACCTTTGACAATCTCTTCAATTGTATAAACTGCCACCGCCCATCCTGATTCGACCTGGCGAGAAAAAGCATCTGCCCCGGCCTTGCGGGTTATAACAGAAGGCACACAGAATGACTCAGACTCTATAACAGTTGAGGAATATTCGGTAAGATGCACGTCAACACGTTTCAATAATGCATACAGCGGCATATCAGTTGCGTTATCCAGATCGCAATTGACAATCTTTTTTCTCTTGAGCAACCTCCTTATTTGTTCTCTCTGTCCAAGTCTGCAAGGATGCACTCGAATCCACCAAAACCAAGAATTCGGAGATTCCTTAATAATTTTTAACAAATCCTCATAATCGAATTCATATGTACAAAGCACATGAACCTGACTACTGCTCGAATTTTTAATTTCTACGATCTTCTCGTCGTATGATCTAATCATCTCGTTGTTTTCACATTTCCAGATATTCAGCCATGGATTTCCACCCACAATCGGTTTGTGCCATTCAGAATAGTTATTGCTCCACTTTGTAATCATGTTAGCCTCAGCATCACTCCAACACCAAAAGATTGACGGCAAGAGTTCATAACCCCTTTCAGGAAGTTTGTTCCAGCGACTATATGCAACGTGCACATTCCCGTGATTGCCATGCGGTATTTCTACTGTCCTTATCCCATATCTCCTGCATGCAAGGTTGAAGGCAAGGCCTGTCTGGCCATAATATTCGACAAGAAATGCGAGCGAAGGATTTACTCTTCTCAGCACTCTTCCGAAGAATTCTGCTGCAGAGCGTATATAAGACACATTCTTACTTATGCTGATAAGAGAAGGCGGATTAATATCTTTACATCGCGACCGTAACATTTCCAAAACAATACCGTATTCTTGGCTTAATCCCTTAACAAATTCGTTCTCCCGATATATAAACGCACTCCTGATAAGTTCTTTATCAAGATTAGCCTGTATAAACATTGATCTATTATGCCGCGGAATCCTGTATTTATGTCCCGGGTCCATGTGAAAACATCGCATACCCCTTCTTTTCTCTAAATAATCTATAATCGGCTCGCACAGCTTGTCATACCATTTGCCATGGATCAGGATGCGTGAAACCTGGTCGCCAAGAAAAATCACGTCTGCAGACGATGGAACGGCATTATGTCGCAAATCGGCAAAAAAAGCCCTGGCATATCTCAGGAATCCTTTCATATACCCAAACGCAAGACGCGGATACTTTGGCATAGAAATTTTTCTTTCCGACTTCTGCCCCGTGCTCTGCAATGACAAGTCCCTGAGTAGAGAAAAGATATGGATCCTTACAACAGGCCATATGTGGATATCGTCAATCACCCACTGGTCAACAGGCAATTTGGCTTCTATCTCATTGATTATATCTAAAGAGTCTTGCGCTTTCATACAAGTAAACTTGCAGATTGGTTTTGTCGGAAAAAATCAAAACGGCTAAACGGAAACTTCTATAATAGAATTACCTCTTTGCAGCCCTGTAATACTGAGTCTTGATCAGGTTCTCTTCATCCAGTCCAATCTTCAATTCATCATTGCACCGCTTCAGTCCGTCACAGACATGAAATTCAAAGTCCTCGTCATTCATAGATGTCATATTGAGCCTAAGGTCTTGCCGGTCCCCCATCTTGAGCAGATATTCCTCTTCATCTCTGATGAATCCGTGCTCCCTTGCGTAGTCGTACATATCAGACCCAGGCTGAGGCAAAAGATAACCTGCCGATGGATATATCCTGTTTTTTATACAACAATCGAACGTTTTCCTTATCGATTCCGGCGTCTCCTGAGGATATCCAAGAACCAAGCTAGTGCCGACCGGTATTCCTGCCTTATGAAAAAGTTTGGTCTGTCTGGAAAATTGATCTACTGATACGTTCTTCTTCATCGCCTTGAGTATATCCGTATCGGCCGACTCCAGAGAATAGTTCATGCCAAGGCATCCGGCTTCCTTCATACGTCTCATGATCTCTACATTTTCGTCGTTCAGAAAAAGATTTCCTCTGCATGTGGCTGTCCAATAAAAGTGGAGGTCAGCCTTGATTACCGCGTCAAGAAATCCCGACACCTGCTTTTTTGAAAAAAAAAGTCAATTCGTCCCAAAAGTGGATGTAATTAAGATTGTATGCCTCGATAGAATGTTTTATTTCGCTGACAATTGACTCGCTGGTCCTGTAGCGGTAGGGTGTTCCCCTGAAATTATGATAGCAGAAGCCGCAGTTCGCAATGCACCCTCTGGCAGTATTTACCGGCAGTGCCCTTATTTCTTCTCTCGGCATCGGCAGAGGGTCACTGACAGAATGTTTGGAATTTTCAATATAGACTTCAATGTCGAAAATTGAGAAATCAAGTAGAGGGATATTCGATATGTTCTTGATAACCGACCTTGGCTGTGTACAAATGAGCTGTCCGTCATTCAAAAAGGAAATGCCAGGAATGTCTTCCAACGGGTTGCCGGATTCGAGCGCCATGAGCAATTCGACTACAGTAATATCCCCTTCACCTAGGACGGCAATATCCACTTTTGTTTTGGTCAGAAGTGTTTCGGCAATCGATGTCGCAACAGAATTACCTACAATTATCTTTGTATGGGGATGGTTTTCCCTGATAAGAGAAGCAAGACCTTTTATAATCTTGTAGCCAGTGACAATACATCCCATGCAAACAACATCATATTTTTTTCTGCGGATAAACGCTTCAACTTGTTCCTCCGTATACCTATATGCATCAATATCTATAAGATCAAACGAAAAACCTGCGCCTTTTATTGCCGTAGCAATATAGCCCAAACCAACCGGAAAGAGTTTAATCGCCGACTTAGGACGCAATGAAACATTAATAATGAGTATATTCATATATTATCCTGATAATTTTACTCCATGAGCACTTTGTTCCAGCTGAGAGGAGTACCCTTCTTAATAGTGTTTCTCGCTCTTTTCCCTAAAATATGACTGTAATATTTAGGCGGCAACCCTAGTCCCGGTCGTATCGCCCTGACATTGTCCTTTGTAAAGACCTCCCCTTCCTTCATATTTTGAACCACATAAAGAGAACGACGATATTTCAGTGATGGTATTTCATGCTCTGTAGGCCCATAACTGATAGTACCGAGTGCCTGCCATGCTTTTCTGCTCTCATCAACAAGCGTACGCATCTCAGCAGTCTCCAGTGAGAACGCCGAATCAACTCCACCATCTTCCCGCCGGAGGGTAAAATGCCGTTCAATAACAGATGCTCCGAAGGCCACGGACGCTATGCTGACTCCAATTCCCATGGTATGGTCTGATATCCCGACCTCTGTATTGAATATCTTTTTAATGTCAGGAATAGTAAGCAGGTTTGTATCTTCAGGCGATGCAGGATAGGTGCTTGTGCACTTCAGAAGTATTATATCTTTGCATCCACCTTCACTCGCAGTCTTCACAGTTTCCTCAAGTTCAGCCAATGTAGCCATGCCTGTAGAAATAAGTAACGGTTTTCCTGTTGACGCAACCTTTCGAATCAGCGGGATATCGGTATTTTCCTGCGAAGCTATCTTATAACACGGGACATCAAGAGACTCCAGAAAATCTACGGCAGTTTCATCAAAAGGTGTGCTGAAACCTATTATCCCCAACTGCCTGCACCGCTCAAAAATCGTCTTATGCCATTCCCATGGCGTATATGCCTTTTTATAAAGTTCGTAAAGAGAAGAGCCCTTCCATAAACTGTCAGGATCACCGACTAAAAATTCACCCTCAGAAATATCCAAAGTCATGGTATCAGCAGTATATGTCTGGATCTTGAGAGCATCAACACCTGCCCTTGCAGCAGCCTCCACAATCTCCAGCGCCCGGTCAAGTGACTGATTGTGGTTACCTGACATTTCAGCAACTATGAATGGAGGATGTCCTTCTCCGATTATTTTGTTTAATAACTTAATTGCCAAAATGTTCCTCTTTATCTGCAAGCCCATCCGAATCGGCGATTTTCATCATATCATCCCATAAAAGCCATTTGGGGGTTCCAGCCTTAATAAACTCTAAAGTGCTTTCAGGGCCTATATTCATAAGAGCATCAATAATTGACAAAAAAGGCATGTATGCATTAGGCGAACCTATTTGATAATAAGGAACAGGCTTAAAATCCTGAAAAAGCACTTCTATATCATCCACTGGAAATATTCCTTCTTCTCTCATATAAGAAAATGACCCATTTGCACAATAGTATTTTTCGGCTTTGCACCAACGTAACAGCTCAAGAACTCTTTTGGAACCTCTTTCTTTAGAGAGAAGATCCGAACTTGCTCTCATTTCTCTATTAATGTTAAGAAGATTGCACACAAGCTTAATAAAGGCAATATTTTGCCCTGCGAGTGTTTCAGCAGGAATAAAAAGCCACTCTTTTATTTGTTGAGCAAGTGTCCGGTAATAAGCAGCCTTTGAATAATTGTGTTCAATTCGCTTCCACATTTTCATCCGCCATGGGGTTGATTCATTAATCTTTGTTTTATTGAGTGCGGTTCTAAAAGAAATGGATTTTTGCACAGGGATTGTATACCAACCGACTTTACCTTTGTCTATAAAAAGCCGGTTCCTCTGATGATAACTCTGAACTGAAAACTGAAAATCATCAAGAAAAATAAAGATGTCTGATTTAAGAATCAACTCGAAAAACCCCTGCCACGGCATAAAAGACGGCTGCATCATCGCTACATTCATTTCAGGTCTTTTTTAACTCCATCCGGATAATTCTGCATCCTCTATTCTGCCAGTCCTTTGCTTCTCCTGACAAAGGCACTTCGATAAATCCCAGATTTTTATACATCTTTCGTGCGGCTGAATTGAAATCAGCTACATGGAGATAAAGAGATTTCAAACCAAGGGTTTCGAATCCTTCTTTAATCAGCAACTGGGTCGCAAATCTGCCTACACCGTGGCGCCGTTCTAAAGGCTCGCCAATGTAAATCCATATCTCAGCTTCAACCTTAGAAGTTGACATATTCTTAAAACCGCAATTTCCGACATGACGCCCATCAGCAAAAATTGCATAAACCTTCTGAGAAGGATTTGAAAGCACTTTTCTGAAATAGTTCTGATGTCCTTCCCATGTCACTTCTCCCCGCATGAGGAAAAGCCTTCTCAATTCAAGGTCCTGAACCCAAAGAAAGGTCTGTTGAATATGCTCTACATTAAAAGGAATGATCTTACAGGTCATAATCCGTGCATTCTGCGCATACAGGGACATGCCAAAGAGACCCACCCTTATTCATTTCAAGTATTTTCCGACGTTCAGAACCATTCCAAATCTCATATACCGAATTGTCCCATACATTTCCGACATCGAGCTGGTTGTTATAGGCATTATCGCAGATAGCAACACTACCGTCAGAATTGATAAAGCAGTCCGATCGGCTCAAACGGGAACACTGAGCGCGTTCGTCCCTATCTCTTAATTTTTTGCTGTCCCTATTGAAAGCTAAATCAGTATGTTCAAGCATATTAACGCTGATAAGATCACATGTATCGTAGTATTTGCTAAGGTATGTGTCTATCTCTCCCAGAGTGTGTTCTTGCTCTATTATCTGCAAACGGAAATAGGGTTTTTGTCCCAGGCGGGATTTTTTCTTTGATATCAAAGAGTTGAGATTAGAGAATATTGTTTCTGCTGGGGATGTTGGTGCAATCACTTTATAGTTTTCCACACTGATGCTTTGCAGAGAAAAATTAAGAAAACTCAGACTTGACTTAAGAAGAAAATCAAGCGTTGGTTCATCGGCACGAATACCATTAGTGCTTAACCATATATAGCCCAAGTTTTTCTTTGTATTCACATATTCGATTATTTCTCTGAAGTGAGGATGTACTAAGGATTCTCCAAAATGATAAAGCCAGAGCCCATTCAGCCCATATGCTTCGAGTTCGTCAATGATGTCTTTGAATTTCTCCTTCTCCATATGTACCGCCTTCCTTTTTAAATCCATCTGGGGGCACATACGGCATCGGGCATTGCACATGCTCGTCATTTCGAAGAGAACCCGTAGCGGGAAGTCAGACCTCCCATCAAATCTATTGTTGAGCAAAACACGCCGTATCGGGAATAACTCTAATCCCTGTTTAACAAGGGAATCAAGATATTTGATATTTTCAGGATCTTCCACAATTTCAAGATCCATACTCATTAGTACAGGCTTTAAAATCCTCAACTCTGAGAAGGCAGGAAACCTCCCATTTATCATATTTCGAAATCGTCTCATAGGTAAAAATTCCATAATATTCCTCAATAGCTGTATTTAAATTTAATAAGTTGCATATATAGTTATCTGACGTCCCAAATCCAGTTCTGCAAGCGCATGATAAAAGCGGGATAATTTATCTGATTTCCCGTGTTTTTTCATCAAATGTTCAAACATTACACGCTTGTTATGACAGGCATTTCCAATATCACCGTTGCCGACATAAATATCTCCCATAAGCAAGAAAATTTCCATAGGAAAAGAGGCTTCTTTATGCACGATACGAAATCCACATGTTTGAAGCATGTTGCTCAAACTCGTAGCAGAAAAGTAGTTGATATGTATGGGAGGGCATACCCACCAATCACTAAGATTGTATTCCTCATTTGCTATAGTCTGAAAATCATTAAACTCATTCGGGACGTCTATTACGAGAAGTCCACCTGGTTTTAGAAGTTGTGTTTGAATTTTATTAATTGTTTTAGCTGGTTCAGGTAGATGTTCAAGCACGTTGAGAAGCGTTACAATATCAAAGCGCCTTTCTTTAACACATGAAAAATCTTCGATCCCCGTCTGAAATACTTCAAGTCCTTGCGTTTTGGCATATTCAATTCCTTCAGGCGCTGGTTCGAGGCCACTAACGGTCATCCCCCTATTTCGAAAATAAATCAATGCCTGACCAAAACCAAATCCAATATCAAATACCGAAAGTCCATCCAGTTTCCCGAAATGGTGCTCTGCCATGCAACAAATTGCCTCCCATCGGCTGTCAAAAAAATCCTTTTCTTCACGCTGAACCTCTAACGAGGAATCATTAAACTGCTTATATTTTGATGAATAAAATTCTTCAAGATAATATCTTTCGATTTCTTCCTGAGTCGGTATAGGGTCAACTCGATAATAGCCATACGTAGGATCCTTGATAACAGAAAAATGCTTTTTCATCAGGATACCTCCAGTTTCAACTCTCTTTTTTCCATGCTACCATAAAGGACCACTTCGCTTGCACACCTCCGAACGCCGAGCCCGTCGACCAGCATCAGAGAGTTCCTTGAGTATTGCGTTAGCAGTTGACGGCTCTTCAGAAGCAGCCTAACATCTTCTGCGATATAGTCAGCGCTGACTTTAGTATTTTCCCCGAGATACCTGAGAATACTCCGCTTATCGAGTATGCGTATGGCTTCGATCTGATTATCTGCAGTTGTAACTACCAGAGAAGGAAGACCTACACAGCATCGTTCCCATGTTGCTATTCCCCCCGCGCATATTGCCATGTCTGCAGAAGCCATCATCTCGGCCATATTGTCAATTTGACAATAAAACCTTGTTTTTGGCATTGATTCGCAGTATCGCCTAATCGTATCTTTACGCTCGTTCATTTTCCCTACAACAACATCAATTTCAATTGATGGTTCATTCAATATTCGCAATGCTTTTAGAGCCTTCTCAGTCTCGTTGGTTTTATCTATGCCTCCAAAAAATATCAAAATGCGCTTAACAATTCCGTTGCGTTCCTTCAGTCGTTTACGCGCCTCTGCAAACTCCCTGCGCAAAAGAGCATGCTTTGGACCAAAAAGTTTCTTGCTATAAACAGGTATCAAATTTTTATATCTTCCTTCCATGTCCGGGAAAATATTCTGATTCAGAAGCAGATCGCAGTCATGAGACCTGTCAGCAAGATCGTCAATCACCATGATCTTATTGGTAAAAGGTCTTATTTGCTCTTCCCATTTTTTGTCGATGGCGTAATGGTCAACAACAAGCCAATCAAGAGATAAATGCCTTTTAACAAGTATCTCCTTAGTTTCTTGAATATCTCTTTCATAAGGAACGCCGAGCCATTCTTTATATCTGCATTTTAATGCGTTCGGCTTTAAAATATCCGCATCATATTTCAGCGTAAAAACCTTATATCCTTGTTTTTTTATGACATCAATAATATTACCGGAGAGTTTTCTTGAAATAAAGATCACCTCAGCGTTTTTTTCTTGAAGCCCCTCTGCGAGGCTGAGACAACGCATTATATGTCCAGTCCCGATTTCATAAGAAGAATCAACGCGAAATCCGATTTTTAGTTTTTCCGCTTTAATCATTGTCATCGTATTTTAAAGAGAGGTTCGAGGGGTTTACAGCGTAATAATTTATCCATAACACGGTTATTGACCGCATCTTTTAGAACAGGCAAAACATCAGAATAAACTCTCAAAAGAAATGAAATATCTTCGTCGCTGTGTGCATAACTCATATTATGAGTTCCAAGGGTAAGAATTCCTCTTGAAAACATCTCCTGCAGAAAAAGAGTCTTAATTTCCCACTGACTGTAGGGAGTAACATCTTTAAATAACAAAAAAGACCAGGAAGGGTGTCCTGAAATTGAAACTATATGCCCTATATCATTTTTATTAATTAATTCCTTCAACCCTTTTATTATTTTTTCTCCCTGCTTTTTTAATATTTCCACAACTTGATTGCGCTGCAACTTTTTCATAGTTGCACGTGCAGCAGCAAGAGAAAGAGCTTCACCACCGAAGGTAAACGAAAAAAATACCTCTTCCATATATCTCATAATTTCAAATTTTCCAGCCACTACAGATAAAGGATAACCATTTGCCACTCCTTTACCGAATGTAGCAATGTCCGGTATCACCTGAAAATATTTCTGGGCTCCTCCCTCTGAAAAGCGAAAACCGGTAACTGTCTCGTCAAATATGAAGACCGCGCCGTGCTTATGCGCAATTTTCTTAACTTCTTCCAAAAAACCGGGGGTTGGTTCAACCACATTCATGGGCTCCATAATAACCGCAGCGATTTGCTCAGGCAACTTTCTAAAAATTGAATGCAGTGATTCAATGTCATTATAGTTGAACACGTGAGTAAGCTCTTGGGTGGCTTTTGGCACGCCTTTGTTTTTGGTAGTAGAGCCTATATACCAGTCCTGCCATCCGTGATAACCGCAGACAGCAACGTGATCCTTTCCTGTATATGCCCTTGCAATTCTGATTGCTCCAGCAGTCGCATCAGAACCGTTTTTCCCAAACCGTACCATTTCGGCGCAGGGTACCATCTCAATAATTTTCTCAGCCACCTCTATCTCAACAGGATGGGGGAGCGAAAAAATTACACCTGCTTCAAGCTGTTCTCTGACAGCGCCATCAACTTCTGGGTCGTTATATCCGAGAGTAACTGCGGCAAGGGCATTTATGAAATCTACGTACTCGTTCCCGTCCACATCCCAAACATGGCTGCCAAACCCCCTGCTTAAATAATAAGGGGAAACACCAAAGGGATACTGTGTCTTACTCTTGCTGAAGGTCTGGGTGCCGAGCGGTATAATTTTTAAAGCTCTTTCAAGAAATTCCTCTGAGTGCTGATATCGTTCTGACATTAGATTATCCCCTATTAGTATCTTGCGTAAACATCCTGTCTTCTCGCAGAGACTTTTGAAATCCTTCGTTGCGGACATGCATGGCGTTCATGGTTTTCAATTCAGGCCGTTTTTCAATATACTCTAAAATATCTTTCATAGTAAATATCTTACCATTAGAGTACAAAGCCTCAAAAATCTGAGTTACGAGCTGAAAATCCTCGGGTTCGTCAACAGTCCATCTCAGGAATGACAGGTCTACGGCATTTTCAAAATTGCCTACTTTAAATCTATCGCATTGCTGGTTAATAAAGGGTGTAACATGCTCTCTGTGCGAAGGTAGTGAAGCCTCTCTCCATGCTGTGGCGAGCGCGGTAAACGCGAATACTTCAACATCCATACCATCGGGAAATGTCGGTTGAAGAGCATTTGACACATAATCAAATCCACCATTTATATAAAATTCTATGACAGTGTCAATAATATAAGGATCGATCAACGGACAGTCACCGGTTATTCTAACTATATGATCGGGCTTATAAAGCAATGCAGCATTGTAAAATCTGTCAAGCACGTCGTCAAGACTTCCCCTGAAACAGTTGATACCCATACTGTTGCAAAGTCCTTCGATTCTTTCGTCAGGCAAGTCAGAACTTGTAGCTACAATAAGTTTATCTATTCTTCTGCTCTTTAAAATCCTTTCGATTTCTAAGGAAAGCATAGGTCTTCCCAAAATAGGCTTCAGCACCTTTTCCGGCAGGCGGGTTGATGAAGTGCGTGCCTGAAGTATTGCTAAGGTCATGGCTGTTTCCAAAAAGCAATGTCTCTTGATATGTTCATGGTTACTGGAGCCTCCATAATGCCGGATTCAGATATCGGGGATCATCAAGGGAAAATGAATCAAGACCCTGTATTAATTCATCAGCAAAGTGACGGCGAAATGCATTCACGTCTAACTCCAACTGTCCAACTGAGGCCACGCCAAGAATGACATAATCAATTTCCTCAGTATTCCTTATGAAACATAAAGCGCCCTCTATTGGAGAAACACCCTGATCTTGTAAAAATGCATGATACTGTTTTAACATCGGTTTGATAGCATCAAAGTATGGATGTAGACTGTCAGGAGACATCAAGAGGAGACCTTGTAGAAAAACCGAGCGCGCATGTATCTCAACGCCCTTCTCTTTCAGAAATGTCAGGTGGCCGCCTTGAATCAGTCGCCTGTCCAAGACATTGATCGGGAGCTGGATTATGTCAATATCGAACTTATCAGTTATAAAATCGAGATGTTCAGAAGTATAAACCGAAGCGCCTATCTTACTAACCAATCCCTTCTCTTTAAGTTCTGCCATTGCTGAAAAAAGAATCTCTCCGCTTCTGGTTATCAGATCGTCGGCATGATGAATCAGCAGGCCATAAACATTGTCCTGCCTCAGCCGCTCAAGAGAAAGGTTGAACGCGTCCATCAAAACAGAGCGGTCACTTTTTAAGATAGTATCCTTTTTGAAGACAGGGGTTTTTGTCACTATCCGGAAGGAATGCCCCTCAGGAAGGACATTACCAAGCACAGTTTCACTATCGCCGTATGAGTATGCAGTATCGAACAGCTCAATCCCATGCTCATCTGCAAAGTGCAAAATCTCCCGTGCCTCCTCAACGGATGTCCTGCCATGTATATTGGAAATTCCGTAATCCATCCCGAACTGCACAGTGCCCAAGCCGAGCTTCACTTCAGAACCTCACGCAATGAAGATACAACATAATCCTGGTTTTCATCTGTCATAGCCGGATACAAAGGCAGGGTAAGCGCCTCAGAATAGTATCTTTCCGCCTCTTTAAAATCTCCCTGTGAAAATCCTAGTTTCCTGTAATATGGCTGTGTATGAACAGGTATATAGTGCACATTTACACCAATGCCCTTTTCCTTCAACATACGGAAACCCTCTGCCCTTGTCTTCTTTACCTTATCACTCTTAAGACGGATAACATAGAGATGAAAGGCTGACTTCGCATCAGAATGCTCCTGCGGTAATATCAACGGCAGGTTCTGTAATGCCTCATTATACTGTTTGGCCAACTGACGGCGTCTTGTTATAAAGGCGTCCATCTGATCGAGCTGGCTTAACCCTAATGCAGCCTGCAGGTCAGTCATCCTGTAGTTGAACCCGAGTTCGGTCTGCTGGTAATACCACGGGCCTTCAGAAGTCCCTTCCATGAATCTTTCATCACGCGTAATACCATGTGTTCTCAGACGGAGTAGCCGTTCATAGTATTCTTCATTGTTTGTCAAAATAATACCGCCTTCACCGGTCGTGATGATCTTTACCGGATGAAAGCTGAAGACCGTCATATCGGAAAATCTGCAGGAACCCACTCTGAAACCCTTATAGGTCGCTCCGAGTGCATGACATGCGTCTTCAATGACCGTAAAATTATATTCCCTACTTAAGGCATGTATTTTTTCCATCTGGCACGACTGCCCGGCAAAGTGAACTGGGAGAACAATTTTGGGCAATCTGCCCTGCTCGGCCATTGCCGACAATTTAACAGCCAGCTTATCTGCATCTATGTTGTAATAAACAGGGTCGATGTCCACAAAGTCGGGTCTTGCACCGCAATAGAAAGCACAGTTTGCAGAGGCTACAAAGGTATTGGGAGATGTTAGGAGTACGTCATCCTGAGAAAGACCTGCTACCATACAGGCGATATGAAGAGCAGCAGTACCGCTTGATACTGCTACAGCATACTTCACCCCGCAATACCTACTCACTGCCTGCTCAAAGCGCTCTATTGCAGGTCCTTGGGTAAGCCAGTCAGATCTGAGCACCTCAACTACTGCATTGATATCCGCTTCGGATATTGACTGACGGCCGTATGGAATGTATGGTTTTTTCAAAAGATCACCTATCAAACAGAAAAAGATGGGTCAACATGGAGCTTTATCAGTTCCCTGATCTGTTCAACCGTAAGCCACTCACTGTTTGCATTGCTGCTGTATTTAAACCCGAAAGAACAGGGCGTACCGTTGAATACCCGCATGAACTCTTTAGGTCCCCATAACCAATCTCTCATTGTGGGCAGGATTGTAAAATACTTTTCGAACTCTATGGTATTCAGTGCGTCCATTTCCGTAATCATCTCCTCATGGAGCTTTTCTCCAGGCCGGATGCCCACAATCTCTGTCCGGCACAAAGGAGCAATAGCTTCAGCAACATCGGTTATCCTGTAACTGGGGATCTTCGGCACGAACAACTCACCGCCCCACATGTTCTGAAGGGCAAAGATGACGAGATTGACTCCGTCTTCAATGGTTATATTAAAACGGGTCATACGCTCATCCGTAATCGGTATAATACCTTCCTGTTTCTTCTTAAGGAAATAGGGAATAACGCTCCCCCTGCTTCCCATGACATTTCCATAACGGACAACCGAGAACTTGAGATCCCGCTTGCCTCTGAAGTTATTCGCAGCGATAAAGAGTTTGTCAGAGCATAGCTTCGTCGCTCCATACAGGTTCACAGGTGCTGCAGCCTTGTCTGTGCTGAGAGCAACGACCTTCTTAATATTGCAGGCGATAGCTGTCTCGATCACATTCTGAGCTCCGAGAATATTTGTCTTTACTGCCTCAAAAGGATTGTATTCACATGCGGGTACCTGTTTCAGCGCTGCTGCATGGACGACGATATCAATCTCTTCAAGGGCGCGGAACAGGCGATCCCGGTCACGAACATCGCCTATGAAATATCTGATCTGAGGATATTTAGTTTCAGAGAACTCCTGAGACATTTCAAACTGTTTGAGTTCATCACGCGAGTAAACCACCAGCCGTTCGACCTCTGGATATTTCATTAAAACTGTTTTTACAAATGCTTTCCCAAAGGAACCTGTTCCGCCTGTGACAAGTATTGATTTCCCGTTTAACATAAGTGATTCTCTCCCCGCTCAAGACAGGTCATATATCTGTCCTGATGTTATTTTATTTTTTCCACGCCAGCCTTAAACAAAATATTCCTTCATACTTTTTATTATATGCTCGGCATCTTTCTCTGCTCTGCAGAGGTTCGATCGGCAGGCTCAGCACTCTCTGACAGGCGCCCTCTGTATTTGAAAGATTGTCTGAAATCTTTGTATTTGTTTATATCAATTGACTCCATCTCATCCATGAAAAACACTTTCGACCCTTTCAGACGCATAAAGTACATTTTAATAAATACGGTTATTTAACTGACTAAATTATGACTAATTGGGTCATGTGTAACTAATGACCTATGTAACCTTTTCCTTAATCTGTCACTCCCGCAGAGCCTGTCCTCGCTTGTCGGGGATCACGGGAGTCCTTCTGAAGAAAGATTCCGGGCAAGCCGGAATGACAAAAATGGGACATTACTTTTGCATCTTTCACTAATTGAGTCAGTTATTTCAACATTTGTGATGATCTCTGCTATCTTAAAATTGCTCAAAAAATTTTTCTGATTATTTCAATGACGTATTCTGACTGTTCTTCTTCAAAAAGAGGCTCGATCGGCAGGCTCAGCACTCTCATCAAGTCGGCTTTCTCCGAACCCCTACGACCTCGCCCTCTTTCACGTCAAAAGAAACATTCTTTAATGCCCAAATAGTATTGTTTTCTTCCGAACTATTCCGTCTGAACATTCTCGCAGGTAAGGCAATCGCATTCATCAGCGTCTCACGCAAAGTCTTGTACGGCGCTCTTGCGCCGATGCGGTATTGTTTGCTTAAGTTTGAGACAGAGATGATGGACATAATTTAGTTTTAGGTTTTAGGTGTTAAGTGCAAAGTCTTAGATTTTAGGTGCTTTATGAGAGACTGTAGCTGTTTAGATATTATAATTAATTCTTCAACTATCCCATTTTTCAAACCTTGAGTTTCTGCTGTTAGCTCTTGCAAAATTTTAAATATCTTTAAATAGATTTATCATTTAATTTTTACAAGAAAATCCTTGGCGGCAAAAACATTTACAATATTTTTAATTTTGTCAGTAAAGAAATGAGCATCGCCTGTTAAAAAATAATCAGGCTTTAAATAAAGCACAGCGGCAAGGATAGAAACATCTTTCTTGTGTGTTATCAAGCTTTCGGCTTCCTTAATCTTGTGATTATATTTTGACCGTGAAATAACCGTTATATCGCTGAGTGCACGCTCTGTCTCGGATAGGGCTATCTCAAAGGTTCTCTCTTTGAGATATTTAAGTTTCTTCTTCACCACTTTCCGCAACTCTTCAACTACATCCTCGCTTGTTACAAACTCGATCTCTACCAAATCCAGGATCTTTGCTTCATTGCCGTCAAAGAAGATTCCGGATAAAAGGATATTGGTATCGAGAAAAACCTTGAATCTCATCAGCGAAGCTTCTCAAGTTCCTTGAGCATCTCAGCTTCTGTTAAGCCTTCTTTTTTCATCAACCACCTGAGATATGTCCTGCTTTTTTGGGCATAAGCTTTTTTAAGTGCAGAAATAACCGCCGATGATGTGTCAGCAAAGATACCACACTTCACATCTTCATTGATATTTCTATAGATTTTTTCTGGAACCTCTGTTACTATTTTAGGCATCTAACACCTCCTTGGTTATTGATTTTATTATAGCATTTAATTTCTCCTGCTCTCCTTATTTCTGCAAACGCCACTATCTCATCAAACTTCCTGTTTATCTTCGCCTTGCTCATTCCAAATATCGCGCCGTTCAAATATATATTTTCCCTTCCTGTCAATTCAGGATGAAAACCTGTCCCGACTTCAAGCAGACTCGCTACCCTCCCGCGCAATTTTATCTCTCCTTCGGTAGGCTCTGTCACTCTCGAAAGTATTTTAAGAAGCGTGGACTTTCCTGCGCCGTTTCTGCCGATGATCCCTACGACCTCGCCCTCTTTCACGTCAAAAGAAACATCCTTTAATGCCCAAATAGTATTGTTTTCTTCCGAACTATTCCGTCTGAACATTCTCGCAGGTAAGGCAATCGCATTCATCAGCGTCTCACGCAAAGTCTTGTACGGCGCTCTTGTGCCGATGCGGTATTGCTTTGACAGATTTGTAATTTCGATAATAGAAAACATGTTTGTTTCAGGTTTTATAACTTCAAGAGAATATGACTGATTCTATCTGTTTACAGGCACAAAATGTTGGGGGTTATCTGTAACTTTGCCAATTTCATATAATCGCTCAGGAGCGATATCTGCACCGTTAGGCCAGCATAATGTATTCAGGTCTATAAAATATTTTTTGAAAAACTCTTTATCAGCGAGTCTGCTGAAAATCCCGCCCCTTTTGGCATAAGGTTCCAAATCTACTATTTTTACACTTCCGTCATCAAACCAGACTTTAATTATATAATTCTCCAGATACTCTGCCTCAATGACATGAATTATTTTATTCATAAAACACCTCCTACCTTAAAGGCTCTATCCAGTTAAGCGGTTTATCTTCCTGTGCCCTATGCCAGTTATCAATTAATTCACTATTATGAATACGACTCCATTCTTTAATAAGTTTTTGTGCTCTCGGGATCATATCGCCTCTTAATAAATTACCTTCCATATCGAATACAGCCTCAACACCTTCATATAATGCGTGGAAATGCGGCGGATTATGATCATCATAATACATATAAATGACGATTCCTATAAATGACGATTCCTATAAAAATCGAGATTCTCGGCACTAATTCTCCATGACTATAAACTTTTTCACGTTTTAATTATACCGGAAACCAGAGGCTATTAAAAGATTTTACTTTTGTCTTTGCCGCGTTCATCAGGGTCTCACGTAAAGTCTTGTACGGCGCTCTTGCGCCGATGCAATATTGCTTTGACAGATTTGTAACTTCGATAATGGGATTACTCATGCCCGTACCAGAGTCATGTTATGTTTTGTGATCTCCATTTTTTTTGACAATCCACATCCCCTCTTTTCTTCCTCCGACTCTTTTAATCAACCCTTTTTTCTTAAGATTATCAAGATGATATTTTACTCCTTCAGGACTAATGCCTAAAAGCCTCGCAAGACCTTCCCTCGTTATAGCCGGATTTTCTTCTGCCGCTCTTAAAATCTTTTGGGTAGTCTTTTGGCGTCCAAGACTCAGATATTAGGGAAAATTATCATAAATACCTTTTATTAAGGAAATCGGCCGGTGTAAGCACTATAGTGCGAGATATTTTTTTATGATAAAGACGGCTATAATCCCTTCTGTTGCCTGTCAGGAAAAAGTCCATTCTATGGAAGACAGCAGAGGAAAATATAATCCTGTCGTTATCAGGCAGTAATGCAGCTTCATCTTCACCGGCTGATGAAGCGATGTCCGGAATTATGGTTGAATGCCTAATGAGTTCCTCAAAAAACGGGATTGCTTCCACCCTCTTGATCTCCAGGTTAAACTTTGTCTCATCATGAACAAGCCGAGAAATAAAAATATCGAAAAAGCCCATTTTTTGAAGCTCATACAGTAAATATGAGCGTGACTTTTCCTTCCCTGACCAGCATATGGAAAAGACCACATTGCTGTCGAGAAAGACCTTCACTTTCTCCATTTTCCCAGTATTTTTTCCCTTTCACCAGGACGGATAATATCTTTGCCTGCTGTTTCGTCAATAAACTCAGCGGAAAAACTGCGAATCTTAACAGTTATAGTTGGATGGATAAGCAAACCCTCAGGCGTAACTTCCATGACTACCGAGGTTTTCGGCTTAATGCCGAGACGTTTCCGTATATCTTTAGGAATGGTAATCTGTCCGCGTTCTCCAACAACTCCTGTTGCCATCACTGACCTCCTTTTGTTTTCATTATACCTATTTTCTGAAAATATGTAAATATGATATACAGTCTTTAAATCACATCCGCAAATAACCGCTCGACTTTTCGGAAATAAAGCAGACCTGTGACAAAGATTAAAACCCCAATCCCAGCAGAAATAAGCAGCAAATTCCAATTAACAGACTGATGCCCCAAGGTTGCAGAACGAAAAGCCTCTATGATCCCTGCCATCGGATTCAAAGACAGGAACCAGCGATACTTTTCAGGAAATAAAGTAATCGGATAAATCACAGGTGTAACAAACATCCATATCTGTACAAGAAAAGGCGTTACATACTGAAAATCCCTGTATTCCACATTTAGCGCCGAAAGCCATAGACCGCAGCCTACAGCAATGAGAAAGGTCAGAAATATCAATATCGGGATCATGAGAACGCCTGAGGCGCTCGGAGTAAAATGATAGAAGAACATCATACCTATTAGGATAATAAAGGCGATGAAGAAATCGAGAAGGCCGGAAAGGGAAGCGCTTGCGGGTATGATTATCCTCGGGAAATATACCTTTGTGATAAGGTTTGAACTCGCTACAAGGCTGTTGCCCGAACTGCTCAGCGCAGCAGAAAAATAATTCCACGGCAGAAGCCCTGCGTAGACGAATATCGGGTAAGGGATACCATCAGATGGCACTTTTGCGAGAGTGCCAAAGAGCACGGAAAATACTATCATAGTCAAAAACGGCTGGAGTATCGCCCATAAAGCTCCGAGCGCGGTCTGCTTATATTTTACTTTTATATCCCTGAAAGCAAGAGTATATAACAGTTCCCTGAACTTCCAGAGTTCCCTAAAATCTACAGAAGCCAGCCCTTTCTGTTTTTTGATAGTTATCTCGTAATTATTAAGCATATATAACGTTTTAAATTTTAAATTTATTAACGATTTCACATATATGAACTATATCTTTTTCATTCATCAGAGGCTCTATCGGAAGGCTCAGCACTCCCTGACAGGCACTCTCTGCATTTGAAAGATTGTCTGAAATCCTGCTTCTTCCTTCAAATACCTTCATCTTGTGAAGCGGGAACGGATAGTAAATCATCGTGGATATTCCTTGTTCTTTCAGATAATTCTGGAGTTCATCTCGTCTCTCTGTGCGAACAGTATATTGGTGATAGACGTGGTAACTTTGAGCTTTCAGCTTTAAGCTTTCAGCTTCGGATGGTAAAATCAGGTCGCTAATCCCATGCAACCCTTGGTTATACAACTCAGCTATCCTTCTCCTTTTCTCGTTGAACTCGTCTAAATATTTAAACTTTGCAAGGAGAACCGCTGCCTGCAAGGTGTCAAGCCTGGCATTATAGCCGATATGATCAACGTTGTATTTGTCTTTTCCACCATGTTTCAGGAGCATCCTCACAAGGGGGGCAAGTTCGTCGTCATCTGTGGACACCATGCCGCCGTCTCCGAAACCTCCGAGATTTTTTGAGGGAAAAAAACTAAAGGCCCCTGTATTGCCAATCGAGCCGAGTTTTTTACCTTTCCAAATTCCACCAAATGCCTGTGCAACATCCTCAACAACAAAGAGATTGTATTCTTTTGCAATGGCCTTAAGCTCATCCATCTGGCAGGACTGCCCATACAAATGGACAGGAATGATTCCGACGACTTTAGAGTCCGGAGTTTCGAGTTTCGAGTTCTGAGTTAAATACTTTTTGATCTTAATCGGGTCTATATTATAAGTTGCGGGATCTATATCAACGAACACCGGCGTTGCGCCTGACCTCAAAATAGCATCGCCTGTTGCTGTGAAAGTAAAAGGGGTTGTTATTATCTCATCAGTCTTATCAAAATATTCCTGACCTTTTGTCTTAATTGCCAGCGCCCTCAGGGAAAGCACAAGCGCATCGGTTCCTGATGAGATACAGATACAATGTTTTACCCCAAGATACCCGGCTATCTTCTCCTCAAGTTCTTTCACTTCAGGACCAAGTATCCACTTCTGATGTTCAAGACATTTAGTTATTGCCGCATCAATATCATCCCTCATATATTCGTATTCGGCCCTAAGATCGAGCATTGGTATCTGTTTCATTGTCCCTCCTCGACAACCTCAAGTTTTCCTCTATTTAATCTATAGGTGTTTCCGCAGGTTTCGCAACCAATCTTGTTTTTCTTGCCTGCTGATTTTAGTTTTACGCCGCATCTGCAAATCCATCCGCTCAGCTTTGCGGGATTTCCCATCACAAGACCGTAATCCGGAACATCTTTTGTAACAACAGCTCCAGCACCGATAAATGCATATCTGCCTATGGTATTACCGCAAACAATAGTTGCATTTGCTCCGATTGTTGCTCCCTGTTTCACAAGTGTCTCTTTCAGTTCCTTCATCCTCGGTATCTCGCTCCTCGGATTGAAAACATTTGTAAAAACCATTGAAGGGCCGCAGAAGACATTGTCTTCGAGAGTAACGCCTTCATACACCGATATATTATTCTGAATTTTAACGTTCTTCCCTATAACCGCATTCGGTCCTATGACTACATTCTGGCCTATTTTGCAGTTCTTGCCAATCGTTGAGCCTTTCAATACATGGCTGAAATGCCAGATGCTTGTTCCTTCCCCTATTTCAACATCCTTATCTACATAGGCGCTTTCATGGACAGAATATTCAGGGCTGCTTTTTTTCCCGTTATCATGTTTACTTTTTAGAAGCCCTTTCTCAGCAGCTTCAAGTATCTTTAATACCCTTAGTCCCTCTGCGCCATCAGTCCTTGGTCTTTTCCTATCCATAACGCATTCAATGAAATGACTTAACTCCTCCTTTAAAGGTTCTCCGCTCCCTATATTTATAATTTGGTAATCGGCTTTTTTGGCAACGGGTATTTTGCCCTCTTTCCATTCTATTTTATGAGGATAAAGAAATAACTTCTCTTTACTTACGTCGTCAAAAACAGCCATTGCCTTTGAACCCACAACAACTAATTTTTGTTCCTTAAATGGATGAAGCCAGCTGACAAAAATATGGCCTTTTACGCCATTTCTGAACTCAAGCGTAGTCATTGTAGTGTCATAAATGCCTTTGTTAAGATAGTCCCCTCCAAATGCTGCTACACTTACAGGCTCTTCCTCAAGAAGCATTAGGATAACAGATATATCATGAGGCGCAAAACTCCATAAAATATTCTCCTCTGTTCTTAATTTGCCAATATTGAGCCGATTAGAATAGATATACTGAACCTTGCCGAGCTCTCCTGTTGATATAAGTTCCTTGAGTTTCTTAATTGCCTGATGGTAGTGGAGCAGATGTCCTACCATCAATATCCTGTTTTTTTGTTTTGCAAGATATACAAGCTCCTCGCCCTCTTTAACAGTAAGGGATAATGGTTTTTCCACAAAAACATCCTTGCCAGCCTTAAGGGCCTCTTTAGCAATGTTGTAATGAGAAACAGCAGGCGTTGCAATAGCTATTGCCCTTATCTCAGGATTTTTAAAAAGGGCTTCAAAAGAAGAAGTAATCTCTATATTCGTATAGTTTTTCCTGATAACATCCAGAAGCTCAGTCTTGCTGTCACAGACAGTATGCAACACACCAAGCTCGTAAAAATTTCTTACAATATTCTTACCCCAATAGCCAGCTCCTATTACAGCAATTTTAAGCATATTTATGCTCCCTCCTTACAACAATTTTAAGACAGGCTACCGCCATCCGGCTTATTAGCCACCTTAATTTTGGAATGTCTGATATCATTCCCATATATTTAAAAAGCCCCTGCCGGAAATATTTCGGCTGAGGCGCCAAACCTCAGTTATGAGGCCTTTGCCAAAGATGAATTATACACAATAACCCTTGCCTGATACTCAACCGCATTCAACAGCAGAACCACTCTCTCATCGCCTTTGGTTTCTCTTTCGAATATTCCGATGAGACCCTGCAAGGGGCCGTCTTTTATCACAACCTTATCACCGCATATCAGCTTCGGAGACCTCAGTGTAACAACACCGTCTTTTTCATTAGATTTGATTAAATCAATAATATCATCTGAAACAGGCCACGGTGAATCTCCGCCCACTATCTTTTTAACGCCGCGCGTATATCGAATCATCCATGATGTGTTTATGTGCTCAAACCTGGCAAATATATAAGAAGGAAAGAGAGGCCTGATTATATCCCTGTAATGACCTTGCAGGTATCGTCTCTGTTTCAGATGAGGATTAAATACCTCAATCCCTGCCCTGCTGAGAGAATCAGCTACAAGGCCCTCGCTCTTCGGCTTTGTGTATATTGCATACCATTGAATCATCTTTTCCCCTTCACTAATCTGTTTGATACAGGGAATATACTCTTAATCTTCTGAGATGTGATACCCTCTTCTATAAGTCTTTTATAAATTTCATCCTTCTTTAAAAACGAGCTTATGATTACAAAATCAGCATTTATCCCCTTTATTCTCTCAAAAGACATTATCTCATATTTAAAGAAAGCCTTGCCTGTTGGTTCATTGTCCACAATGCCTAAAAATTTTATATCAAACTCCTGCAGGGAAAGATATGCTATCTCAGCAGACTCATCAACGCCTGCAAACACCACGCTTCTCACCCCATTTTTATACAGCTCGCTGAAAAGTTCTCCAAAATCCTTTCTTGCCTCTCTGTAAAGGGCTGTAAAGTTCTGGAGATGATGGTAGGTTAACCTTGTTTTTTCCGCAAAACCCTTTGGTGTGAGATAATAGGCAAATCGCTTGGCGGGAATAGCCTTAACCGTCACGTAGCCTTTTGAGACAAGGTTCTTAATGTAGGAATTGACAAGACCGAGGGCTATATTGAGTCTACTGCTTAAATCCCTCTGAGAAAGCGGCTCGCCCTTCGAAATCTCATCGAGAAGCAGAAGGGACTTGTATGTGTCCTGAGTTTCCGGTATTTTCTCGTTCAATTTATGAACGTTCATATATTGAACATATCACAAGAGAAGAGTCTTGTCAATATTTTTTCCTTTATTTGTTCCGCCAATTTAGAAATGTCCGCTTTTTGTATTTTACCTGATTACCTCTCATTTTAGGTTTTGATGACACGCTTTTAATAAAATCAGCTTTTCCAAATAGCCTATAATCGCTTATTTTTAGGCAACCCATATTCCA
>JACQXE010000070.1 GCA_016208915.1 Nitrospirota bacterium | reverse complement strand
TATTATGGCTTTGGGAGGCAGGGAACAGACTCCTTTAAGGGTTCCATGACCCAGGTGAAATGGAGTTCTCCTGCCTGTCCAACTTTAACGGGTAAAACCCGTTTATATAAATCTTATAACACAAATTCTTAGTAGGAGGGAGGTAATGAAGAATACAAGTGATGACAAGAGGACGCAGAAAAGAGATCCTTTAAAAGAGCATGTTGAGTTTTCGATCTTAGGCGTGGTTGTTGGGCATAAGGAGTTTCTTGACGGACCAAAGATAACAGGCTCTATGGTTGATATCAGCAAGACAGGGATAGGGCTTACGACAGACACTCCGCTGCAGATTGGAAATCTTGTTAAGTTCAGCAAGAGCAATCCTAACAAATTAGGGGTCGTTATGTGGACTCTGAATGCAGGCGATGCATATAGAGCAGGGGTAAGATTTATATAGAACCGGAGCGCATGAACAAACAGGCAGAAATGTTTGATGCTGTTACAACGGCTTATTCATACAGGCTTGCTTTCAAATGTATAGTGATAATTATTTTTGGCGCAGTCCTAACGGCATTTTTCCTCTATGCTTTTCTACAGAAGGAAATCGGCTCATCGTACGCCGAAAGCTATAACGCAATTGCAAGACTGAGAGAAGAACTCCTTTATAAATCAGCCATTATATATCTGACGACAGCGCTTGTCCAGATAGCCGGGATCATAATCATATCGCTTTTGTACTCCCACAGGGTTGCAGGCCCCCTTTACAAATTTGGAATCTTTGCAAGGAAGATTGCGTCAGGAGACCTCTCCGGCGCTGTGCGCTTAAGGCGCCACGATGCAGTTCATCCGATGGCAGATGATCTCAATGGCATAACAGCAAGGTATAAAGAGATTTTAGGGCGCCTTGAGGCAAAGACAAGAGAGATGAGAGACGCTGTTTCCGCAGCGCATGCCTCTTCTCAGGCCAATGCGCAGAATACGTTAAAAAATGTTTCAGAGAAGGCAGATGAGATTCAGAAAATATTATACAGCATTAAATTATGAGGCGAAAATCAGTTCCTCTTGCCATATTGCTGCTTTCAGGCATAGCGCTTGCAGCGGTTTACAGCATGGAAAAAGAACCTCATAAATTCCCGCAGTCCAAATGTCCTTCCTGCCATGCGATGGATCTGCAGGGCAGGGTTGTGAAGGGACAGATGGCTGCTCCGGTATCATTATCGTGCAGGGAATGCCATGAGGATGTATTTGAGGAGGGGTATATGCATCCAGTAGATGTCAGTCCGCAAAACGTCAGGATACCGGCGGATATGCCGCTTTCGAACTATGGGCATGTCACCTGCAGTACCTGTCATGACATACACTCCCCATATCTCACTCCATACGGGGCGCCATCCCGCTATCTGAGACGCTATGAGACAGGCCGGAAATTCTGTGATGTCTGCCATAAGGGGATGATGAAAGGGCACAAAGGCACGCTCGGAGAGGCGCATTTCAGGTCGAAATACATAGTAACATCTCCGTCTCAGGAGATAGATTCCACATCAAAGAACTGCATCTCATGCCATGACGGCTCTTTTTCACAATCAGCAACCATAAAGGCCGGCACATGGACGCACGGGAAAGATTTCATACAGCATGACATGGGAAGTCATCCCATCGGCATTGACTACGAGTCAGCGAGGGTTACGAGGGGACGCAAGACCGACCTCAAGCCCATGGGGATGGTTGACAGACGGATAAGATTTTTCAATGGGAAAATAGGCTGTGGCTCATGCCATGATCCATATTCCTCTCTCAAGGGCAAACTCGTCATGAGCGACGAGCAGAGCAGGCTTTGCCTTGCATGCCATATGATAGATAAGAGGTAGCTGATGAGAACGTACAGAAGAAAAAAATACTTCGTAAAGAAGAACTTTCAGGCGAGGTTCATACTGAAATTTCTTGTGTTGTCTTCAATAGCGAGCATCCTGTCAATATTATTATTCAATTACCTTGCATACAGGAAAATTGACTCTGTACTTTTCTCGATGAGGATTCCAGCGTCAGGCGCAGGAGAACTTCTCTTAAAAGAGGCGTTTTATTCAAACCTCTTTGCCATTGCCGTTGTTGTGATAATGGTTATGATTACGGTAAGAGGCATTTTCCATAAGATTGCCCGACCCCTGTATGCCATAAGGGCAAACCTCCAGAAGATAAGAAGCGGCGACCTTAGCCTTAAGATAGCATTAAGGAGAGGTGATGAGTTTAAGGATGTTGCAGACGAACTGAATGGAATGATTTTAGGCCTTCATCAGCGCTTCACAGAGATAAAAGGCAATGCGCAGCAGTTGAGTGAATACGCCAGAGAACTGAAAGACCTCTCAGGCGATAAAAATAAGGAGAGGTTAGAGGCATTAAAGGAGCAGGTCAGGGCAGTGGAAGAGACATTGGAGAAGTTTCAGAGGTGATATATTGATGAGAAAAACAGCCTTTTTGATTTTTTTTTTAGCCGTCGTTTCCTTTGATACTGCTCATGCTGTTCACGATGAAGCAGACAAGACAGGATGCCTCGAATGTCATTTCAGGCTGCCTTTTGAAGGCAGCGCCATAACGTTCAATGAAGAAAGCGGAGAGGCATGCATAAGATGCCATAACCTTTATCACGGCAGCGCCAAAGGGTTTCCTCATCCTTTGAATGTGATCCCTTTAGCGCCGGTTCCCCCTGATATGCCTGTTGACGCAAAAGGAAGGGTGACATGCATTACCTGCCACACATATCACAGCGGTTATAAGGATGCAGATGGCAACAGGGGATATTTTCTCAGGCGCGCAAAGGGAAAGACATTCTGTTATGGTTGCCATAAAAATATTTTTGAATGAACAATATTATAAAAAAATGCCTGTTTTGGCACAAAGTTTGCATTAACAAATAGTGTATATTTTTGTTTTAATAGTTGAGGCTCTTGCAAAAGTCTGGGAAAAAGCCCTTCTGTCATTCTGAGCTTGTCGAAGAATGATGGAAAATCAAGCACTTATGTTACCCGTTCGACAGGCTCAGCATGACAAATCTGTACTTTTGCAAAAGGCTCAGTTAAATTTATATCAAAGGGGATATTGGCATGAGAAAGGAGAGCGCTGATAGGAGACAGCACAAGAGGCAGATGTCATCAGAACCTGCTGATTTTACTGTTGTAGGCAATATAGCTGAATGTAGAGAATGCCTTGCCGAGCCGGAACAGAAAGGCAATGTGGTTGCCACCAGCGATAAAGGTTTAAGGCTCCTGACAGCTTACCCTTTAAAACCAGGTAACCTGATTAAATTCAATAACATTGAGGACCCGAGTGTAGGGATTGTTATGTGGACAGTAACAACTGAGAATACATGCAAAGCAGAGGTATTTCTTATGGAGTTCCCTTTTGGCGAGTCAGAATTAAGGGAATAAGGCCTACCCCCTCATCTTCGGGTGGCAGCGCTTGCAATCATTCAGAGGAAAGGCAACCCTGAGGTGGCAAATAGCACAGGCCTCACCCTTAAGCATGTTCGCCATTTTTAAGTTTTTGGTTGTCTTCTTTTTTATATTGAATATTTCAGGATGGCAATTGGCGCAGTCTAACCATTGCTCATGCGTCTTGTGCGGAAAGACAGCAGGGGAGATCCCAGACATCTCAGCCTTCAGTGTAAGGATTTTATCATGAACGATAGTTCGGGTTTTATCAGAAAGACTGTCCTTAGGCTTTATTAAACCATCGTTCAGGGCCTTTCCCCAATCTATCTCATTCCCAAACTTACTGCGGGGCAGTTTCCCTTGAAGTTCAAAAAACTTTTGCCTGTTAGGGCTTGAATCTGCATTATGACACCGTTTGCAATTTTCTCCTTCTGCATCTTTTGGCGCAAACGCAAATGATTCTTTGCCATTATGGCATTTGACACAGTGCCTTTCCCCTTTTGCCTCCCCTTTTCCGCACAATATCTCTGTCTCTGAAGACTTCATGGCAATCTCAAGCTCGTCGTGACAGACCCTGCACGTGTATTTGACCCTGTGAATCCAGTGGGAAAAAACTACAGGGGTAACCTTATTTTTTGTCGAAACCCTGTCTATAAAGATATCACCGTATTCTTCAGGAGAACTCAAAACAGGAAGCTGAAGACCACCCTGAGAAAATGATAATCCATACAGAATAGATAAGAAGATGCAAAAACAAAACAAACAGATATAAATTTTTTTCATTTTGTTATCCAATCTTAGCATAACTATTTTTATTATTCAATCGTAATTGCACACGCAATATAATACTAATACCGCGTACTTTCTCGTTCATACCTGTTCTGTATGACATCGCTGACAATCGTCATTGGGGAATGCAACAATTCCATGACATTGCCCACAGAATTTTCCATCAAATATATCCTCCATTGAATACTGTGTTTTTCCTTTCTTAGCGCTAAATATATCAGGGTGACACACCTCACAGCCGTTCCATACAGTGTGTTTTTTATGAGAATAGATGATGGCAGGAATACCTGTAATTTTAGACTCAATACCGAAGTCCTTCTGGTTTTCCAAAGGCTTTCTCTTAATCGTTATCCCTTGGATTTCATTCTTAAGTTTTATTATCCCTTCATTTTCTGCCTTTTCCCAATCAATCCCATTACCAAAGCGTTCCCTTGGAAACTTTGCTGTAATTTTATTAAATTCGTTCTCAAACTTGACATTTTTACCATAAGAATGACACCTGTCACAGTTTTTTATCTCTCCGCTGAAACCCTTTTTTTCAAGAGGCGGAAAGGAATCCTTATCCTCATGATGGCACGAGCCGCAGTAGAAACCTTTTTTGATATCGTCACATCGCACCCCAGTTTCAGCGGCTTTCATGCTGAAGCCTATATCCACATGGCAGACCCTGCATGTGTATTTTGTCCTGTGAAGCCAGTGTTTGAAGACAACAGGCGCAACGTTGTTTTTCTCTGAAAAATTATTTATTACAACATTGCCGTAATCTTGCGCTGAAACTCTTTTCCTTTTCACGCCTTTTGCCTGAGCAAAGGCGATGGATAATGCAATTAAAACCACGATAGTTACTGACAAAAGCCAGATTGTCTTTTTCATGTCTCCCCTAAATAAATTACTGGATACGTCATATGAAATTACGCATCAAGTTATTTTACAGCCTGCGCCGAAATCCTATGGCAACGCAGGCAATCATCATTTGAAAAAGCAACCTTTCCATGACATCGCCCGCAATATTTCCCATCAAATATATCATCCATTGAATATTTTGTGATTCCTTTTTCATAGTCAAATATATCATTGTGGCATAGCTCGCAGCTTATCCCTACAATATGCTTTTTATGAGAAAAAACACTGGCAGGGAGCCCCAAGGCGTCAGACCCAGCAGTGAAATCAGCTGGGCCCTCCAGAGGCTCTTTCTTAGTTGTTGAAGCTGGGACCTCATCCTGAAGTTTTATTATCCCTTCATTTTCTGCCTTTTCCCAATTAATTCCGTCTCCAAAGCTTTCTCTTGGAAACTTTGCTGTAAATTTATAAAAGTCAAACTCAAACTTGACATACTTACCATAAGAGTGACACCTGTCACAGTTTACCGTATCTTCTCCTGAAGGGTTTTTTGCCACAGGGGCAAATGCCTCTTTGCCGTTGTGGCATGAGCTACAGTAATGACCCTCGTTGCCAGCTTCCTTCATTGCTGTTTTGCCAGCTATCATTGCGAATCCAAAATCCACATGGCATACCCTGCATGTATATCTTGTCCTGTGAAGCCAGTGTTTGAAGACAACAGGCGCCATACCGTTTTTCTCCGAGAGGCTGTTAATTACAATATTGCCGTAATCTTGCGGCAAAGATCTTTTCTTCATCATGCCCTTTGTCTGAGCAAAGGCAACGGATGACGCGATTAAAACCGCGATAGTTACTGACAAAAGCCAGAGTGTTCTTTGCATGTTTCGGTTTGCTTTTGCCTTGCTGAATAGGGATATCCCTGCAGCGCTTTGTTTGCATTTTATATACAACCGATTAATCATTTATATGCTAAACTATGCAACTTTTATGCCTAAAATATATTTTAAGTTTGTTTTTACATCCTCATTTTTGGGTGGCATCGTTTACAATCATTCAACGGGAAGGCGATGCGGAGATGGCAGACGCCACAGGATTTGCCTTTTAACATGCTCGCCTTGGAAAGACTCTCCGTTGTTTTCTTTTTGATATTGAAAATATCAGGGTGACAAGTTGAACAGTCCATCCAATCTTCATGTGTTTTGTGTGGGTAAACGGCAGAAGAGATTCCTGACATCTCTGCCCTCAGCGTAAGAGTACGTTTGATAATCAGAGAGCTAGGCTTAAAGTTTTCTAATAGACTATTCTTTGGCTTTATCCGTCCGTCATTAAAGGCCTTTGTCCAGTCAATCTTATTTCCAAACTTGGCTTTTGGCAATTTCCCTTGAAGTTCAAAAAATTTTTCAGTGTTCGGGCTCGTATCTGCATTATGGCATTTGTCACAATTTTTTTCTCCATCTTCGCCTATCGGTCCGAATGAAATCTTGCCATTGTGGCATGCAGTACAGTGTCTATCACTTATTGTTCCACTCTCACATAAAATAGGCGTCTCACCAGCGCTTAGCGAGAACTCAAGCTCATAGTGGCAGACCCTGCATGTGTATTTGACTCTATGAACCCAATGTGAAAAGACTATCGGAATAACCTTATTAGCTATAGATGATCTGTCTATAAATACATCCCCATATATTTCTGCGGGAGGCGAAACAGGAAGTTCCATAACGTCCTGCGAGAATAACAATGCTGAGAGCATAAATAAAAAGGCGCATAAACAAAGCAAGCAAATATAAATCTTTTTCATCATTTCCAACAGTGTTGCCCGGTCTTAACATTTTTACCTTTGTTTATAGTGTTTGTAGCAATTCCCATGCCATGTTTGGACGGTAGAGAGACAATAATCTTTAAAATATTATTAATAAATAAAGGCAGGTGGGGGATTTGGCCACCTGCCTTTTAGAAAGGGGTTACTGTTGACTATTTAACATTAACCGTAACGTTAGGAGAGAATGAGTAGAGTCCTCCGGTGTCTGTTACCTTATGCCTGATGGTGTATATACCTCCACGGAGGTATGTGTGAGTTTTACTGGCACCGCCGGCGATTTGGTCTGTTGCGCCATCACCCCAGGTTATGGTCACCACGAGGGCAGACTGTGGATCTATGGCATCGTAAGAGCTGTCAACGAGTGTTGCTGTCAGCCCTGAGGTAGTGACAGTCTTGACTGCTGTCGGAGGCGCGTTAATAACCTTTGCCTGAACTGTTTTTGTCGTCGTAGAGCTGAATTCGTATGTATTGTCTGTCACTTTCAAGGTTGCATTGTAGTAGCCTGCTGCGCCGTATATTTTGCTGGTTGTTTTGCCTGTTGCGTCATATGTGCCGTCGGTTGTGAAGTCCCATAAATATGTGCAGTTGCCGCTTCCGCATGTGGACAGTGATGCATTGAAGTTTACCTTCAGGCTGGTTATGGTATCTGAACCCCATGAGAATGACGCCACAGGCTTTACTATACCTGCTGTTGCAGGATCCTGAAGTCCTGCAAGCCTTGCTGGAGTAAAGCCAAAAACTGTGCCCTGATTAATGGTGTTCCCAACAACTTCACCGGCATTGTTTGAAAGGTCAATAATAGCTGATGAACGATCTGCTTTTGTGTACTGGAGTTTCAGATTAACCCTCTTTATTCCATCTCCCAGGTCAGTCTGCATAAGACCGCTGTTTGGCTGATTAAAGAGCGTAAATGTCTTATTGAAGAAGCCAACGGATCTGGGGGTGTAGTTTGGTGATAATGGGTCAGAGCTTGAATGACACATCACACACCCGCCGCTCGCTGATGAACCTAATATCTTGTTGTTTGCCTTGGGCGCAACATTGCGGCTTACGTTCATGACATTCACATAGAGATTCATAACAGGGTCTGAAACGCCATTGGCAATTAGTTGTTGGACCATGCCCTGTATTTCAGCCGGGGTATTAACTATCAGGGTTGTGTCTCCGCTCTGTGGTCTGTTAAGCGTCCAATCATAGATGCCGTCAAGGTTTGCATCGCCTATTTGCGCCCTGTAATCCTCAGCAGCCTTTTGAGCTGTCCTCTGATAAACAGGTTTATCAGGGTCGCCGTCTCTTATCCAGCTTGCCACCACCAGAACTGAGGAAGGAAGTATCATTATGGTTGGGTCATTATGATTTTTTGCACGCCATATATACAATGGTTTATAGTGAATGCCTAAAGGATTAGAAATAACCTGTACTCTTTCAGCGCCCTTGTATAGCCCGCCAGTAAAGTCGCGAAGAATGTCTTTTTCAACAGAATTGTATTCAGGCGAATGACAAGTTCTGCAATCAATCACGGTAAAATGAAAAACTGGAAAACCACTGTGTGTTGCTACCATCGAAACCCTGCTTGTAAGCGGGTCGTAAGGCATCTCATTCCAAGAAGAATCATATTGCACCATATAATACACCCCATAACTGGCATTGTATCTTAAATTCTGATGTGTCATTGTTGTATGACAGCTTTCACAGGTCAGTGTGTTATCGAACTGGTCCATATTTCTGCCATCAGGGACGTCATTGCCTTTTGCGAACTGGTGATCAACCTTAAATACATCTATTGCCGGCTGAATAACATTGCCTAAGCTGTCTGTAAGGGCAGGATATCTCACAGGGGCAGGTTCGCCTGTATCAGGATCAACTTCACCGCCAAGGGCATAATGGCATTCAGCGCATTTCATCCCCTTGTCCAGATGGATATCAGGATTAACCAGACGCCCTTTTGTATTATTCGGATCCGTAGGATCATAAGGGGCATTAAAGGACTCGCCTCTTTTTGCAAGCTCAACCCTGTCTTTGACAACATACCATGCAGAATCATTTGTGCCGGCTCCCACCTTATCGCCGTCCACAACTGTGCCGGGAGCAAGGTACTTCTGAAATACAGTGAGCCCGAGGGATACGCCGGCAGGACCGCAGAGTGAAGGATTTGTCGTGCATGTCTGACCAAGTTCAACCTTGGGCACTAAGCTATTGTCTCCAAAGTGGCAGTTGGCACAGTTTGCCGGTTGAGGGGTTTTTACTATATCTAACCCGTTTATTCCGGCATATGCATAAGTATATGAGCCTATCTTAAGTCCGGTCCACGACCACCCAGTCCGAGAAATATTCGGATTAACCCCTGGCGCGCCTTTCTGGGCTATGTTCAATACCCCTGAGCCCACCAGACCGAGGGACGGAGCCCACGAGGGCATTTTTGACTCAGAGATAGCCCAGTTCCTCTCTAAAAGGGAGTATTGTTTTGCGTAGTGGCACATAAGGCAGTCTACCTCAGCAACACCGCCATTCTCCCAATCCATTGCCTTGTCGACTATGGCGCCTGTAGCAGGGTCGAATGTGAAATAGTCACCGTAGGCGCTGTTGCGGTTTGGGTTGAATAGAGTGGCAAAAGGGTTGAATGGGTCATAGCCCGGAACGATTTCACTCCCCATCCCATCATATCGGTATCCCGCCCTGTCATACTCCATAGAGCCGCCGCCCGGATGACAGTATCCACACTCTGAATGGGCAAAATCATAACTGCTCATATCAAAATTATTGGGATTGCTCTCTGTCAAATCCGCCAACTGGCGGTTAGACGGAGGTCAGTACCTGCCATACATTCCTCCTGAGCTTGTAAAAGAAGGGTCATTATAATAGTTTTTCTGGGCGTCTCCCCACGAGATGTTTCTTCCCTGCTGGAAGTGATAGCCTGCAGACACTCCGTGCAGGGCATAAGGAACAGTATAGGCAACCCCGCCCTGATCCTTTGTTGCATAACCTACCTCGCTTTCATACACATTAGGGGTTGCCAGACCCCACATTATAACTGCATAAGGATCGTGACAGCCATTAGTACTGCATGTCATCTTGGGGCTGTAAGGGACATTGCTGTACCTTCTTATGTACGCGCCGTCAGCTGCCTGCAAAAAGACATTGTCGTGTGTGGCATGCGCATTTTTTACAAGCCAAAAAATCCCTGCTGCAATCAGAAGAAACAACACTAAAAATTTTCCTTTTTTCATGCATCCCTCCTTTTATATTTGGATATTGTAAGGATTCAGCACAGTGACACGACCATAGAATTAAAACTAAAAATTTCAGCAGATTTTCATGCGCCCTCCTTTCCTGCAGGATATTGTAAGGATTCAGCATAGTAGCATAGCTCTAAAAATAAAACTATAAGTTTCAGCAAACTTAATGTGTTAAGTTTACTGAAACTTACTAAATAAAAAAAAAGGCAGGTCGATTCGACCTGCCTTTTTGAGAGGGGTTACTATTCCCTATATAGCAACTCCTTAGTTAACAGTAACTGTGACATTAGCAGAGAATTTGGAGAGTCCGCCAGTGTCTGTTACCTTATGTCTGATGGTGTATATACCTCCACGGAGATATGTGTGAGATTGGAGAGCGCCGCCAACGCCTACTGTTGTTGCGCCGTCACCCCAGGTTGTGGTTACCTTCAGGCTAGCCTGTGCATCCTGTGCATCTGAAGAGGAGTCAGTATACGTTACTAACTTTCCTGCTACAACAGGTGATGTCTTGGCTGCAACTGGAGCTGTGTTAATAACCTTTGCCTGAACCTGCTTGCTTGTGCTTGAGATAAGCCCATAGGTGGTGTCTGTTACTGTTAAAGTCGCTTTGTAGATGCCTGCTCCGCCGGCTGTATACGTGTATGAAGTGGTTATACCTGCTGTCATGGCAACCTCAGTGCCACACTCAATCGCAGGAGTAGCTGGGTCATCTTTTGTAGTGCATGTCTTCCATGTATATGTGCATGTACTACCGGTGTTACATGTAGAGCCTGAGGCATTGAAGTTCACCTTCAGACTGGTTGTACCGTCTGAACCCCATGAGAATGATGCTACAGGGTGAACCAGTGACCCAAGGCTATAGTAGTCTTCGAGATATGACAGCATGCTTGCTGTATAACCGAGGAGCTGGTTAGCGGTGACTGTTGTTTGTACATAGTTTGGATTGCTCGGGCTTGGAGCATCACCGCATGCAATTGTTGCGCCGGTCGACGGGTCTTTGCAACTTGCGCCAAGATCAAAAATATTAGCGTGCGCTGCGTTGCTCGGGTGCTGTGCAACTTTTACTATGCCGAATACTCTGCCCATTGTTGTGGGAACTGCGCCGGTTACGTTTGTAATCGGGTTTACCCACTGTGCGCCTGAGGGCAGGCCTGCAGGCTGGAATTTAACCTGCTGCATGTTCTTCTTGTAATGCGCCCTTATCTCATCGCGGCTGTAGTAGTCGCCGAGCTGTGGATAGCAGCCATTGTTATAGCCATCATCACCACGGCTCGTGTCCGGGCCGTTTCCGAATCCAAAGAATGAATAACGAGGATCGCATTTGCCCTGAGACGGGAATCCGAATGCGCCTTCTCTAATTGCCATCATCTGCATCATGGATATGCCGTCCACCAGCATTGGGATATCAGCAGGCATTCCAAACTGAGGATACAGATTGCTTGCGACATAGCCTCTGCAAGCCATTACTTCAGAGGTATCGCATGTGCCGTCATTATCGCCGCCCATTGCTAGAGGGTCGAACATACCGCAGTACCAGTCAGGATGATCCGCGTTGAGCCATCCGCCTGTTTCATAATCCATGTCACCGCCGCCGCAGTCATAATCAGCCATCTGAACCATACCGTTCTTCAGCAGTTCTTTTTTGCTGTCGAAGAATCCGACTGATTTTGAGCTGTATGTTGCGTCAGCCGTGTTAGAGCTTGAATGGCACATTATGCAGCCGCCACTTGAAGGTGAACCAAGGGCAAAGGCCTTTGGTGTAACGCCGTGTGACGGGTCAAACAATGTCGGGAAGATATTCAGTCTTGCATTGCCGACCTTTGCATGGTTTGCATAGCCAGTGGCCCTTGCTGCGCCAAGCTCTGTGACCATTGCGCCAATCTTTGCCGCAGAGTCAATCTTAATCGGGTCTGCAAGCTGGAATCCCTCGAACGGAGGATGTTCGTTTGTGCCGTTAATCCTGATTCCAAAGCCTGAGTTGTTTGCAGAAACAATTGCTGCTGCTGCAGTGATGTCTCTTGTTTTTGCAGGAGACCAGCCGAGAACAAAGTCATCAGACGCCCTTACTGCTGAACCTGTCCATACTGTGAGAGTGGAAGGCAGAATAGGAGCTATCTTTGTGCCCTCAGGTGTTTTTATCCAAGCCCTGAGAGTAGGCATTGTTACTGCGCCGCCGTCCATAAAATTGTATGCAAAATCAAAATGGTTTGCATTTCCATTGCTTCCGTCAGCCTGTCTGTATGCGCCTGCTGACCAGTCTCTGAGTAACAGCCTTCCAGGAGCTGCATATACTGAAGGGATGTGGCATGTTCTGCAGTCTATCTTCTCAAAGTGAAGCGCAGGGATGTTAACATGCCCTCCTCCTGCTATGTCAGGGTCAGGAGGATTCAATGCTGCCTTGTTTGGATGTGTTCCAGTTGAACTGTGGCAGCCTTCGCATGTTACTGTGCCGTCGAGATAGTCATTTGCCTTCTCAAGTGTGCTGTAACCCTGTGCTATCATATGGTCAATCTTCTCGATTGACTTTGACGCATAAGTGTAGGTATATGCGGTTCCGCCTACTGTTGCTGATATTGTCTTTGCCGCTGTTGTTCCGGAAACTGCATAGTGGCATGTTCCGCACTTGATATCCTTGTCAGGTGATGTGACCATGTCATGAACATCAACATCAGGCATCTTGCCGGCTATCTGTTTTGGATAGCCCATACCATCATAGATGTTCATTGGATTAGCCACAATGTCAGCGCCGGCCTTTGTATTACATGATGCGCGGACGCTCGGAAGCGCGCATACGCCGTCATCAGCAGTGTATTCGATTCCGTCCATACCTACCCACCATGCCATTGGCCCGCCGTTCATAGCGCTGAACATTGCGCAGCCAAAGCAGATTCCAAAGCCGAATCTGTCTGATGAGCCGTATCCTGTTTTCTGAGCTCTCTTGCCCATGCCTGTTTTACAGCCGAATTCGTTCCACTGCGTGTTGTTTTTGCAGTCGTCTCCGCAAGAGGTTCCGTCTGTATTAATCTCGTCAAAATCAAATGCATTGCCGGCAGGTGTCATCCTGAAGTAGTTTCCAAAACCAACAATCATGCCGCCGTACATCTGAGCCTCGCCCGGAAGTCCAATGGTATCATTCTCATTCCTTGCATGGCAGATAGCGCAGTTTGCGCTGTTAGGCGCATATGCGATTACTGACGCAGGAATGGTTGCAGGTGTTCCGCTGAGTGAACCATCTGAAAGGGTAATTGCTGCTCCAATACCTGCTGATGCTGCCTGCTTAAACCAGCCTGCTGACACAGCAGCATTCCTGTTGAAGGAGTCATAGGAGCCGTTAACCCAAGTAAATCTTGAATCTGGCTGACCGGTTGCATCGTTCGTACTATCGCAGTTCGGGTTATCAGCAGGGCCTACCATGTTGGTATCGCTGCAACCAATGGACTTGTACCATGCTGCTCCTGTCTGGAGCGTGTTTGCATGACACATCATACAGTCAACCTCAACATTGTTGTCAGCAAAAAGCTGTGTGGTTTGAGGAGCTGTAAGCTCAACAATGCCTCCTGCTGTAACAGCGCCGCCTACAATGCGGTTACCAAGATATGTATATCTGTCACCCTCATTGTTTGCGCCTGCTTGTCCATAAGGCAGCATGTCTCTGTCGTGTTCGAGCGCTCCGCCACCAACATGGCAAACACCGCACTGTGTTGCCCATGCCATAGGGGATGTCTCTATCTGCCTTTTTGCAGCGTCCATTATTGTTTCTGTTCCGGAAGGTCCTGTTATTATGTCTTTTACCGCCAACTGACGGTTAGACGGTGGTCAATATCTTCCCCACATGCCTGGTGAGCTTGCAAATCCGGGTGCGCCCCAGATCTGTCTCATTGATGATGTGAATTCTTCATTCCTTCCCTGCTGGCTGTGTTTTCCAACTGATACGCCGTGCGCAGGTGAAGTTGCTGTCCAGTCCTGAAAAGCTGTTTTGCCGTCAGAATTTCCATATCCCTGATTATGTGTAACAGTATCTGTAGCTACTGATGCATAGTCAGGGCATGCAACTGATGCGCAGTTCTTCTTTGTGGTGTAATCTTGGCACCACTCAGAAGTTGTTGTGCTATATGCCCCTGTTGAACAGTTAAAATGGCAACCACCGCATGTGTTCTTCGGGCTGTAGGCTTCTGTTGTGCCGGCTGCTGTGCCGTCTGCCTTTAACACATTTACGGTTGGATGGACCGCCATTGCCACTGAAAAACCGGCAAGGAGCAATATAGCAGAAAGTACTGCTATAAGCCATAAACGCTTGTTCATAAAACTTTTCTCCTTTCCCTATTCGGGTTTTTCTGATTACTGAAAACACCATTGCTTCCAGTTTTTACGTGTGAGGCTTGAACTTTGGCATTTCGCCTCTTACCTCAACGTTACCTGCTGCTTATGATGCTAAATTGGGGGTTGAACTCTATACTCTTAGAAGCAAATTCTGTGCCATTATTTCGAAACAAAGCGCCCATCTAAAATTAATGGCAAAAGAATCTTGTAATTGCTTGTAATTATTAGATTATTAAGGTTCGCAGCCCTTTCTGTAATAAAAGCCGCATGGTGCCGGAGCTAATATCAGCGCGCAAATAAGAGGGAGTTTTTTGAAGGCGATGTCATTTCCCCCCAGCAAAGGGGTGATTTCACCCCAAGGTATATGTTAATTCACCCCATCGCCACGCAACACCTCGATCTTTGCATTTTTCCTTAGCTCGCTGTCCCATTCTTTTATGCGTTTTTCACCAATCTCAGCCTTGAGCATTCTCTCGATTATGTCTCTTGACTCTTCAAAAGTCATCTGTTTGGGGGGGGCGTTTTTTGAAGTCCTGACTGCAAATTTATCTTTATTTTTCTCGTACTTATCCCTCATTTTCTTTTCGTCAGGCTGGATCTTCTGGTATATTTCTTTGGCTGTGATAAGCTCAAACCTGTGGCTTCGCTCTATCTGTTTTTTAAGCCCGTCTTCAGTAAGCCCTGCATTTCCAAGATATTCCTTATATGCTTTTTCGCTTCCGAGCTGGGTCTTTAGATTTTTTATTACATTATTGACAGTCTCAGGCTTGACATTTATACCCTGCCTTATTGCCTCCTGAACAGCAAGTTCCTCAAATATCGCCCTGTCAATGGTTGCTTTTTTTATCTTTTCTGTTATCTCAGGCGTTGCCGGCTGGCCTTCTTTGATATATCTCGGGGCAAGCTTGTTCATTGCCCTTATAATTACGCTCATTGTTATCTCAGCGCCGTTAACCCTTGCAACCACTATCTTTTTTGACTCTTCTATGCCTTTTTTTACTATCTCTGCCTGCTTTTTTTGTTCCGGGGTCAATACAGGGGCATGGGTCGCTCCCTTTTGTTCATCCGCCTTCTTGCACGCAGGGACTGCCAGAAATGCAAGAGTGATAAGCGCGGCCATGATTCCTAAAAGATTTTTTTTCATTTTTCCTCCTGAAATGTAGAATGAGAAATGTTAACAGAAAAACTAACAAACTGGCAAGCAAATGTCATATTTGTCATTCCGTGCTTGACACGGAATCCAGAATTTTCAGTCTGGATTCCCGCTCCCCGCTTACGACCTGCGGGGACAAGCTTCGCGGGAATGACGATACATATATGTGAAATGTTAAGGGCAGGAACTTGGCTGGAGTGATTTTACCCCAGCGCGGGGTGATTTCACCCCAACAAAGGCCGGAAGTGAAAAGTAAAAAGTGAAAAGTAAAAAGTGAAAAGTGAAAAACAAAAGGGAGATTTTATTAAATTTGCTTTTGTTTTCAAGCAGTTTGTATCTTAAAACTTGTCTCCTCGGCGACTCGCCTGAGGCGAGAAACTTAAAATTTGACTGCTGGCATAGGAATTGCTTCTAAACAGATAAGTTTACCTGCTATTATGACTTGGCTCTTCGAGGTACGGGGGTTCCGGAGAAGAGCAAAAGGAAGAGATTCTTTGTCATTGACAAAGAACAAAGATTCACAACAATATGGAGGAAAAAATGAGAAAGTTATTTGTATTATTTCTGACACTGGGGATAGTCTTGATGGCTTCTGCTGTTATGGCAGGAACTGCCCCTGGATCTGGTATCGGTGGAACACCGCATGACCTCAGCTCACTTGGCGGAGGCGTTTTATGGGGTGATACTGCTGAGCAAGCAGGACTTAACAGAATATGTATTTATTGCCATGCACCGCATCACACAATCAAACCAGCAGATGCAGCTACAGTGGGTGTAAATTATGTGCCTCTCTGGAACCATGCTCTTACTACCACCACATCATGGACAATGTATTCAAATGGTTCTGAGGAGCCATCTGATGCAAACCATGCATCATATGCAGAGGCTAATGCTGTTGAGCCAGGTGGTATATCAAAGCTTTGCTTGAGCTGCCACGATGCTACCGTTGCTACTAATGCATATGGAACAGCACAAACATGCCCAACCTCCAAAGGAGCAGCTGACAAAACATTTGTTGCTACTAATTGCAATGTCATCGGCTACAATGGAGACCTTACAAACCACCATCCAATAGGGTTTGACTATGCTGCAGCTCAGGCCTCAGATGACGAGATAGAGCCAACAACCTCATCTCTCGGCGCATACACAATTGGCCAGCTTCTGTGGTACAATGGCTCAGTTGGAGCAGATTCAATGGAGTGCTCAACATGCCATGATGTTCACAACTCAAAGAACACAGGCGAAAAATTCCTGTGGACAACTGAAGCTCAGAGCGGACTCTGTCTGGCATGCCATTTAGGAAAGAACCAGTAATATAGTAATATCAAGCGCTAAAAAGAGGGAATGGAATCCATTCCCTCTTTTTTTTGACCCGTAGTTGCATTGTTTCGTATATAAGAAGCTAATTAACTCATCTCTGGCATGAAGTTTGCTTGACTTTAGGTAAGATTAAGATAAGGTTATGACATCGAGGCAGATTTGGGAAATATGTAACATGGAAAAGGATCTTTCAATTAAAACAGCAACCCTAATCGCACAACAGTCGAGCGTGTTTAAATCATTAAGGGTCTGGGAACAGGAACAGGCAATACAATATATTTATATGAGCATGCTCGAGGCAGACAATAACAGTGATATGGGGGACATAGAGCCTGTCTAAAAAACTACCATTCCCACATAAAGTCGTCATTCTCGCGAAGGCGGGAATCCAGTGTTTTCAATACCTTTTGGATCCCCCGGTCAAGTTTACCCGCCTCTGGTGGCGCCGAAGGCGACCAGGGCCGGAGGATGACAAATACTGAGTTTTCAGACAAGCTCCATAGGATAGGTTTTACGGCTTTTTAGGGAGTGATGTTGATAAAATTTCAGCTTTTAATTTATGATAAAAGCTAAAATTTTATCTAATGTGAGGTGTAAAAATGTTCGTAAAAAGTGGAAGCCACAATAATGTGAAAAATTCAATGCTCTACGTGGTATTGATGGCCCTGGCCCTGATAGTAACAGGATGCGCCGCGCCTCCCAAGAAACCGATGGAACCTGTATTTTATCCCTCCCCGCCTGACCTCGCCCGCGTACAATATCTCACTTCATACACAGGTTCGCAAGACATAGAAGAAGGAAAGTCTGCATTTGAACTGTTCGTAACAGGCGGGCAGGAAATGTTCAAAAGGCTTGATAAACCATATGGTCTTGCAATCCATAATGGAAAGATTTATGTCTGCGATACCAATGACACACTCATGGTCTTTGATCTCGAGAAAGGCGCCTTTGGCAAGCTTCTGGGCGCACAGGGTCTCGGAAAGCTTATTCAGCCGGTTAACATAACCATTGATAGGGACGGCATAAAGTATGTGACAGACCCTATCAGGGGACAGATTGTTATCTTTGACAAGAATGATTTCTATGTAGGGACCTTTGGAATAGCAGGCGAATGGAAGCCTGTTGACGTTGCGGTCTATGAAGACAGACTTTATGTAGCGGACCCCAAAAATAAAGAGGTAAGGGTTCTTGATAAAAAGACAGGCGATCTCGTAAAAAGGATTGGCCAGAAAAAAGAAGAGCCCGAGGGAATCCTCGCTATCCCGACAAATGTGGCCTTTGATAAAGAAGGCTACCTCTATGTATCGGATTCCGCCAGATTCCAGATTGTGAAATTCGACAGGGATGGGCACTTTAAAGGAATCGTAGGGAAATTAGGCGCTAACCCGAGCACCTTTGCAAGGCCGAGAGGGATAGCAATAGACAGGGAAGACAGGCTTTATGTTGTGGATGCTGCATTTGACAATGTGCAGGTTTTTAATAAAGAAGGCAGGCTCCTCATGTTCTTTGGAAAGGCCGGCAGAAAACCAGGAGATTTATACCTTCCTGCAAAGGTTATTGTAGATTATGAAAACATTAAATACTTTGAGAAGTATGTGGACCCGAGATTCGAGGTTGAGGCCCTCATCCTGGTAACGAGTCAGTTTGGCGACCGGATGGTTAACGTATACGCCTTTGGAAAAGAAAAAGGAAAGCAATACCCTACAGATGAGGCGCTCAAGGAGGAGGTTCTTCAGAAAATGAAGAAGTTCCAGCAGGAGGCTCCTCCTGAAAAGGCAGAGGAATGAACCAGGGAAATAAAACGATCTTAAAAGTATAGATGGGAAGATGGACTTTAATAATTGTTTTTATTATGGCAATGGCCCTGGCATACGGATGTTCCAAAGAGTATCTGCTCGAGGATAAAGAGGGCAATGTCTTCGGCGCCCCTGAGCAGAGGTATAAGGTCCTAAGCTTTTTGTTTGATGGCGTGCCATCTCATAAAAAAGGCGATGCCGGCTCCGTTAAAACAGCATCAGGCAAAAACATCCCTCAGACCGTGAATATAGAACATGGTCCTTATGCAGCAAGGCTGTGTGAAGGCTGTCACCAAAGAGGCTCCAATAAATTAATCATGCCTATTGAAGCTCTTTGCCTTAATTGTCATACATTCAGAACAGATAAAAGGCTTCATGGCCCCATTGCCTCAGGGGGGTGCAAGGTATGCCATGACCCCCATACCTCATCCAACCGCTTCCTCCTGGTTTCTGAAGCAACAGAGTTCTGTTTTTACTGCCATGATAGGAATGCTGTGTCCAAACGAGACGTTCATAAGGGAATTAATGATGTCGTATGCATAACATGCCATGATGCGCATATGTCTGACAATGAGTTTTTATTGAAATAGACCGTGTTTAGTTATGAGAAGGGATAAGGGGAACAGCTTATATGAATGGGACAAAGGGCATTGTGAGAAGCATTATTTTTATCCTGGCTTTTGTTATAGTCCCTTCTGCTGCCTTTGGCGATATGAGGCGTTTTATCCCCCGAATTTTCAGCTATGAAGGAGATTTGGAAATAGAAATGAGGTATGAGAGCCATGAAAACAGGTCACAGAACAGGGGGATAAAAACATCAAATACGGCCTTGACAGAAAGGATACGTCTCTCCACAGCAGGGTTTGTCTATCACCCGAGATTTATTTTATTCTTTGCTAAAGTATCAGGCGGTTTAAAGCAGGAGAAGTTTAAGAGCAGCACCGTTGATTATTCCTGGTCCACGACTACTGCGAATGAGTATGAATTCAAGACAATGATACTGCCCGAGCATCCCTATACACTGGAGCTCTTCACTTCGCGCAAGACCTATTTTGCTCATGGAAGGCTTTCAAAAGGTATAAAGCCTGTGAGTTATATAAAAGGCGCAACATTTCACTATAAAAAAAGACCTATCCTGTTGGATGCGACCTACATTCTGAATACTGTCACAACGAAACTTTATACGACTGATTCTAAGACTTATGCGGTGAGCAGCACTTATTTCAGGCATCCCATTCACAATGTAGCAGGCTTTTCGCATTCAGATTCTGCCTCTTCAAACAACGCAAAAAACAAGAGGGATTATTATTTCCTTGAAAATGAGTTGGAGTTCAATAAAATCAGGCTCAACAGCGGAGTAAATTTTAACAGATCAGAGCAGAAAAGCTCTGAAATCTACTCTATGCGTGATGATACCCTTTCATGGAGAGAGCGGCTGGATATTGAACTGCCGTGGAACCTTAATTGGGGTCTTGATTATAACCGTTATGAGGATACTCTAAAAACAATCACGGCATCAGCATCTCCTGAGACTAAGGTATCCAGTAAAATTGATAACACCAGCATGACTATCTCGCACAAGCTTTATCGCAGTCTGGCAACAAGTTACAGACAGAGCTATGTAACAGCCAGGACTTCCAGCGGAGATATTAAAGCAAAGGGTCGTTCCTTTATCAGTTTTTATTCAAAAACGATAAAAGGCGGCACACTAAAGCTTGGGATAAATCTGAACGAATTGTTTACCGACCGAAGTGGCGCGCCAGCGACAATAAACGAGGCTTACAAGGCCCAGATAGGCGACTCTTTCACCTTAAACCAGCAGAATGCAGATGAAAGTACGATAAAGGTCTCTGTGAATAAACCAGATCCGATACCGCCTTATGCCCCTTCAGGCGACTTAGTCGAATTGCAAAAGGGCACAAATTACACTGTGGTTCCATTTGGTAACACGTTTAAAATTTTCATAGATCCAGTAAATCCTTTTCCTGCGTCAGTGTCAATTATTGCAGGCCATGTTTATGAGTTTCGAGTCACATACAGCGCCATAAAAGGTGATTTCGAGCTTAAAACAACAGAGGTTGGTTACGTGATAGAATTAAGCCTGTTAGATAAGATTGTCAATCCTTACTACAGGCGCCAGAATTCGAAACAGACCTTAATATCCGGCGCTATTCCTGGAGGCGTCGATAATGTTACAACACAAACTATCGGCATTTTATTAAAAAAGGCCCCCTATTCCCTGTTAGGGGAATATCAGGAGGTCAGGTCGAGAATCAGGCCCTCTAAGGCATACAGGTCTGAACTTGCTTACAGTAAGGAGATAAACACAAACACTAATCTCTATGCAAAGATACACTATTCAAAGATAAGTTATTCTCAGATTTCTTTAGGGACAGAAAGCAAAGATTATTCTGATACCCTCTCAGGCATAGGTGTAAACTTACAGAAAACTTTTCCACGCAGAAGGCTTTCCATGGCCCTTGGCGGTTCTTATGCCCAGAGACAGGGATTAGCAACGACAAAGATATATGCATTAAATTCTATTCTATCGTGGAAATTCAGGGATGTTGACATTGCCATGCACGCCAATATGAACATTTCAAAAAGCAAATTTGCTGCAGAAAAGACAAGGCAAACAAGTGAGACGGTCTATCTGAATGTAAAGAAAAAGTTGTTTTAAACATAACGTCATAATAATTGCCGAATTATCTGTCATTCCAGCTTGTCTGGAATCTTTCTTTGAAGAAGGATGCTGGACCTGCCTACCGGACAGGCAGGCAAGCCAGCATGACAGAGAGGTTGCCTTATGCGACATAAATTAAGTCGCTATGTATAAAAAGGGAGGAAGGAGCAAGAAGATAGCGAAGAAGAATATTTGTAGAGGAAATATTAAAAGATGGAGGAGTATAATGAAATAAAGTCCGGAATATAGAATGCAGAGCACAGAATGTAAAAACTACTTTAAAAAGGAGATAATTATGAAATGCATAACAGTTGTTCTCTCGGTTTTGTTATCCATCGCTGTGGGTATAACAAGCTTTGCCTTTCCAAAAGGTGATTCTGGAAAAGAGCCTCAAATAGAGACAGGGCAGACAACACAGCCCGCACAGCAACCACAACCAAGTCAGGAAGAGCTTGAAAAGATGAAAAAAGGCATGGAAGAGGCGAAAAAGATTGTGGTTGCAAAGGTGAATGGCGTTAATATCACAATGGATTCTGTAATAAACGTAATGAACAGGATTGCAGCAAGAAGAAAACAGGGAGACCCTTTGCTAAGCAACATAGAGGCGATAAAAAAAGATGCATTGGACAGGATTATATTTCAGGAGCTTGCATATCAGAAGGCGAAGGCTGAAGGCGTGACTGCCGACCCTGTGAATGTCGCTAATGCAATGGATAACCTCAAGATAAATCTTGGCAGCGAAGATAGCTACAAAAAATTTCTTGAGAACCAGATGGTGACAGAAGAAGAGTTAAAGTCGCAGGTTGGAAAAAGCCTTATCCTTGAGATTATATTTGCAAAAGAGATTAATGACAAGATTGTCATACCTGAGGATGAGGTCAGAAAAGAATACGAGAAAGAGAAGTCAAGATATATAACGCCTGAGAAGGCCATTGTCACGGATGTGGTCTTTTTCCTTAAGACAGATGACAAGGATTCAATTAAAAAGGCAAAGGCTATCCTGAAAAAGATTCAGGAGGATAAGAATAAGGACCCATGGAGACTGGTGCTGGACGGCACATTTTCAGTGAGAACGCTTGAGATTAAGAAGGATAAGCATAAAGAGCTTTACGATGAGGCAAGGAAACTTAAAACAGGCGAGCTTTCAGGCGTAATAAAAACATCTGAAAGTTTGCACATCTTAAAACTCAAGGAATATTCGCCTGAAAAACAGCTTTCGCTTGATGAAGTGAGAGAAAGTCTTGAGGGCAAGTTCAGAATGGCTGCCCAGGAAAAAAGGATGAAAGAGTTTGAAACAGAGCTTAGAAGAAACGCGAAGATAGAGATAATAGAGACGGAAAGCAGCAAACAAAAAACAGAAGATACAAAAGATAAAGACAAGGAAAGCACACAGAAGTCAGAAGACAAAAAGCAGTAGATGAAAAGAGTAAGAACCAAATTATTGGAGAACGCGATGAAAAAAATCTTTGGATACGGAAAGAAGAGTGTATCGGATAGAGACAGTCGCAAACAAAGGGTGATTATAGCAATTATTGTTTCGGTTCTATTATCCTTTGCCATATGTACAACAGGTAATGCCTTCCCCAGAGGTGGTTCTGGGAAAGCGCCTCAAACAGAGACAGGGCAGACAACACAGCCCGCACAGCAACCACAACCAAGTCAGGAAGAGCTTGAAAAGATGAAAAAAGGCATGGAGGAGGCAAAGAAGATTGTTGTTGCAAAGGTAAATGGAGCCAACATCACAATGGCTATTGTTGTGATGTTGATGAATCGTATTGCTTCTAATCGGCAACTGACCCCAAGCATGCCTCCTGAGGAGGTAGCTAAGATTAACAAAGAGGCGCTGAGCAAGCTGATACTTCAGGAACTTGCCTATCAGAAGGCAAAGGCCGAAGGGCTGAAAGTAGAGACCAAAAATATTGATGAGGCAATAAGCAATTTTAAGGCAAATGCAGGCGCTGAGGAGGAATATAAAAAATTCCTTGAGGCACAACAGGTTACAGAAGAGGAATTAAGGGCACAGATTGAAAGAAGCCTCCTTTTACAGCGTATCTTTGCAAAAGAGGTATACGGCAAGGTTGTCGTACCTGAGGCTGAGGTAAGAAAAGAATATGAAAAACTGAAGGACAGATATATCAAACCTGAGAAAATTGTGGTCATTGACGTCATCTTTCTCATAAAAACGGATAGTGAAGATTCCATTAAGAAGACGAAAGAGGTTCTTAAAAAGATAAATGACGATAAGGATAAGGATCCGTGGAAACTTATCCTTGACGGCACGTTTATCGTTAGAGATTTTGAAATCCCGAAAGACAAGGATAAAGAGCTTTCCGAAGAGGCAAAAAAACTTAAGGTGGGAGAGCTTTCAGGCGTAATAAAAACATCTGACAGCTTCCATATCATAAAGTTAAAGGAATATTCTCCTGAAAAACAGTTGACATTTGAGGAGGTGAGGGGCAGTCTCGAAGGGAAGTTCAGGGCTGCAGCTCAACAGAAGAGATTGGAAGAATGGGGTGAGGAATTGAAAAAAGAAGCTAAGATAGAGATAATAGAGACGGAAAGCAGCAAACAAAAAACAGAAGACAAGGAAAGCGCACAGAAGCCTGAAGATAAGGAAAAAATAAAGGATACTGAAGATAAAAAGCAGTAAATGAAAAAAGGACTGACGATAGTTTTATTTTTGATAATCCTGCTGACCGCAGGATGTGCTTCAAAGTGGGCGCTGAACACTGACTTTTCAGTGAGGCAGCTTTTATGGTTAAAAAGCCCCAAAACACCAAAGGTAAAATATTTGATGTCTGTAAAAGGCTTTGAAGAAACCAACACAACCCTGAGGTCTCTTTTATATGGGAAAGGCAAATCTGTCATCGTAAGGCCTATAGCAGTATCAACAGGCCGTGATGGCAGATTTGCAATAGCCGATACAGGTTCAAAAAGCGTTCACCTTTACATACCATCTGAAAAACTATACCGCAACCTTTTTGATGTAAATGCAGGAGGGAAAGAAGAGGAGATAATCTCTCCTGTGGGTGTAACTTTTGATGATGAATTGAGGCTTTATGTTTCAGATTCTGTTCTGAATAAGGTAGTTGTTTTTGACAGACAAGGGAACTCTCTGTTTTCAATCGGTAAGGCAGGGGACAGCATTTTGCAAAGGCCTACTGGTCTGGCATACGACCACAATAAAAAATTGCTTTATGTGGTTGATACGCTTGCACATAAGATATATGCCTTTAATAACGACGGAAAACTCATTTTTTCATTTGGTAGAAGAGGAAATGGCAGCGGTGAATTTAATTTCCCCACGCATATCTTCTTGTCCTCTGCAGGGCAGCTATATGTAACTGATGCTATGAACTTCAGGATACAGATTTTTGACTCTACAGGCAAGTTCTTGACTGCCTTCGGAAACCATGGAGACGGTTCCGGAGATTTTGCTCTGCCTAAAGGAGTTGCAGCCGATAAATACGACATCATTTATGTTGTTGACAGCCTTTTCGATAATATTCAATTTTTTAACCACGAAGGGGATTTTCTTTTAACCCTCGGGAACCGCGGAGGCGATCAGGGCGAATTCTGGTTGCCATCCGGGATATTTATTGATGATAATGATACGCTTTATATATGTGATACATACAACAAAAGGGTTCAGATGTTCAGGATAATAGGGGATACAGATGAGTTCTAAAAGAAGAGGCAGCGAGAATTTTATATGTTCTGTTCTGGTAAAAGTATTTTTTATGTGTCTTTTATTTGTAGCGATGTTGCCGCTGAGAGCTAATGCAAAAACAGGCATTATCAATACCAAGCACAACCTTTCAGTTACCGGGCTGGGAGAGATTAAGGCGCTGACAGAAACCCGTATATGCGTCTTTTGCCATACGCCGCATAATGCTGAGCCTGCAACTCCTCTATGGAATAAAAAGTTAGAGGCAAGAAACTATGATCCGTATGCCAGCACTACAATCCATGTGAGCCCTTCACAGCCAACCGGCCCATCAAGGTTATGTCTCAGTTGCCATGACGGAACTATTGCATTGGGAGCTGTTCGTAACCCAGCAGGCGGTATTGCAACAACAAGAGAGATTACCCCGGACAGACTGTCATATATCGGCACTTTTCTTAAGGATGACCATCCTATTTCTTTCCCGTATAATTCCAGTGTCTTACTGGCGCCTCTGGAATTTGTAAGCCCCCCACTTACTGGGCTCATGTTTTATGGCTCTGAGAACACCATACATTGTTCTACCTGCCATGATGTGCATGACAATACCCATGGAAAGTTTCTTGTAAAGAGCAATCAATACTCTGCGTTGTGCACAAGCTGCCATATCAAAGATGGCTGGACATTAACTACTCACAGGACAGCAATAAGTATAGTATCCACTGCATTGCCTGTAAGTCCGAGAGATTGGCCAACGTGGCTGACTGTCAGTGAATGGGGATGCGAGGGCTGTCATACCCCACATTCTGCTAAAGGTCAACAACGGCTTTTTTATTATAATTCTGAGGAAGAAAACTGCTATACATGCCATAAGGGAAATGTTGCACAGAAAAATATCTATTCTCAATTCCAAAAGCTATCAAGGCATCCTGTAGAACTCACTACAATAGGTGTAACGGCAAACTATCATGACCCAAAAGAATCAGCCCTGATTACAAACCGCCATGTAGAATGTGTTGATTGTCATAACTCCCATGCCTCAAATGCAAGGACTGCATCAGCTCCTTATGCCTCAGGAAGGCTTGAAAAGGTGAGAGGCATAAACATAAACAGCACTGAGGTTTTTCCTGTAACCTATGAATATGAGATATGTTTCAGGTGTCATGCTGATTCAGCTTCTCAATTTCCATTTATACCGAGAGTCATTAATGAGACAAATGCAAGATTAGAGTTTGATCTGAATAATCCATCCTATCATCCAGTTGTTGGCATAGGGAAAAATACTAATGTTCCCAGCATACCTAGTTTAGATATGCCCTTAACTACTACGAGCGTTATATATTGCAAAGACTGTCATGAGAGTGATGAAAGCTCAGCAATAGGAGGCACAGGCCCCAGAGGACCGCATGGCTCGATATATGCTCCGATATTGAGAGAGCGCTACGAGACAGTTATTGGCACTATTGAAGGCAGACAAAATTATGCCCTTTGTTATAGATGTCACAACCAAACCAGTATACTGAATGATGATAGTTTTAAAAAGAATATATTAGCAGGCAAAGGAGGTCATAGCGGACATTTGGGCGCTGCTGTAAATGCTCCCTGCTCTGTTTGTCACGACTCACACGGAGTGAAAACAGATGTGCTCTCAGGTGACCACACACATCTTATAAATTTTGATACACGAATTGTAACCCCTGTGACAGGAAATACTTATCCGATATTCACTGATGCCGGGGTTTTTTCAGGAAACTGCACCCTTGAGTGTCATCTCTCCGACGGCAGTGTAAAAATACATAATAATGTATCTTATCCGTGATTTCGACTATGATGCATGACACTTTTTATGATTTAGCGGCAGGTAGTTAAGGAGCTTCCTCTGTTTATAGAATAGAGTCTACTTGCTGCTGTTCTTTATGAGGCTTCAGAATTGTTAAGGTGATCAATCTTCAATCTCTTTAGAAACAATTCCCAACTTCTTCAGGCGGTAGCGGAGGGTGTCTCTGCTGATCTCAAGGAGCCTTGCGGCCTTTCTCTGGTTGCCTTCAGAGAGCTTGAGCGCGGTCTTGATAAAGGCCTCTTCCATTGCCTTGAGAGACATCCCGGGAGGCGCCTCGATATCCATCTTTTCCTTTAATGCCGATACTGTGAATTCATCGTCGTATTTCTGTGTGACTGCGCCCTGAGGGATGTCAATAATATCAATCGCCTCTCCTTTGGCAAAAAGCACGGTTTTTTCAATAAGGTTTTTTAATTCCCTGACATTTCCGGGCCAGGCGTATTCTTCGAGAAAGTTCATCGCCTTGGGAGATATGCTTTTGGTAACGCATTGGTACTTATCACTGTAATGACCGAGAAAATAATTTACGAGCAGATGTATGTCCTCACGCCTTTCGCGAAGGGGGGGGATCTCTATCGTTGCCACGTTCAGCCTGTAAAAGAGGTCGAGCCTGAACTTTTTTGCCTCAACGAGTTCTTGCAGATTTCTGTTTGTGGCAGTGCATATCCTGACATCAGCGTGTATGTACTTAAGTCCTCCAATCCTTCTGAATTTTTTTTCTTCTATGAGACTCAGTATCTTGGGCTGCATCTGATAGGGCATGTCTCCTATCTCGTCAAGAAATACAGTGCCGCCATCAGCCATCTCGATAAGCCCCTTCTTCGCGTTCTTTGCGTCAGTGAATGAGCCTTTTTCATGGCCGAACAGTTCGCTTTCTATGAGATGGTCAGGAATATTCACGCAGCCGACCTCTACAAAGGGCATTTCATTTCTCGGACTTAACTCATGCAGCTTCTTGCAGAGCATGTTTTTGCCTGTCCCGCTTTCTCCGAGGACCAGGACAGTTACATCTGATTTTGTCGCAAGGCGCTCCATGATCCTGAGGACCTCTTTCATCTTTTCACTTGAGAAAATGAAGTCGTCTTTTTGCGAGAGTTTTTTGCCGCCGGAGGATTCTGCCTTTATCGAGAACGAACTCAGGATTTTTCTCAGGTTATCAAAATCAAAGGGCTTTTCGAGATAATCCAATGCCCCCATCTTCATTGCTTCAACAGAACTTCTTACGTCGGCATGGCCTGTTACCATTATCACTGTGATATCAGGCTTTGTCTCTTTGATTGTTTTTAACAGCGCCAACCCGTTATGGTCGGGCAGATGGACATCCAATATGACTATCTCAGGGTCTTCTTCCTCTATGATCTTAAGCGCCTTTATGCCTGAGCTTGCTGTTGTGGTGGCAAATCCCTCTTCATCAAAGAATTTCTTAAGCGACCACCTTATGACGGATTCGTCATCCACGATGAGCACTTTTTTTTGCGATGCCGGCGCTATGGCGCCTGACACGGAACCTGTTGAGGAGTTCTTGTCGATATTAGCCTCCTTTAGCTTGTCCATAGAGATTCCAATAAGATTAAAGAGTTTTGCCTCATTAAACGCCTATATCATTTTAACATAGCGGTGTAACCGATTACTACAATTATGCCGTCGGCTTATATTGTGTTAAGAGAATAAACCTGCTAAAATAGGTTTCCAGTTACCTGAAATCTAACGCCTGTTAACTGATTGGAGGTTTTGTGAAGGTATTCGTCATACACGGACCTAACTTGAACATGCTCGGCACAAGAGAGCCTGAGATTTATGGCAGCTTCACCCTTGAAGATGTCAACAAAAGGCTTATGTCGCTGGCATCGGAACTCGATATTGAGCTCTCTACAATACAGTCAAACAGCGAGGCAGAGATAATAGACGCCATACAGAAGAAGGATTATGATCTTATCATAATAAATCCTGCCGCTTATACGCATACGAGTATTGCCATAAGGGATTCAGTATCAGCAGCTGGAAAACCTGTGATCGAGGTTCATATTTCCAATATTCATAAACGCGAAGAGTTCAGAAGGAGATCATATATAGCAGAGGTTTCATACGGGCAGATAAGCGGTTTTGGCGTGGACAGCTATCTCCTCGCGCTCAGGGCTGCAAAAAACATCCTTTCTAAATAATGCCTGAAAGAATGCTTGTCATACATTACGCATCCCGTATTGCCAAGTTAAGAGATTCCTTAAGGGGAATCAGCGGACTCCTGGTGACTGATATTCATAATATAAGGTATCTTACAGGATTCACAGGTTCTTCGGGATTTCTGCTGCTAACTAAGAAGAAGAGTATTTTTGCGACTGACTTCAGATATAAGGAACAGGCTGAAAAGCAGACAAAAGGCTGGGATATCTTAATAGAAAAAGGCGAGAGAGCAGCGACCATCTCGAAGCTCTCGAAAGACCTGAATATAAAAAGGCTCGGCTTTGAGCCATCAGTGTCTTATGCCTTTTTTCAGCAGCTTTCTAAAAAAGGTTTAAGTATGAAACCTGTCAGGGATTCGATGGAGAGGCTTCGCGCTATAAAGGATGAGGAGGAGATAGTATTCATAAAAAAAGCTGTATCAAGGGCAGAGTCTGCATTTCTGAATATAAAGGATTACATAAGAGAAGGTATGAGGGAGAACAGGATAGAAAGGATGCTTGAGGAAAGCCTGAAAAAAGCAGGATGTAATTGCCTTCCATTTGATATAATAGTTGCCTCAGGCAAGAATTCATCCATGCCTCATGCAAGGCCTTCAGAGAAAAGGCTTAATCAGGGGGACCTTGTTATAATAGACTGGGGAGGCGAGGCAGGCGGATATTTTTCTGATATGACCAGGACCTTGCTTTTACAAGGACCGGATTTAACGAAAAAGAAGGAGATTTACAATACAGTACTCAAGGCGCATGCGAAGGCTGTCTCTGCAGTTTCTTCAGGGAAAGACGCAAAGAAGGTTGACAGCGCTGCGAGGAATGTTATAAAAAAGGCAGGATACGGAGAGTTTTTCGGGCATGGCACAGGGCATGGCGTCGGGATTCAGGTTCATGAATCTCCCCTGATAACCTGGAATTCGGATGATGTTATAAGGGAAAATATGGTATTTACAATCGAGCCCGGCATTTATGTCGAGGGGCTCGGCGGTCTAAGGATAGAGGATATGGTAGTGGTTGGCAAGAAGAAGGCGGAACTGCTTACCACTCTGTCAAGAGAGTTGGAAATATTATAAGTTACTAATCAGTTCATAAGTAAAGACACATAAAACTTTATCCGTCATGCCCGAAGTTTTTAATCGGGCATCCAGGGTTTCCCGTGAAAACAGGAATCCAATCATTATGGGTCCCCGCTTTTGCGGGGACAGAGTCTGGATTCCCGCTTACTGACTGCGGGAATGACAAACTATGAGGTTTTACTTATGAACTTCTTAGTAACAGGAGGTTTGAATTGATTTCAACAAGTGATTTCAGAAAGGGGCTGAAGGTTGAGTTTAAGGGCGAGCCCTGCGCGATAGTGGATTTCCAGCATGTCAAGATGGGCCGCGGCGGAGCCATGGTCAGGACAAAGATGAGAAATATTAAGACAGGAGCAATATTAGAAGAAACTTTCAGGTCAGGGGAAAAGCTCGAAACGCCGGGGCTTGAAGAAAAGAGCATGCAATATCTTTATTTACAGGATGAGGTGTATTATTTTATGGATGGGGAAACCTATGAGCAGATTCCGCTGACTGAGGACCAGTTAGGTGAAACAAAGACATTTCTTAAAGAGAACATGACAGTCAGGGTGCTCTTCCATAAAGAAACGCCTATAAGCGTAGAGCTTCCGACTTTTGTTGAACTTAAAGTTGTTAAGACTGCTCCTGCCGGGTTTAAGGGAGATACAGCTTCCGGCGGAGGAAAGCCTGCAACCTTAGAAACAGGGGCAGTTGTCAAGGTCCCCTTTCATATAAATGAAGGCGATACAATTAAGATTGATACGCGGACGTCCGAATATATTGAAAGGGTAAGATAGGGCTATTGCCTGTCAGGGGGTAAAAATGGAACTTGATGATTTAAAAGGATTAATAGAGCTTCTTAAGGATACAGATATCACCGAGCTTCAGGTAGAGCAGGACAGCATGAAGGTGAAAATAAAGAGGGAAAAGCTGCTTTCATCAATAGAGCTGTCAAAATCTATTGTCTCACAGGAAAGACCTGCTGAGATTGCAGAAGACACACAGCGGCTTATAACAGTTACATCTCCCATAGTCGGCACATTCTACAGGTCGTCGTCTCCTGAGGCAGAGCCTTTTATAGAGGCAGGCGCCCGCGTTAAAAAAGGTCAGGTGGTCTGCATTATCGAGGCGATGAAGCTTATGAATGAGATAGAGTCTGAGGCGGATGGCGTGGTGGTCAGGATACTGGTTGAGAACGGTCAGACAGTTGAATACGGAGAACCGCTTTTCCTTATTGAGCCTGTGTGATACGTGAAATATAATTATAGAATAAAAGCTGGATGTAGTATTTTCGCTCATTCTCGGTCGCCTAAGGCGACCTCCGAAGTATTTTGCCTCACCCCCCTTAGTCCCCCCTTGCCAAGGGGGGACTAAGGGGGGATTTTGAATATCGGCAAAATAAAGTCGCTCAAACACTACAGCCAGCCTTTTTATTAAGATTCTAAGAATTGATGTCGAGGGCAAAAGTATTATGGAATTATTCAAAAAGATACTTATAGCAAATCGCGGTGAGATTGCGGTAAGGATTATTCGTGCGTGCAAGGAACTCGGGATTAAAACGGTTGCTGTCTATTCTGATGTGGAAAAAGAATCCCTGCACGTTAAGCTTGCTGATGAAGCTGTCTGCATAGGCCCTGCAAATTCCAGCCAGAGTTATCTGAATATACCGGGGATACTTAGCGCTGCAGAGATAACAGATTCTGAGGCTATACATCCTGGTTATGGATTCCTTTCAGAAAATCCGCATTTTGCAGAGGCATGCGCCACGTCAGGCATAACATTCATCGGCCCAACACCTGAGAATATAAGGGTAGGCGGTGATAAGGCAAAGGCAAGACAGATACTGAAAAGACGCGGCATACCGGTTGTGCCTGGAAGCGACGGCCCTGTCGTATCAGAAGATGTTGCGATGAAAGTGGCTAAGAAGATAGGATTTCCGGTTATCGTGAAGGCATCTGCAGGTGGCGGCGGAAGGGGAATGAGGGTTGTGAATGGTGAAAAGGATATTGAGAATGCATTTCATATTGCGCAGCGCGAAGCCCTCACTGCATTCGGGAATGGCGAACTGTATATAGAGCAGTATATCCCTGAGATAAGACATGTGGAAGTCCAGATAATGTCTGACAGCAAGGGAAATGTTATTCACCTCGGGGAGAGAGACTGTTCAATACAAAGAAGGCACCAAAAACTTATAGAAGAGGCGCCGTCTCCAATATCGACAGAAAAATTCAGGAAAAAGATCGGGGAACTTGCAGTAAGGGCAGCAAAGGCGATTAAGTATAAGAATATCGGCACTATTGAGTTCATAGTGGATAAAGAGGCCAATATCTATTTTATGGAGATAAACACAAGGGTTCAGGTTGAACATCCGGTCACAGAGATGGTCAGCGGCATTGACATCATAAAGGAGCAGATAAAGCTTGCTTTAGGATTGCCCATAGAATACAAGCAGCACCAGATAAAGATATCAGGGCATTCCATAGAATGCAGGATAAATGCAGAAGACCCTGACCGCTTCATACCATCTCCGGGCAAGATCACATTCTTATCTCTGCCGGGAGGGCCTGGTGTTCGGGTTGATACTGCTGCTTACAGCGGGTGGACAGTGCCTTCATATTATGATTCGTTGATCGCAAAGGTCATTGTGCACGGGAAAAATAGAAATGAGGCTATTTCAAAGATGAAGCGCGCCCTCGACGAGTTCCTTATTGAGGGTATAAAGACAACAATCCCTTTTCATAAGAAGGTGTTAGCCCAGCCTGATTTTATAAAAGGCGAGTTTAACACAGGATTTATCGAGAAGGGCAGTGACATTGTTCAGCAGGCAAAGTCAGACTCAGAGGTGACAAAATGAATGGCGAGCTGCAACAGAGGGTTAAAAGGATACTGATACAGGAAGACGTGATAGTCAACACTGTGGTAAAGGCAGAGGCGCTGGACATAAGCAGCAAAGGGATGTATATATACACACAATCAAGTTTTGTGGTGGGGACGATATGTGAAATCAGCTTTAAGATTGGCAATGACATAATCAAGACAATGGTGCAAGTTCAGCACGCCCAGCCGAATGTCGGGTTTGGGGTAAAATTTATAGATCTGTCTGAAACAGATTCCCTGAAGGTAAGAAAGTATATCGGGGAATAGACTTCAATTTATTGTATTGTCAAAACAAGCTGGAATTATTTATAATATATAAATTTCTGAAGGAGGGCGGAGTTGAAAGAAGGAATTCATCCCGATTACAAAGAGATAAAGGTCGTATGCGCGTGCGGCGAGACCTTTACCACAAGGTCAACACAGCAGAAGATTCATATCGATATCTGCTCTGTATGCCACCCTTTCTTTACAGGTAAGCAGAAGATACTGGATGCAGAGGGAAGGGTAGAGAAGTTCAAGAAAAAATACGCAAAAAAGAATAAGTAGATACCTTGGCAAGTAAAAGTCGTTAGTTCATTTTTCCGGACTAACGGCTTTTTTATTGACAAAAGAAGCAGCGCTGGTATTGCTCATAAAATTTATTTAACTCGATAGATATCGGGATTATCCTGGTTTGTTATACCGAATAATAAGATTCGTAAAACATCTGTGGATGGTAGTAAAGGTATCGAAAAATAAATTTTCTTCGCAACATTAGCGCTGCTATATGACGTATAGGTAATATATATATTATGAAAAACATAGGCGGGCAGGCTGTAATAGAAGGGGTGATGATGAAGGCTCCCGGAGGCTGGACAGTGGCAGTCAGGGACCTTAAGGGAGATATCCATGTCAAAAAGGAGAATCTCGCTGAGCTTCCCCGTCTGTTTAAACTTCCAATGTTAAGGGGAGTGGTTGCCTTATTATATGCCCTGTTGCTTGGCATAAAGGCGATAGAGTTTTCTGCTGGTAAGGCATACAATGAGGATGAAGGCGAAAAGCCGCTGAGTCCCCTGTCAATAAGCATTACCATTGTCTTTGCTTTTTTTATTGGAATCGGGCTTTTCATATTTTTGCCGCTCTATGCAACAAAGCTCCTCGGCCTTGTATTCAATATTGTTTCTAAGAATTCCTTTATGTTTAACATGGTTGATGGAGTAATAAGGGTTCTGATATTTCTGATTTATGTTACGGCAATTGGGCTCTGGAAAGAGATGAGAAGAATATTCGAATATCATGGCGCCGAACATAAAGTTATACATGCGTATGAGGCCGGGAAGGAACTGAATGTCGAGGATATAAGGCAGTTCAGCCCTCATCATCCGAGATGCGGCACAAGTTTTCTACTGATAGTTATGGTGATAAGTGTCTTTGTCTTCTCTTTTATCCCGCAGTCATGGCCGTTTGTTTATAAGTTTCTCTCAAGGCTTGTGCTCATACCAGTGATTGCAGGACTTTCATATGAGGTCCTGAAATTATCGGCAAAGCTGAAGGATAATCCTGTCATTAATTTCTTAATAATGCCGGGTCTTCTTCTTCAGAGGCTTACAACAAGGGAGCCTGATGACAGGCAGATAGAGGTTGCTATTATCGCTTTAAAGGAAGCGCTTAAATTCGAGGCCGGCAATGTTGGTTGAAAAACTCCAGACAATAGAAGAGAGATACGATAAGCTCACAGAGTTTATGCTAGACCCGAAGGTTCTATCCACACCACAGGAGTATCAAAAATATTCTAAAGAGCAGTCTGATCTGCAGCCTCTCGTTGAGAAGATTCGTGAATACATAAAGCTGTTATCAGACATTGAGGGCGCAGAGGAGATTATGAAAAGCAGCGATAATGAAATGAGGGAGCTTGCACAGTTAGAGCTGAATGAACTCAAGGAGAAGAAACCCAAGATTGAAGAAGAGCTCAAGATAATGCTTCTGCCAAAAAACCCGCGTGATGAGAAAAGCGTAATTCTTGAGATAAGGGCAGGCACAGGCGGAGAAGAGGCTGCTCTTTTTGCGGCAAATCTTTTCAGGATGTACTCTAAATATGCTGAGGCAAGGAGATGGAAAATAGAGGTAATTGATTCCAGCCCGACAGGGATAGGCGGGTTAAAAGAGATAGTGGCAAATATAACGGGCAAAGGCGCATACAGCAGGCTGAAATATGAGAGCGGCGCACACAGGGTTCAGAGAGTGCCGGTTACTGAGGCATCGGGAAGGATTCATACATCAGCGGCAACAGTCGCGGTTTTGCCTGAGGCTGAAGAGGTTGACATCAAGATAGAAGAGAAGGACCTGAGGATCGATACGTTCTGCTCATCTGGTGCAGGCGGTCAGAGTGTTAACACTACCTATTCGGCTGTAAGGATTACGCATGTGCCCACAGGCATTGTAGTTCAGTGTCAGGATGAGAGGTCCCAGTTAAAGAACAGGGGAAAGGCGATGAAGGTATTACGTTCAAGGCTTCTTGAACTTGAGATAGAGAAAAAAGAGAAAGAACGTGCTGCTGACAGAAAAACCCAGGTCGGCACTGGTGACAGGAGCGAGAGGATAAGGACATATAATTTTCCCCAGAACAGGGTTACTGACCATAGGATAGGGCTTACGCTTTACAGGCTTGAGAGCATCCTTGAAGGCAATATGGATGAGATAATAGACAGTCTTATTGCGCATTATCAGGCAGAGAAACTGAAAGAATTGTAATGTCTTGTTAAAAATTTTAATTTATTTTATAAACTTTTATATTTGTGTCTATCTCCAAAATTTCTTGCATGTCTTCTTAGAGGTAGGATAGAACAAAAATCCTTGTAAATCAAATAGAACAATTTTAAACTACTTGGTAGTTTGTGGTAATATGGACTAAAAGTAATGCAGGTAAAATATGGGAAAATTATCGACTGCTCCGAAAAGCCCGCTTGATGCTCTCTATGGAAATAAATAATGACCGTCATTGACAAACTGAAAGAGGTTTCGGCTTTTCTTAAGTCTCAAGGCATTGAAGATGCCGCCAAGGAGGCTGAAATCCTCATTATTGAAACGCTCCGCATCAACAAATCAAAGCTTTATGCCGGCAGTTTTGAAATATCCGAAGATGAATCAAAACAAATAGATGCGCTCGCATCAAGGCGCGCTCACAGAGAACCACTCCAGTATATTTTAGGATATGTTGATTTCTGTGGCCTGAAGATAAAGGTTGGACCCGGAGTGCTTGTGCCAAGACCTGAGACAGAGCTAATGGTGGAAGAAATAACAAAAAGGTTTAAGGTTCAAGGTCTGAGGCTCAAAATTCTTGACCTCTGCACTGGCAGTGGGTGTCTGGCTTTGGCAATAGCAAAACATTTTTCTCAATCAAAGGTATACGGCACAGATATATCTGGTGATGCCCTGAGATATGCAAGAGAAAATGCGGAGACAAATGAGATTAGAAATGTGACATTTTTGAGAGGTTCTCTGTTCGAACCAATAAAAAAACTATTCACTATTCACTATTCACCGTTTACTTTTGATGTTATTGTCTCCAACCCCCCTTATATTAAGACCACTGATATTCCGAATCTTCAGCCTGAGATAAACAAGTGGGAGCCGAGGAATGCACTTGATGGAGGCGAGGACGGGCTCACCTATTACAGGACGATACTTTCAAAGGCGCTGAAATACTTAACCCCCTCTTGCCCCCCCTTGCCAAGGGGGGGATGGGGGGGTGGAGTTATCTTTCTTGAAATCGGAGAAGGACAGGCAGAGGAAGTGTCAGTGATTGCCATGCAGAACGGTTTCTGTAATATCTCTGTGATTAAAGACTATGCCGGCATAGAGAGAATCATAGTGTGCTGTCCCTAACAATTCTGTACACTGTCATTGCGAGGGACAGAGTCCTGAAGCAATCTCAAAACGAGATTCTTCGCTTTGCTCTGAATGACAAGTAGAGCAAAGTTATTTATGGGACAGCACAATAGCTGCAAGCGCATTATAGATTTATAAATTTTTTATATAAGGAAATCCCTTCTGAATCCTTGTAATTCAGAAATAGAAATGTCCGGTTTTGCAGAAATAGAAATGTCCTAATTCCAAG
>JACQXE010000069.1 GCA_016208915.1 Nitrospirota bacterium | reverse complement strand
CTTCTTTAAGAGCTATTTCCTTAAAAGAAAACAGGACGGACTGCCTTTTAGAAAGGCTGTCATGGCTACTGCTCATAAGTTGATTAGAACTATTTTTGCTATGCTTTCTCATAAATCTCATTTCCGTGTTAAGGAGAATTCCTTATAGTTGACTCCTTTATATATTAACCTATTTTATCATAGACAGCGGGAAGAGGGGATAAAGAAAATTATCTGTTTACAGCCCTGATTATTTTAAGGGCAAGACAGAGGGCAGATTCGCCAGCAGTTTTTGAGAAGGCTTGAAGGGCATCTTTAAGTTCTTTCTGATTTGCAACATGCCCGAAATCAAATATCTCCCACATTTCAACCTCAAGGGCATTGGAGAGTTTTATGAGCATGTTGAGGGTAGGGTTTCCATCGCATATCTCTCTGCAATGTAACTAAACAACCCTGACACTGCACTATGTTTTAATAGAAATTTTCTCCGTTCTCTCTTTGATAATAAAACGTCCTTCATGTTTTTTTTGGAGTTGAATGTAATATTCTACAAGCTTTTTGGGATCATGACCGCATTTCTCAGAAATACTATGACGTACTTCTCTTATTCGTGTAATTGTAGGGTCATCTTTCATAATCTTCTTCACCTCCCAATAATTCAAGCGGTGTTACCAGTGCAGGTACAAATAGTCCAAGCATGGTATTTGTCTTGAAAATGGGGACACATCCCATATTTTCCTTACTTCTCAATTACAACTGCAAAAGTTCCCTCTCCCAAACCCTGCCAGTATGATAACATTTAAAAAGTCCATAGTGCCATAGGACAGAAAACAGAAGTGCCGGAGGACTATTTTTTATTTTTAACCCTACTGATAAAGTCCGCATATTTTTCTTTATGCCCTTCTTTCTCTGTCCAGCGTTTTACTTCTTGCAGATTAATTTTTTGAGCTTTTGCAAGCATTAGCGCCTGCTCCAGCGCCTGCGGATCATTCCAGTGATAATATGCGGCAAGCCTGTCTTTAACGCTGTCGGTTGGTGTGAGCGGGAAAATGCGCCCGCGCCTTGTCTGTAGAACGGTTTTTCCTTTAATGGGCTCGCTGCCAATGGCTGCGGGAGGAGAGACAAATTCTATGAAGAAAGGGCAGCCTTCTCTTTCAAAATGACGCGAGCTTTTTCTCTCAAATCCCAGTTCCGAAAGCGCCGGAGAAATTTCCTTTATTGAGGCAGAAGATACAAAATCAAGGTCAATAGAAAGGTATTTATTCTTTGTATAGATAGAAACGCAGGCGCCGCCTACAAGAATTGCATCAATCCCTTTCTCATTGAGCTTGCTGGATATGATAGAAGCGAGTTCTTTAATTCCTATATTTTCCCAATCGGTTTTCACAATGGTTTTCCGGCCCTTCTCGGCCTTTTGCGCATTCTGAAATATTTATCTTTTTCTTTCTCAGGAACAAATTCATAGGCCTGTGCAACCAGCTCTTTTAATTCTTTAAGAAACGGATATCTGGGGTTAAATGTATACAGCCTTACCTTGCCAACGAGGCGGCTTGCGACAACCCCGCCGTTCTCAAGTCTTTTTAGTTGCTGCTGAATTCCGTTGACAGAGACCCCGAAAGTCCTTGCCATGCCGAGCGGATATCCTTCGCCGTATACATAGAGGAAGAAAAGAATCTTTTCTATTGTGATGTTTCCAAACAAGCCCTCGAGCATTCAAACCTCCCTTACCATAATAGATGGTATAATAACCATAATATATGGTAATTATAACCGATGATTTTGTCAAGGGCGGGAAGGGCGGAAGTCTAAACTGCTGGGGAAGGGGTCAGCGGCTGTTTAAATCCTTCTACCCAAACACAATAACACTCTTCAATGAATCTTTTGCCTCCGATGTGAGCCTGAACGCCTCGGCAGTTTTTTCTATCGGAAACCTGTGAGTAACAAGATTTTCAGCGCTTACAATTCCGCTCTCTATTATTTCAAGCGCATCCGCCGTATCAGTAGGGCCGCATGATTAGCTTGTGACTATATTAATATCTTTGAAATACAAATCATTAGGTTCAATTGTGAGGCGTTCGCCGGGCTTTGCAGGCGTAAAAAATAAGACTTTTCCTCCGGCGCCTGCACACTCTATCCCCTGCTTCATTGCATCAGCGCTGTTTGGCCCGACCACAACCACATCCACCATTATGCCGTCTGTCAGGTTTCTGAGAGCATCAGTGAGATTATCTTTTGAAACATCAATCACCTCGTCTGCGCCCAGTTCTTTAGCCTTATTTAATCTGAATGCAATCATATCAGCTCCGATGATTCTGTCTGCACCATATTTCCTTGCAAGTAGAACATTTAACTGTCCCATGAAGCCAAGCCTTATAACAAGGACTGTGTCTCCTCTTCTTATGCCGACTCTTTTCAGAGCTTTAACAACACATGCGGTCGGCTCTATTAAAGTACCGTCCTCATAGCTCAGAGTATCGGGAAGGCTCAGGGTATCATTTTCAAGATTGATATTGGGTATGAGGATGTATTCTGAAATCCCTCCGGGAATTATCCTTGTGTTTTTCCATGTCTCGCACTGGACATAATCACCGCGCCTGCAGAACCTGCATGTAAAACACGGCGCATGATGATGCGTGAAAACCCTGTCGCCAACAGAAAGTGACGAGTGACGAGCCCAACTCCACTATCTCTCCTGCAGGTTCATGCCCGATAACAACCGGCGCTTTTTTCTCTATATACCAGGGCATCACATCTCCTGAACATATGCCGCAGGCGTGTGTTTTTATGAGGGCGTCTCCCTGACCAATTTTGGGAATTGGCATATCCTCAATCCTGATATCATTAAAGCTGTAAAGTTTAGCAACTTTCAATTTCTCAATCCCTGTTAATAAAGGCGTCTTTAAGCAGTTTGCTCTGTCTTTCAAATGCCTGTCTCGGATTGCGAGGATTTTTCATGAGGGCAATCTCCTGCGTGATAAGCCGTGCGAGATTTAATGTATGAGTATCAACTTTGGCTGATTCTCGTTTGTATAACGGATGGTCACGGTTTAAATAGATAGTTGTCTCCTCAGAAAATACTTCAGGCCCGTCTTCACCAAAACTGTCCACAACGCATGATACCCCAGTTTCACCGAATTTTATCCTTTTTATGATGGCATTTGGTGTTAGTCTCTTTACCTTTGGTTTCTTCTTTCGCTTTTTCTCAGGGACTTTTGTTTTTTCTTCTGTTTTTACCTCTTCTGTAACGCCTTCTTTCTTTTTGGAAATCTCCGCAGCGCTGCCCATGCCTTTTGCCTCATCTCCAATCGGTAAAGCTCCGAACGGCGATAAATCTGGATTTGCCGCTAATGATTTATATATCCTTTGCAATGCCTCTTTCAGGGCGCGGCTGACTTTTCGGCCTTCTTTCTTAACAGTCAATTTCTGAAGAGATATTTTTACCCCTTCCATTATCTTTTCCATGATCTTCAGAAATTCCTGATACTCAGATGAATCTCTTATGAATCCTGTTCTGTCGCTTGTTATGGGAAGAAAATCGGCATTAACCTCGCCTCTTACTCTTGCCATTGCCTTTCCCCATGTCTCCATGCCGAATAATTCTCTCCTGACAGTCACCTGTTTGACCTTTACCTCAATACCGAGTTCCGTTGTAGTAGAAGCTGTCTCAGAAAGGATTACTATCTCTCCGCTGACAGGGCCGAATGCAGTTCCTTCAAGAAAGGGGATTTTATGGCCTGACAGGCTTATCGGAGTTACGGCGTGATTATTTATCCTCACTCTGAAATGAGGGGCCTTAATTGGGGCGCCTTCTATTATCTTTGCCTCAATATCATTGGGTTCAAACTTTCTGTCCAATCCAATTAATATTACGGTTATACCATTCTGTTTCCTGAAGTCTACAGGAAGTATTTCCAATGGAAGCTGCCATGCGTCTTTAGTTGTTCCCCACTGTTCTTTATCAAATATAACCCTCGCAACAAAATCATCTTTCTTTGTTATAACCTCAAAACGTTTGCATGCTGAGAGGGTAGCGAATTTGCCTATTCCAAACTGTCCAATCCTGTCTCTGTGATATAAAGGGGATTTTGGAGAATAAAGTTTTTGCTGTGAGCCGATATTGAAATACTGTCTGAGTCCTTCCCTATCCATCCCGCTGCCATTATCCCTTATCTCGATTGTATCTTCTGAAACGATAATCTCAACCAATGTCGCATCAGCATCATAGGCATTATTAACAAGCTCTCTTATAAACTCAATGCTCTCTGCATAGAGTCTTTCGCCAAGTGTAATGATGTGGCTTTTGTCGATGGTTACTGGGATGAACTCTTGGGATTGCATGTTTAGGGAAGCCTTTTAAAACCCGCTTGAACAAAATGATTATCAAAAGTCAGAGCAGTTTTGATTCCGAAACGGTTTATTACGGTGAAGGATACACAATCTGTAAAAGAATAGCCTTTGTCATTATGTTTTTTAAAGTAACCCCAACTTTCTTTGAATAATTGCTCATCTACCTGAATCAGTTGAATAGAAGGACTATTTAAAATATTGTCCCCGATCTCTACTGCTTTTGAATGGTAATTCCTAGCATTGAAAAATGTAACCACTTCATCAAAGACATAAGAAGTAGTTATTAGAGGAGGAAGGTTCTTTGATATATCAGTCCAGTGTTGTAATGCCACTTCATGATATTGGTCATCAATAACCTCCAGTGCTATTAAATAACCAGTATCGAGAAAAAGTGGAATCAAGCGACAGACCCGTAAATATACTTGTTGTGGCTTACTGATCCATCAGATATCCCGCACCTAACAGGGTGCATTCCTAATCTCAAAATAGGATCATCCTTCACAACAGGGATAATAGATATTTTATCGTTCTCTTTCTTTATCTCTACTTCCTTAACCCCTTCTAAAAGCTCTTTAGGTATTACTAACCCTTGTTCAGTTACCGCAACTTTCATAACATCCCTCCTTTCATACTTCTGATTTCATTTTATCATAAATGTGTAAGTTATAGTTTACAAATTATAAAAATATGTTAAGTATAGCGCGCAGAATTTAGAGGCTATCTTGCAACTGCTCTGATTAGTTTCAAGGCAAGGCGGAGGGTGGGTTCGTCAGAGACACAGCAAGGGTAAATCTTATCTTGAATAAAAATTTCCATACTTATTGTTGAATAATGCATTCCAATGCGATCTGAGATTTCACCCTGATGTTTTGCGCAAAAGCCATGCCCTTGTCAGCCGTGCCTCTTCATAACTCACCGCACTGTTGAAACGCTCTACAACGGGGTTCAGATTCCACTGTCCGAGAGAAAGGAAAACATCCTCGATTTCTTTCCGCTTTCCCGGATTTATAAGACGGTCTACATCAATATCATGCCCCTTACGGATGAGCCGCTCAAGATGTGCGGCAATGGTGGAGGGGGTAAGATTTCGCTGTTTGGCGATATCCTCAAGGGACAGGCCCAGCTTGAAAAGCTCATAGGTCTCTTCAACTGTTTCACCCTTTTTCTTTGTCTTTGGCCGGTCAACAGAATCGAAATCGGAGGGCCGTCTTTCCGGAACCGAAATACCGGGATTGTCACCGAGATGCTTTTTTATCTCCCGGACAAAATCTTCCCCGTACCGTTCAAGCTTGGCGTCGCCGACGCCGCTGATCCTTCTCACGTCGGGCAGAGTCGTGGGAAAATGTCTGCACATCTCGTGGAGGGTTCTGTCGGAGAAGATGATATAGGGAGGAACCTGGTGTTCATCGGCTATCTTTTTCCTGAGAGAGCGAAGCTTCTCGAAAAAGGCATCATCATACTGTCCGGGGTCATGCCCGGTTCGTGTCTTTGTCACCGGTTCTCCTCTCTTTAAAGCCTTCGCATCTTCTTTTCCGTAGAGCACATTAAACCCCTTCGGAGTTATCTTCAGCACCGGGTAGGGATCGCCCTCATGCCTGAGCATGTCCTGTGCAAGGAGTTCATTAATAAGGAAACGCCAATGCTTCTTGTCCTTGTGCTTTCCCGCACCATAGGTTTTTATCTCATTGTGCTTGAGTTCTCGTACCCTCTTTGTGTCGGCGCCTGTCACGATATCGCTAATATGGCCTATCCCGAACCGCTGCTGTGTTCTCGATATGGCTGACATTATTATCTGCACATCTCCGGTAATATCGATCTGTTCGACAGAGCCTGTGCAGATATCGCATGCGCTACACTTTTCATAGGTATAGTCCTCTCCGAAGAACTCGAGGAGACGCCTCCTCCTGCACACATTGTGGGATGCGTACTCCACGACCTGGTTCAGCTTTTCCGCTGCAATAAATCGTTCTCCCTCGTCTGTTAGCTGGTCGATAAAATAACGGATCTTCGGGATGTCCCCCCTGCTGAAAAAAAGCAGGCAATGGGCCGGCTCGCCGTCGCGCCCCCCGCGTCCTGTTTCCTGGTAATAGCTCTCGATATTTTTGGGAAGGTCCGCATGGACAACGAACCTCACGTTCGACTTGTCGATTCCGAGACCGAAGGCAATAGTCGCCACGATTACCGGCGACTCATCCCTGTTGAATGCCTCATGGTTTCTATTTCGCTCCTCAGAAGACAGCCCGGCATGGTAGGGAAGCGCCTTGATCCCTTTTGATACCAAGAAGGCTGTTGTTTCCATTACCGAATCACGGGTCGTTCGGTAGATAATGCCTGATTCTCCCTGATGCTCATGGAGGAATTCCAGTATCTGAGATTCTACCTTCGATTTTTACTTCACCTGATAGAAAAGGTTCTCACGGTTAAAAGAGGCGCGTACGATGTAAGGATCACAGAGTCCGATCTTTTTGATGATATCTTCTTGAACTTTTTGGGTCGCCGTTGCGGTAAAGGCAGCCACCGGCACATCAGGGAAAACCATTGGAATAAGAGAAAGACTGAGATAATCAGGGCGGAAATCGTGGCCCCATTCCGATATGCAATGGGCCTCGTCTATTGCAAAGAGAGAGACGGTAAAGGTCTTCAGCGTCTCGAGGAAATGCGGCATTGCAAAACGCTCCGGCGCGATATAGAGAAGTTTTATGGTTTTACGTTTCAAAGTGCGGTATACATCAGATATCTCCTGCGCAGTCATCGAGCTGTTCATAAATGCAGCCGGTATCCCGTTTTCGAGTGCAGCGTCTACCTGATCTTTCATGAGGGAGATGAGCGGACTGATTACCACTGCAGTGCCTCCCATCATCTTAGCCGGAAGCTGGTAACAGAGTGATTTTCCCCCGCCCGTCGGCATCACCGCAAAGATGTTCCGTCCGTTCACTATGCTTTTGATGATGCTTTCCTGATTTGGGCGAAATGATTGAAACCCAAAGACAGTCCTCAATGTTTCGAGTATCCTTTGAATATCATGGGCCGCTTCGGTCGGATGGTCTTTATCGTTCATCGTGCTATTTTAGCACACCAAAAGGACGGAATCGGATGCTCCGATAAGAAGAATCTCTCTTATACCATATGCGTATGCCTTATGAGTCTCGGGTTCTCACCGCTTACCTATGTCAGCGGGAAGATAGAGGTGAGGAAAATTATCTGCTGACTGCCCCTATGATTTTCAGAGCAAGGCGGAGGGTGGGTTCGTCAGAGGTTCTGGAAAATTTCTGAAGGGTATCTTTAAGTTCTTTCTGACTTGCAACATGCCCAAAATCAAACATCTCCCACATCTCAACATCAAGGGCTTTGGAAAGTTCTATCAGTCCTCAGGACACATGAGGGTAAGATGTTCGATATCTTCAAAGTGAACGTCATTGCTAAAAAGAGGAATTTTGTGCTCAATACAAACGGATGCAATCCATAAATCATTCTCAGGAATCGGCTTCCCTTTCTTTTTTAAGCCCATGCGAGTTTTTGCATAGGTTGTCGCTGTGAATTCCGATATCTCTAAAATCTTTGACCTATGAATAAGCCGTTTATGCCTTTCAAGATTCTGTTCAGCGTGTTTTGAATTTAAAGCACCATAAATAAGTTCACCGACAACAATTACAGGCAGGTAGATTTCAGAATAATTTGATAAAAAACTGTCTATTGCCGTATCACCATTCAGGAATTTTATGGCAATATCAGTATCGAGTGCAAGTTTACCATTCATTGATGTCTACTTTTTCGAATTCCTTATTAATAATTTTTAGCATTTCATCGGCATCTTTATCCGGCAGTATTCCGCATAAGCCGGCAAGAGGATGTTTTTTCTTTGAAGGCTTCTCCATTATTATTGAAACCCTTTGATGCTTTTTCAGCCCTTTAATTGGTCTGACTGGACGAAGAACTCCATTTTCATAAATAGCCTCTACTATCTTAGGCATAACTACCTCCTTTTGCAAGTAAATTTATTTTATCACAGATGGAAAGATAGGGGTGAAGAAAATTATCTGCTGACTGCTCGGATTATCTTTAAGGCAAGACGGAGGGCGGGCTCGTCAGCGAATTTTGAAAATGCTTGGATGGCGTCTTTTAATTCTTTCTGATTTGCTACATGCCCGAAGTCAAACATCTCCCACATCTCAACTTCAAGGGCGTTTGAAAGTTTTATGAGCATGTCGAGGGTAGGGTTTTCTGTGCCTCGTTCCATACGGCTGAGATAGTTCGGGCTTGTTTCGGCCTTCTCTGCGAGTTGTTCCTGAGACAATCCTTTGCTTTTCCTTAGTTCCTTGATTCTACGTCCTATCAGTTGTTTTTCATCCATTTTCATCTCCTTTAGTATTGGGTTTTAAGATATGAAATATGAATGTTCTGATAAGAACTTTTTTATTGATTTTTAGTTTCTATTAGGTATATTATTATGCCTAATGGTATTATTAGAGTCATTAAACTATACCCATTGAAATAAATGTTAAAAGGTAAATTATGCAACTATCAGAAATGAATAGAAAGGTAATGGGAAAATTAGCCGAGGACTTACTCACATGGATTGATGGCGAAAATCCAGATGTTGCAAAGTTTTTAAGAAATGCCTTCAACGGTGAGAAAATTGACCCTGCCAAGCTTGAAGAAACGATCTCATTTTTTACCGCGAATAGTGCGATTACAGGATGTGTTTTGGCCAGCCCCGGAAGTTCTGTTATTAGTGAACTTTTGTATGCCCAGAGAAAGACGGCTTCGGTTATTGATCAATATTTCTATAACTCAAAAGGTGGTATGGCAGTCAAGGGTAGGCTGGAGGCGATGCAAAAATATTTACCTCCAATAATGGAAAGATATTTGCAAGATAAAGAAGAGGTGATTATAGGGAGTCTTGGATCTGGGCCAGCACGGTATATAATCAATGCGGTTTTGCAACTCAAAACAAAAGGCTATAACGGAGGGGTCAAAGCTTTTTGTTTTGACATTGATGAGAATGCCATTTTGAGAGGGAAGTGCAATGCGATGATTGAAGGGGTTGCAGATGTAATCAAATATAAAAGATCTGATATGCAAGGTAATATTGTTGGCTATTACCGGAACAAGTTTCATGTCCTGGTTTTAAAAGGGATATTATGTCCCTATGATAGCCGTGGCTGCAGAACCCTTCTTGAACATGTGAAAATTATGCTTAAGCCCGGAGGCACTATAATCGCCTCTAATGTGTCAAAAAAGATGGTAGAGGATGATCCATTCACGTGTTTCATTATGAACAACATAGTGAACTGGATCATGTGCTACAAAAATGAATCCGAGCTTAAAGAAATTTTTGAGGAAGCCGGTTTTATCTGGAAGGGTTCTTTTACTGACGATTTGGGTTTTCATATTATGGGTATTGGAGAGGTACCCTTAAGCTGAAATCCTCAAAAAATGTGTAACATTTGACCAAGAGTCTCTCGGAATAAATCTATTTGGGGTTGTGAGAAAGTAGTCCAAGCCTTTTCAACAAACGCATCCTTAAGAAATTTGCTCAGTCTTTCGTTAAGCTGAGGTTCAAGTATCCAGAATATTATAACCTGTTGCCCAACCCACGTTTTTGTGTATGTTTTGCTAATGCATTTATGAACAACAAATAAAATTGCAATCTATAGTATAATAAAAAAAGGGAGGGAATATGGGAATCGTAGAGAAGGTGATTGAAACTACCGCAACAATTAACGCTAAGCGTCAGCTTGTTCTGGATGAACAATTGCCTGTTGTCGGCCCAACGAAAGTCCGTGTTATTATTTTATTGCCTGAAGATGTCGATATAGATGAAAAGGAGTGGCTTCGTTCTGCAAGTGTCAATCCTGCTTTTGATTTTTTAAAGGAACCAGAGGAAGACATTTATACTCTTGTTGATGGAAAACCCTTCCATGATCAAAGGTAAAATTGTCTTGGTCCCCTTTCCGTTTGATGATTTCTCGGCATCAAAAGTTCGTCCCGCAGTATGTTTAACCAATCCTATCGGGCCTCACAGCCATGTTATTGTTTCATTCATCAGCAGTCGGATACCTTCAGATTTATTGGAAACTGATTTGATTTTGGATTCAACACAGGAGGATTTCACAAAAACCGGCTTGCGTGTATCCTCAACATTACGCTTGCATCGTCTGATGACAGTTACAACAACTTTCTTTCTACGAGAGTTGGGAGAATTGCCTAATCCTATGCAAGCTGAATTAGATAAAAGGTTGAGGAAATTATTTAATTTGAACTGACGACTGCAATTCATTTTGTTATCTTAGAGAAAGAATATTCGATTCAGCATAACCCAATGCCTTATATGTCTTGAGTCTTCGTTTATACATCCGATGCAGTACAAGCATATTTGCATCCACATAATCATAAATCATTATTTCGGTTTTTCCTTTGTACCGGCGATGAAGTCTGCCTTTTTTCTCCCCTTGTAAACATAAATCAGGAAATGGTATTTTTATATAGCATAAAGCTGAACAAAAACGCTTAAATACAGAGAAATCGAAATAGGATTGATAAAACCTGATGAGCAAACGAACTCAAAAAGATTTTCAAGACATTTCTTGGTTTGACCTCGAATCATGGGCAGGCTCCAGAATCGTATCACGAGGAAAATCATACCAAAGGAGTAAACACGTCAGGGATCTGGCGATAACCGAATCAGGCGAGATCATCGCATGGGTTAAAGGATCAACTACTTATGCGACAAAGGTCTCACTCGATAAGGACGGGCTTTCTTCTGCCTGTACATGTCCGTATTCCCATGCATGCAAACATGCGGTGGCAGTCATCCTCGAATATCTGGACTGTATTAAAAATGGGAGGAACGTACTAAATGCAGGTAAGGATGATGAGCGGTTGTCGCTGGTGGAGGGCAAATCAGAATATTATGAAAACGATGACGATCTCTATGATGATGGTAGCGAAGATAATGACGATATAATAGCGAGACAGTCAAAAGCATCAACAATACCCGGGCTTGACGACTACCTCGGAGAAAAATCAAAAGAGGATATGCTTAGTCTTATGAATGTAATTATTACACGCCGTCCTGAAATTAGAGAGGAATTGGATTATAAGGTACGGATAGAGAGAGGCAAACCTTCAGCCCTGGTAAAGACAGTCGAAAGGGAGATTGTAAAAGCAAGCAGCGAACCCGGGTGGCGGAACTACTGGAAACATACCGGCTATACTCCTGACTATTCGCGTGTGAGGGCTGGTATTCAGAAACTGCTTGACGAAGGGCATGCAGATGAGGTGTTCAGGTTGGGTGAGAAACTCTTTTCCACCGGTATCACTCAAATTGAACAGTCCCATGATGAAGGAGAAACCGCTCAAGAAATTGCTGATTCACTAACGATTGTCTTTAAGGCATTGGGAGAGTGTTCGCTGAATAGTGTCGATAAGATGGAGATGGCAGTGGATTTTAGATTGCGTGATGAATACGATCTTTGTTACGGTCTTGAGGTTTTCTGGAAACAGAGGTTCATCAAGAAAGACTGGGGTTCTCTTGCCGATAGGCTTCTAAGTCGCATGGGCGATACAAAGCATGAAAAACAGGAGGATTCATTTTCCCGGAATTACCACCGCGACAGATTGACCGATGAAATCATCGGGGCTCTTGAAAATGCAGGTCGGCATAATGAAGTCCTCTCTTTGTGCATGCAGGAGGCAGAAAAATCAGGCAGCTATGAGCGGCTGGTAAAGAAACTTCGAAAGGCTGGACTTACCGAAGAAGCGGAGGAATGGATTTACAAGGGAATAATGGCAACATGCAATAAATGGCCAGGTATTGCCGGCATGCTGAAAAAAGAATTGCTGGATATACGGAGACTAAAAAAGGATTGGCTGTTTGTTGCCGCCCTTCATGCTGATGAATTTTTGGATCGCCCAAGCCTTAGTGCATTTGAAGAACTCAGGAAAGCCTCTGAGAAGGCAAAGGTTTGGTTTCCTGTCAGGGAAGCGATTCTGAATTTTCTTGAGACTGGAAAAAATCCCGCTAAGAATTCATCGGACTGGTCCCTTCCCGATACAGGGATTGAAAAGCCTGACAAATTACATGTTGAGAAGTCACCACGTACCGATGTTCTGATCGAGATAGCTATTCATGAGAAAAGGATTGATGATGTGCTGAAATGGTTTGATATACATAAAAAGAGACAAAAGTATGGAGGCGGAGAGGGTCTTAAAGACGATGTTGCAACAGCAGTTGCGGGTGAATATCCCGATAAAGCAATTTGGATTTGGAAGGAATTGGCTGAAACTCAATTTGCCATAACTAATGTGGCTGCATATAGTGTGGGTGCAGGGTATCTACGAAAGGCACAGAAAATACTTGAACAAAACGGCAGGGTGAACGAGTGGGACGCTTATCTTCAGGGGCTGAAGGAAACTAACCGGAGAAAACCACGGCTTATCGAAATATTAAATGCACTTTCGGAGAAGCCGATTATTAGAGGCATACATTAAGGGGAACTAACTCTCAAGTTTTACTCGTTTCTCTCAATAAACGCATCCTTCAGCAGCTATTCACTGCTATTAATGGTCAATTATTATTTCTGCTTTACCTCTTTAAATTTCAGATATGTGTTTATCTCATGCTCGAAATTATCGCTGAAGATATTTTTGCCGATATTATTCTGAATTTCGTCAATACTCCACGCCCTGACCTCATCAATCTCATCTTTATTGAATGAGATATCACCATCATAAACACATCGATATGTATAGACAAGTTCTGTTTCATAAGGATTTGTATGCATATATGTATAAAGAAATTCAGGCGTACAGTCTGTTATCCCAAGTTCTTCTTCCATCTCCCTTTTTGCAGCCTGAATAGTGTTTTCACCAGGACTTATATGTCCGCCAACAGATGTATCCCATCTGCCCGGAGCCACATCCTTTTTAAAAGAACGTTTCTGGAGGAACAGTTTATTCTTTTTGTTAAAGACAAGCACATGTACAACGCGGTGGATTAATGACGGATTCCCATGTATCTCAGAACGCGGGGCGAGACCAATGATCCTGCCCTCCCTGCTGACTATTTCCAGCAACTCATCAGATTCGTTCATTAATGATTTTTTTTGCCCCTGCCTTTTCCATGTTTTTCTTTGTCTGCATCAAACTTTTCTTTAGATTTTTCTTTAGATCCATGTTTTTCTTTATAGGCAGTATCATTAATAGATACGAATTTTTTGCCTTCACCTCTCATCTGAATTACTTTTTCAGGGGAGTATTTATAATGCTCTGAGATGAATTTAAGGTTCACAAGATCAACGACATCACCATCGCTGAATTTCATCTTTTTCCATTCTTTTTTGGGCTTGTTTTTATAATATCCATATGCCTTGCCATAAGGCGGGCCCATTTTTTTAATATCAACAGGGATATAAAAGATCTCGGGGCTCAGACCATAATGAAGTGTAATATCAAGCCAAGATCTGCCGGAAAGCCTCAGGTCTATTATGGTTGAAGGTGCAACACGCGCCCTGCTTGCAAGGAAAAATACAACAGGTATCTCCTCATCAGGTATGCGTCTCTCTCTCACTACCAAAACCTCACGCTCAGGAACCCTGTAATAATCGCCTATTGCGAGATGGAAACCTCTTATGCCTTCGTCTCCTACTGAGATGCCCAGATCGAATCCTGCATAAGCAGTGCTGACCCATGATACACACAGCAGACTAAGGAGCAAAAATACAATGCGCATATAAATCCTCCTTCATAGATAAACTTAAAGGATATTATAGCCCTCGGCAAGAGAAGTGTAAAGTGTAATGCCTCTTTGTTTCGTGGTATCATAACAAAATGAAAATAGTCTGCCAGAACAAGAAGGCATACCATGACTATAATATTGAAGAGACGATTGAAGCAGGCCTTATTCTCATGGGGACTGAGGTGAAGTCATTACGCGAGGGTAAGGCCAATTTGAAAGACAGTTATGTAATCATCAAAGATTCTGAGGCGTTTCTACTTAACTGTCATATCAGCCCCTACAGCCACGGAAATATAATGAATCATGAGCCATTGCGCACAAGAAAACTCCTCATTCATAAGGAAGAGATAATTAAACTTCAGGGAAAGGCAGCGCAAAAAGGATATTCTCTGATACCTCTGAAGATCTATTTCAAAGGTTCTTATGCAAAGGTGGAGATCGGGCTTGCAAAAGGGAAGCGGCAGTATGAAAAGCGCGACACAATCAAGAAGAAAGAGGCGCAAAGGGAGATCGAGCGCGCCATGAAAAGCCGCTGAGTATGCTATAATAGAGTTGTAAGTTTTTGGTTTTCAGTTCTTAGACTAATAACTAAGAACTGGCAGCCGACAACTCTTTATGTCGGGGGCGAAAGGGCTCGACGGGGGTTATGAGGCTCAGGTGGCATGTCGTGGCTCTCCATCACCACGTAAAAAGGTGGAGAAAAACACAAACGCCAATAACGAACTGGCACTCGCTGCTTAATTAAGCAGCCCGCTACTCTGAGATTGCCTGTGTTTTGGGGATAGCGGCGGACAGCAGGCTGGCCTCGGGTTATTCTCCTGAATCCGGGGTGAGACTTTAGGAGATGGGATGATAAAAAGCCCGTCTGCCGGCGATTAATCATCCGAGATTTAAAAGGCAGGATAAACATGTAGAAGCCTGAGAGTAGTGCTTTCGGACGCGGGTTCAATTCCCGCCGCCTCCACCATTGAAAACAATATGAAACTTGTTTGGTCAAATCTCTGCTTTGATTTCTCTCAAAAAACCTACATAATGGGCATTCTGAATGTCACGCCTGATTCTTTCTCAGACGGCGGCAGATATTTTGACAAATCCCTTGCTATTAAACGGGCATATGAGATGGTCGAAAATGGCGCAGATATCATTGATATTGGAGGAGAATCAACGAGGCCGGGCTCTGAGTCTGTCCCAATAGAAGAAGAAATAAACCGAACCATTCCAGTTATAGAGACTATTGCAAAGAAAATTAAAGTGCCCATATCAATAGATACGTACAAGGCAGAGGTTGCTAAAAGAGCGCTGGATGCCGGAGCTTTGATTGTAAATGATATAAGTGGACTCAGATTTGATCCTGAGATGCCGAAGGTTATATCGCAGTATAAAATTCCTGTTGTAATAATGCACATAAAAGGGACCCCAAAGAATATGCAGGTGAATCCTGTGTATGAGGCGCTCATCCCAGAGATAATGGATTATCTGAGAATAAGTATAAGGCTTGCTTTAAAATTCGGAATCCCTGAAGAAAGGATTATCATTGACCCTGGAATAGGTTTTGGGAAGACATTTGAACATAATCTTGAGATAATTAATAGGCTAAGAGAATTTGCACTTCTTGAAAAGCCGATACTCATAGGCCCTTCAAGAAAGGCATTCATAGGAAAGATATTCGGTGATGCGCCTGTAACAGAAAGGCTTGAAGGAACTGCAGCAGCAGTTGCCATTTCTGTATTTAACGGCGCTAACATTGTCAGAGTTCATGATGTGAAAGAGATGGCAAGGGTCATAAAGACAGCAGATGCAATAAAAAGAGAACGTATTCAAAAATAATCTGCTTTTCTGCTAAAATCTTCTGTGCTTGCGCAACAGTTAATCAATGGTCTTACCGTCGGAGGTATTTTTTCTTGACAAAAAATAGGGGGGGTAGGTTATAACAATGCGGAGTTTTTAGGTGAATGGAGAGTAGCATCAGTCATGGTTTTTTTTGATAGCTTTTCAATGGAGGTAATGAGATGAAATTGCAAATTAGCAACAACTTTGTATCGATAGGCAGTTTAGTTTTTTATGTCTTAATTCATTCAGGCGTAGTAGCTCAGGATATGCCGCCAATGCCTCCACCTGTATCGTCAATTTCTCCGGATGCGGCTATCCGTGAAAGCCAACCGCCAACAGCGCCGCCGCCACCCCCGACAGAAGGCCATATCCCATCGAGAACAATTCAACTTCCGCCGAAAGAAAAAACCATGACAGGCGGAAATGTGACCGTTAAAGAGGAGCAGCCTGCAAAATCTCCGGCAGTGATAGATTTAAGGCAGAAGAAATCCTCATCCGGTCCAAACGTGTCACCACGAGTCATTACCATCGATCCATCAAAGAAAAGAAAAGGCAAGTCTGGGCCTCATGTGATCGTTGACGAGAAAATAGTCCCAGTACAAAACAATTGAAATAGAGGAGCGGATATGAAAGGTAAAAAGATTACTCAGGAAGGAATTGTTAGGATGTTTAGGCGCTGGACTTTGATGATGTTCTCTTTAACGATCGCATTGCTTTTATCCGGCCAAGCGGCCATTGCACAGAATGAGCATGCAAATGACCAGACTGCAACAAAGAAAGCTAAGAAGCTGGAAGACTATTTCACAGGCAAAGAGAACCTGAACGACTATTTTGGGGGAAAATACAAATTCCATCCTACAGGCTATGTTAGGTCTTCTATTCGGCCGACGCCGCACGGACCAAAAGGAGATTTAGATCTTACGGGAGTAGAGATTGAATTTAAAAACGTCTCTCCCTTGCCCGGTGAGCTTGGCCGGGCAAGAGCAATAGCCAGGGCCTTTATGGAAGAGGAGGCTGTAATATTGGGCATTACTGATATGGAAGAACTCCGTGAGTACGAAATAAAGAAATTCGATGGATTTGTTAAAGGCATCACTCATATCTATTATCGTCGCTATATCGGCGATCTGGAACTGGAAGGCGCGTATATCGATTTCACTATATGGCCCGATGGAACAATAACTCGGATGTACGCATATCTTGTGCCTGTCTCTCCTGAAGTTTACGATGCCGTGCGAAAGGAGAGGATAACCAAAGACAAGGCGCTCAAAATCATAGAGCACGATCTGAAGTCTGCTGGGAGCGATCCTAAGCGCATCAAGATAGAAAATATTCAAGAAAAAGCCGTGCCAGATTCCCCTTATGTCATCTGGGAGGCGCTCGTTCAGCTAACGAAGGGTCGGGGTAGGTGGCTCTATCGCATCGATGCTTTTACTGGAGAGATACTGAAGAAACTGGATATGGTGATAATAGACTGACACAGGTATTCATTAAGAAAGAGAAAACTAAGGGAGGATTCAATAAGGTGAAGATATCAATATACCGTAAGTTCTGGAGTGTTGTGGTTGTATTGTCAGCGGTTGGAATTCTATCATTTGCGGCCGTTGCCTCCGCTACGCTGCCAGACACCCCCTTTCTTGTTTCTCCATATTACGGTCAGAATGTTGGAGGCACATCAGTAATATTCAGTTGGGCGGCGGCTAATTATGCATATGATTACTATCTAGAGATTGCAGTTGATCCATGGTTCAACAATGTTGTTTATGGAGATTGGACAGGAGGAAATACGAGCGTTCAACTCATAGGTTTTCCCGATGTTGGGACAGTATATTACTGGCATGTAATAGCATGGAATTATGAGGGTTTCGGCTATTGGTCTTCCACATTCTATTTTGTAAATGGGAAAAGGAGCCGCCTATGAAGAAAGGGCCTACACCGGCCCAGCAATATAATCTTAAACCGAGCTCGGACAAAGTTTTACATCTACCACCGATAGATGTGGATAAATTGATTAAAGAGGACGAAACGGTACAAGGTAAAGGAAAGCCCCATAGGATAGGGAGTCATCGGGAAATCAATGCATCTCCACTGACTCACGGAGAATGGTATGATTTTGACGGGAAAGGAAGTATTTGGCTTTTTGAAATACATTCTCCAAGAGCATACGCAATAAGTGTTAGTTTTTCAAATTTTTATTTGCCCCAGGGGTCTAAGGTTTATGTTTATTCCCCTTCAAAACCTGATAAATATGGAGGACCTTATGATAATACTAACGGCCCCGATTTTGGTTCAGATATTATCTGGGGTGACGACAAAATAATAATAGAATTAGCTATTCCAATTCCTTTTGACCGTTCAAAATCACCTTTTAATATAAAAGGGGTTGGCCATTTTTATCGTCATTCGACTCAAAATTCTCTATTTGAGAGTAGCATTACTTCTCTATCGGCTATCTGCCATAACGATGCGACATGTTCCCCTAATTGGGCGACTGAAGGTGATGCTGTGGGAAGGTTAGTTTTTTAGGATGTTACTCTGAACTTGTTTCAGAGTCCGAATTAGATTCTGGAATGAATTTAGAATGACATAGTATAATTTGCTTTAAATCAAAACAAGAAGAAGAGGAGGTGATGAAGGAGGAGTTTAAGAATGAAGATAAAATCTTTTATAAAGGAGGTTAAAGATGAGAGTGAAAAGAAAGTTACAGGGGAATATTTTGATTTTGTTGTTGCTTAATTTATTTTTTGTGAGTTTGACATTGATTATCACTGCTAATCTCTTTGCAGATGGGATATCGATACCCGGCAGCACAATTCCACCTGAGCAGTGGGAAAAACCGCCTGCGGAAAAACCGCTGCTTCCGAGCCAGATAGCCGGTATTGTACCCGATCCAGCAAAAGTACTGCACCTGCCGCCTATCGATATGGATAAATTGATTGCAGAAGATAGGGCAGCAGGCGACTTTGGAAAACCGCTCCGCGCAGGAATCCACCGCGAAATCAATGCCTCTCCGCTGACTCATGGAGAATGGTTTGATATCCCCGGCTTTGGAACCATATGGCTCTTTGAGATACATGCTCCATCAGCATCTGGTATTGATGTCCATTTTACTGATTTCTATCTACCAGGTGGCGCAAAGATATATATATATATTCTCCTGCAAAACCTGACAAATATGAAGGCCCTTATACAGGAGGCCCTGAATTATGGGCTGGAACTGTTTGGGATGACAGAGCCATTATTGAATTGTTTATACCTAAAACAATTCAATATGACTGCTCAACCCTACTATTCAAAATTGACAAGATAAGTCATCTGTATCGGCCCATAGGCAGAAAGAGCATGTCTGAATCTGGTATGGTTCCTTCGGCAGCATCCTGCCATAATGATGCAACCTGTTATCCAGATTGGGCTACCGAAGGCGATGCTGTGGGCAGACTAAAATTTCAGGTAGATGGAGCAACTGCTTATTGTACAGGGACAATGATAGATAGCCTTTCGCAAGACCATATACCATACTTCCTCACAGCCAATCACTGTATTCCTGATGAGATCACTGTTTCGGAGATTAAAGTCTATTGGTTTTATGAGACTCCTACCTGCAATGGAATACCTCCTATAATGGACAATTTGCCAAAATCGCTTGATGCAATTTATCTGGACGGAAAAACAAAAGAAGAATTTTCCGACTTCACCCTCCTTGAACTCCTGGGCACAGTACCCAGGAATCTGACATGGGCCGGTACGACAACGGCTGAACCCGGTATTGGCGACAGCGTTGTTGGAATTCATCACCCCAGTAATACTGACGATTACAGACGGATTTCCTTTGGAAATATTACCTCTACCTGTAACAATATCAATTATTGGGATATTGATTGGTATTCAGGAACTACAGAAGAAGGATCATCCGGCTCATGCATTTGGAATTCAGATCATAAATGTATTGGACAACTTTATGGACAAATTTGTACTTTTGTAGAGCCATGCGACCCAACAAAAATCTCTAACTATGGAAAGTTCTCTGTCTCCTATCCCTTCATTCAAAGCTACCTTCAGGGCGGGACTGATGATTCGCTGGAAGAAAATGACAGCCGTACTACGGCAAAAATTGTTTCAGCAGGCGCTTATAAGGGCAACGTGGTGAAGTTAAATGATGAGGACTGGTACAAGATCACAGTACCTCAAAATACCCCTATCTCTGTTAGTCTTTCCTTTATTCACAGCAATGGCAATATCGATATGGAGTTATATAGAGGTTCCGATACCACACCTGTGAGCAGCTCAAAAGGAACGGGAGATATTGAACATGTGGAGCACTTCAACACCAGTGCTCCAACAGATTATTTCGTGCGTATCTTTCTGGCGGATGATACGAGGAATTCTTACAATATGAATGTTCACTTGGATTTCACATCTCTGTGGGCAAAGACTTTTGGCGGGACCTCGTCTGAATGGTTCAGCTCTGCCCAACAAACATCTGATTGGGGTTATATAGTAGCAGGAGGGACTTATTCTTACGGTGCAGGATATAATGACTTATGGATATTGAAACTTGATTCAAGCGCGAATACCCAATGGCAGAAGACTTACGGCGGGACAAGCGCTGATTATGCTAACTCCATCCATCAAACCTCTGATGGTGGCTATATAGTTTCCGGTGCTACAGGTTCGTCGGGGGCAGGCAGTTATGATGCATGGGTATTAAAACTCGATGCTAATGGAAATGTTCAATGGCAGAAGACTTACGGCGGGAGTAATCTTGATTTTGCAGAATCTATCCAACAAACTGTTGATGGAGGATACATTGTAGTTGGTGAGACCTACTCCTTTGGTGCAGGATCTTTCGATATCTGGCTGCTGAAGCTCGACGCTAATGGAAATATTCAATGGCAGAAAACATATGGCACCAGTGGAGGCGAACAGGCATACTCCATTCAGCAGACTTCTGATACTGGGTTTATTGTTGTTGGTTATAAAAAAGTTGGCAGTTATTTTGATGTATGGATTTTGAAACTGGATGCGAGCGGAAATGTCCAATGGCAGAAAACATATGGTGGTAACAGTGATGATATCTCCAGTTTCATCCAGCAGACCTCTGATGGCGGTTTCGTAATTGCTGGCTATACAGGATCTTTTGGAGCAGGCTTATATGATGCATGGGTATTGAAACTGGATGAGGGTGGAAATATTCAATGGCAAAAGACTTACGGCGGGACAAGCACTGATTATGCTAACTCCATCCATCAAACCTCTGATGGTGGCTATATAGTTGCTGGTGAAACGGAGCTAAGTACGGGCTTTTATGATGGATGGGCGCTAAAACTTGATCCAGGTGGAAATATTCAATGGCAAAAGACCTATGGAGTAAGCAATAACGATCATATCTATTCTATCGAACAGACCACCGATGGCGGGTTTGTAGCAGCCGGTATTACAGGCACAGATGCATTAATATTAAAGTTTGATAATAACGGAAATATCAATACCTGTTCAATAATAGGTCCATTAAATATGGCAGCAACTACTACGAATGCAACCGTAGCCAGCACAACTGCATCGGTGACGAACACTTCTATTGTTCCGGCGATAAGCAATGCGACTGTTACAACCCCAACTGCGACAGTAAATGCAGTCTGCGTCAGCACCCCGCCCAGCCCTGAAATCTTTGCCTATCCTTCTTCTCTAAATTTTGGCTATGTGAATCCGACTAAATTCACAATACGAAAAGTACGGGTTCGGAATACAGGCAATGTAGACCTTATCATTAATCCAATAACCATTACAGGCGCAAATGCAGGGGACTTCAGTCAAACAAACAATTGTACAACCTTACCAGCGAACAGTTTATGCGCAATTGATGTAAAATTTTCTCCGTCGAGTACAGGGACAAAATCTGCAATGCTAAATATTCCTTCTAATGATCCCGGCACTCCTACACTCAATATGCCATTGAGTGGAGTCGGAGGAACTATTTTAGTAGTCACAAAAGGAGGCTCAGGAAGCGGTACAGTAACGAGCAGTCCTGCAGGCATAAACTGCGGAAATGATTGCATCGAGGCTTACAGCGCAGGGACAGTAGTGACTTTAACAGCCATAGCGGATACAGGTTCAACATTTGCAAGCTGGTCAGGGGATTGCTCAGGCACTGGCACATGCACAGTTACAATGGGTTCAGATAAAACTGTAACAGCAACATTTAATTATGCACCAGTGGCTGACCTTATTATTACAACCGTAACAGGACCAACAACTGCAAATCCAGGTGCAAGCATAACAGTGGGTGATACGACCAAGAACCAGGGAACAGGCACATCAGGTGGGAGTGTAACAAAGTATTATTGGTCAACAAACTCAACATGGGATGCAGGTGACACATACCTTGGCGAGAGGACAGTGCCGGAGCTTGCAGCAGGGGACTCAAGTGTTGGTCCAAATATCGTAGTAACAGTTCCTTTGAGTGCATGTTCAGGCACATTCTACGTCATAGCGAAGGCAGATGCTAATAATCAGGTCAGCGAGACCAATGAGATGAACAATAACAAGTATAAATCTATCAAGACTGGGCCCGATCTCATTGTTTCAGCCATTACAGCGCCGTTGATATCAGGAGACGGAAAGACAATAACTGTAGGCGATACAACAAAGAACCAGGGTGGATGTTCAGCAGGAGCATCAACAACAAGGTACTATCTTTCAGCGAATTCAACATGGGATGCATTAGACACACCTCTTGGAGAAAGAGCCCTTGGATCTCTTGCACCAAATGCAGAAGACACAGGAAGCACAACAGTAACTATACCTGCTGGAACAGCAACAGGGACATGGTATATCATAGCGAGGGCAGATGCAACCGGAGTTGTAACAGAGACGAGCGAGACAAATAATAACAAATCCAAATCCATCAAGATAGGGCCTGACCTTATAGTATCTGCAATAACAGCGCCGCTTTCTGCAACGAATGGTTCAACCGTAACCATAGGTGACACGACAAAGAACAGCGGAGGAGGCGTGGCAGGTGCATCAACGACAAAACTCTATCTTTCTACAAATACCACCTATGAAACTGGGGATCTCCTTCTGAGGACGAGGTCTGTGTCTGAATTGGATGCAGGAAAAACAAATACACAGAGCGGAAATGTGACACTTCCTGTCGTTAGTCCTGGCACGTGGTACATCATTGCGGTATCAGATGCTGACGGAGTTGTTGTTGAGACCAGCGAGACGAACAATAACAAGTATAAGGCGATAACGATTAATCCGTAATTGGTTATACACAAAGTTAAGAGGGAATTCAGCCATTGAGAAAGGCTGGATTCCCTCTTTTGTTTGTTCCTTTCCAAATCCATGCAATAAGTGAGGTTATTTAAAAACAACGTCTTTTTCTGCTAAAATCTTCTGTGCTTGCGCAACAGTTAATCAATGGTCTTACCGTAGGCGGTGTATATGCCCTCATAGCCCTTGGTTATACAATGGTGTATGGGATACTCGAACTTATTAATTTTGCACACGGCGAAATATATATGCTGGGTGCGTATCTCGGGATTATCTTCCTTGCCTTTTTTACTGCGATAGGACTTACATCATACAGCCTTCCGCTGGCGCTAATATTAACATTCATATTTTCTGTATTTTTTTGTTCTTCTTACGGCCTGACAATAGAAAAGCTAGCCTATAAGCCGCTCAGAAAGGCTCCGCGTTTAAGTCCCCTTATCAGTGCAATAGGCGTCTCCATCTTCCTCCAGAACTATGTAATGCTGACGCAGGGCGCAACTGATAAGGTTTTCCCTCATCTCTTTGAATCAGCAGGTATTGAAATAAAGGGCGCCATTATTACGTATATGCAGTTTTTCATTATAGCTGTCTCAGCGGTTCTGATGTTATTACTCCAACTGTTCATTACCAGAACGAGGATGGGAAAGGCAATGAGGGCAGTGGCGCAGGACAGGGTAATGGCATCTCTTGTGGGCATAAACGTAGATACTGTTATATCAGTCACCTTTATCATAGGTTCAGGCCTTGCTGCTGTTGCAGGACTGATGGTTGCAATGTATTATGGTCTTGTCAACTATTCCATCGGTTATATTGCAGGAATCAAGGCATTCACAGCAGCTGTCCTCGGCGGCATAGGGAGTATTCCCGGTGCGATGTTTGGCGGGATTTTCCTCGGTCTTTTTGAAAGCCTGAGCTCAGGTTATATATCGAGTGAATACAAGGATGCATATGCGTTCGTAATCCTTATCATAATACTGCTCATCAAACCAGCAGGACTTTTCGGAAAGGCAAATGAAGAAAAGGTATAGCATATTTATTGCATTATGGTTTGCACTGCTTTTCCTGCCTTTCAAAGGACTCAAGGCTTCTCTTGTCCTGTTTGCGGTTCTTGCAGTCTCGTTTTTTCTTCTAAGAATTGTTTCCGGACATATCAAGATGTTTATTGACAAACTGCATGCCCTGAGCAGAAAGATAAGTTCAGCAGAATCATATGTCCGGACATTGGCTATTTCTCGTTACGCATTATTACTATTACTTTTTATCCTGCCTCTCATCACTACTGACTATTTTATTGATGTGGCAATCCTCGTTGGTATTTATATCATACTGGCGCAGGGGCTTAATGTCGTTGTCGGGTTTGCAGGGTTGCTGAATCTCGGATTTGTGGCATTTTATGCAATAGGGGCGTATTCATATGCATTACTTAATACAAGTCTTGGGTTAGGGTTCTGGACAGCAATGCCGTTGTCTGTGACGTTTACAGCCCTGTCAGGATTTGTGCTCGCAGTGCCTGCCCTCAGACTGAGGGGAGACTATCTTGCAATAGTGACACTCGGGTTTGGAGAGATAGTGCGTCTTGTGCTTAATAACTCACTGGGACTCTTTGACAAGAGGACCAAACGGTATTGGCGGCATAGCCGCGCCTTATCTGCCCGGGATGCCAGTAGTAAGATTAAACTATTACTACTATTTTATTTTGATCTTTGTTGCACTGACAGTTTTCATAGTTAGAAGAGTTTATTCATCAAGGATCGGAAGGGCATGGGTTGCGATAAGAGAGGATGAGATAGCAGCCTCTTCTGTCGGAATAAATATCACGGCATATAAATTATACGCGTTTTCCTTTGGCGCATTCTGGGCAGGGCTTGCAGGAACCCTGTTTGCTGCCAAGATGCAATTCGTATCACCTGAGAGTTTCACCTTTATGGAATCTGTGCTAATACTTTGTATGGTGATACTCGGAGGGATCGGGAGCATCTCGGGTGTGATACTTGGCGCAATAATACTTGTGATGCTTCCTGAGATGCTGAGGGGAATACAGTTGTACAGGATGCTTGCTCTCGGGAGCGGTTTGGTGTTGCTTATGGTATTCAGACCTCAGGGATTTTTCCGCCATAGCAGACATCTGACAGGAGGCAATGATGTACCTTCTTGAGATTAGAGACATAACAAAGCGCTTTGGCGGCATACGGGCTGTGGAAGAGGTAAGATTCAGAGTTAAGGATGGGTCTATCACGAGCATAATAGGTCCGAATGGTGCAGGAAAGACAACGATCTTCAACTGTCTTACAGGAATTACAAGACCGACTAAGGGTGCAATTGGCTTTCTCGATGCAGAGATAACACGACTTAAACCGGACAAGATAGTAAAACTTGGAATCTCGCGCACATTCCAGAACATAAGGCTTTTTAAGGAAATGAGTGCTATTGAAAATGTGATGGTCTCCCAGCACTGCAGGACGCATTCTGGTTTTTTAGGAGCGATAACAAGGAGCAGATTTTTTAAAAATGAAGAGAAATCGATAAGAGAGAAGGCGCTTGAGTACCTCGAACTTATAGGACTGGAGAGTTCTGGTGATATGCTTGCAGGAAACCTTCCGTACGGAAGTCAGAAGAGGCTTGAGATAGCGAGGGCGATTGCAACAGAGCCGAGGCTGATATTGCTTGATGAGCCGACAGCAGGAATGAATCCTCAGGAGACATCAGAGATGATGGAGCTGATAAAAAAACTTAAGGAACTCGGTAGGACTGTAATACTGATCGAGCATGACATGAAGGTCGTGATGGGAATTTCAGAAAATATAATTGTCCTTGACCATGGTGTTAAGATAGCAGAGGGGAACCCTGAAGAAATAAGAAAAAATTCATTGGTCATAGAGGCATATCTTGGCAAGGAACACTAAAGAAATTTATGATAAAGATGCTTAGTAAGGGGACAATCTTCTCACTCATTCCCTGCCGGCAGGCAGGTCGGTCGATTCCGACCTCCGAGGTATTTTGCCTCACCCCCCTCAAATCCCCCCTTGGCAAGGGGGGACTAAGGGGGGTATGTTTGAATATCGGCAAAATAAATCCGCTTGAAGATATCCCCTTACTGCATAATTTTGTGAGAGATGCTTGAATTAAAAGATATACGTACATCATACGGCCAGATAGAGGCGCTGAAGGGCGTCTCGCTCAAGATCAATCAAGGTGAAATAGTCTGTCTTATTGGCAGTAATGGGGCTGGTAAGTCCACAACTCTTATGACTATATCAGGGATATTGAGGCCTGGAAGGGGAAATATATTTTTTAAGGGTGAAGAGATTTCCAGTTCATATCCACACGAAATTGTTGAGATGGGGATAAGTCATGTGCCTGAAGGAAGAAGGATATTTCCAAGGCTCACTGTAAAAGAGAATCTTGAAATGGGAGCATACATAATATCGCGGAGACTAAAGACCACCCCCCCTATACCCCCCCTTAGCAAGGGGGGGTATAGGGGGGGTGAAAAATCAATTTGAAAAAGCGTATGAGATGTTTCCTGTACTTAAAGAACGCGAGAAACAGATGGGCGGTACTTTAAGCGGAGGAGAGCAGCAGATGCTTGCCATATCAAGGGCATTGATGTCCCAGCCAAGGCTCCTTCTCCTTGATGAACCGTCTCTTGGACTTGCGCCAATTGTTGTCAGTAAGATATTCAAGGCGATAAGAGAAATCAATCAGGATGGCGTTACTGTCCTTCTCGTAGAGCAGAATGCGCATGCAGCTCTCAACCTTTCAAATAGGGGCTATGTGCTTGAGAATGGAAGAATAGTGATCCACGGTTTGGGAGAGGAGCTTCTTAATAATGAGCAGGTCAAGAAGGCATATCTTGGGGAGTGAGTTTTACCTATTATTAGATTAAGCAGACTATAAATGAGCAGGATATGGGATTTGAACGGTTTATTTTGCCGATATTCAGACAGTATGTTTTTAAATATCGAGAGGCAAAATCCTCGGAGGCTATAGGCCGAGAATGAGTGAAAATTCCATATCCTGCTCATTTTTCTTAACCGCTCTTTTCTAATATTTCTTTTACGCGTTCGCTGACAAGTTTTCCGTCTGCTTTTCCCTTAACCCTCGGCATGAGTTCTTTCATGAGTTTCCCCATCTCCTTTGCACCAGTGACCCCTGTTTCTTTGATTGTTGATTTGATAATTTCATCGAGTTCTTCGATAGAAAGCTGTTTGGGGAGATATTCTTGGATGATGCTAATCTCTTTGCTCTCTTTTTCTGCGAGGTCCTTTCTGTTTGCCTTTAGATACTGCTCAACAGACTCCTTCCTCTGCTTTACCATGGCGGACATGACTCCGATGATATCATCCTCGTTCAAATCACCCTTTCCTCGCTTTGCGATCTCCGCATTTTTTATTGATGATTTGATCATCCTCAGAGTGGATGTCCTAAGCTCATCAGTTCTTTTCTTCATGCTTGTCACAAGGTCCTCATTTATCTTTTTCAGGATATCCATACCCTCATCTCCTTTTTTTGTTTTTATAGTAAACGAAATAAATAATGTTACATTTTCTGTCATTCTGGCTTGTCCTGAATCTTTCTTTAGGAAGGATTCCCGACAAGCGGGAATGACAATACAAAGGATTATGTCAACTTACTTAATGCGTTTGTATTAGTATACATTATTTTTCTTATGCAGATGAAAACAGAAATGTAAACCAATTAAGCCCTATTTAGTTGACAACCAAAGATTTTTTCTTGAAAATAGAATATGCTTGATTCTCTTACAGATAGAATCATAGGTGGCAACCCAATAACTAAGGATGAAGCCATTAAGGTTTCTCTTATTGAAAGGGCTGAAATCTTTAGGCTGTTTGAATCAGCTAACAGGATACGTGAGAGATTCAAAGGAGATTCTGTAGATCTGTGCTCCATAGTTAATGCAAAATCAGGCATGTGTCCTGAAGATTGTTCGTATTGTGCCCAGTCAGCAGTCAGCAGGGCGGGTATGAGCGTGTATCCTTTAATTAAGAAGGATGCGGTTTTTGAGAAGGCAAAAGAGGCTAAGGATGCAGGCGTCAGGCGATTCTGTATTGTCACAAGCGGAAGGAAGGTTGGAGAAAAAGAACTGGTCGAAATAGGCTCGATGATAGAGGATTTAAGGAAAATAGGTCTTTTGCCGTGTTCGACTCTCGGTATTATGGATAAGGATGAACTTCTATATTTAAAAGACCACGGCCTTGAGAGATACCATCACAATATCGAGACTTCCGAACGATTTTTTCCTGAGATATGCAGAACACACACCTATCATGACAAGCTGAAGACAATTGAGGCGGCAAAACAGGCCGGACTTTCCATCTGTTCAGGAGGGATATTCGGTATGGGAGAGACATGGGAAGACAGGATAGATATGGCGCTTGCTTTAAAAGAATTAAATATTGATTCTGTGCCGGTTAATTTTTTGATACCTGTAAAGGGAACAAGGCTGGGTGAATTGGAAATGCTTCATCCATTCGAGGCATTAAAGATAATAAGCCTTTACAGGTTTATTCTTCCTGAAAAAGAGATTCGGGTATGCGGCGGAAGGATGCAGGTGCTCGGAGAGTTCAATTCAATGGTATTCATGGCAGGAGCAGATTCAATTCTTACTGGAAATTATTTAACAACAACAGGAAGAAGTTATGAGGATGATCTGAGGTTAATAAAACAATACGGATTGCAGATTTAAAAGATTAGAAGGTAAAACAAAATAAGAATAAGAATTATGAAAGGCTGAACGCTTCATAAATACAATGAATCGACAGGATATTAAGATGTGCAACCTCGTTTTGATAAGCAGCTTTAATGAATTAGAACTCCCTGTGGTCTTGCCACAGGATTACCATATTTTCTGTCATTCTGGCTTGCCCAGAATCTTTCAGAAGGATTCCGAACCTGCCTACCGGACAGGCAGGCAAGTCGGAATGACGACGAGGAGAGGAAATATTTGTAAACTGTTTGGAATAGACTTTGACGTTTACGCCCTGCGCTCTTGGCGCAGGGTTCTTAACATGTGGAGAGAGGTTTAATTGAAATGTGGAGCGTACGAATGAGGGCAGCAAAGACAAGTTGCAAAATTAAGAATAAAAATAACTCAAAACTCAAAACTCAAAACTTAGAACACATTTCCGGTGCAGAAGGTATATACGATGAAAAGGATGTTCACAAAATCTGCAATAAATATATCCAGCGTGCCTTGACTCACCCGAGAGGAGAACCTGACGAGATAGTAATTACAATAGAAAAAATAAAACAAAACCCTGATATAGCCTCAATATTGCCTATAACTACTTCGCAATGCAGTTCTCCTGATGAAGCAAGAGAAACCATTTCACAGAGATTATCAGAACTGAATATTTCAAAGAAAGCTGTCGTAAATGCATTTAAGGTTCTTACCTCAAAAAAGACAATGCGTGGCGCATCTCTGATAGTAATGAGGTCAGGGAAGAGGGTTGAGCCTGATAAGGAACGAGGCATAAGGGTATCAAGGATGGGAATAACAAAGACTGCTGAGAGAAAACTTTTGCAGATACTTTATAAAATAGTCATTCCCGCGAAGGTCTATGACCCGACCCATAGGGCGGGAATCCAGAGTAGAGAAACTGGATTCCGGATCCCCCGATTACTAACTTCGAGGGCAGGCAAGCCCGGAATAACAGGCACTCACGATGAGATGATAAAGAATAAAATAACGACCATTAAAGAAGCGGTAATCCTCGCTTCAAAAGTTGCTTCATGCCAGTCTGTTATTGCCGAAGTTTGCATCTCTGATGACCCGGATTACACTACAGGATATATTGCGTCAAAGAGATTTGGCTATTTGAGAATTCCAAACATCAAAAAATACGGAGAGATGCATGGAGGAAGGGTTATGTTTATTAAGGAAAATACAGAGATTGAAGATCTAATCGGTTATTTAGAGAAAAGGCCTATATTAATAAATATTCAGGGGAAATAATCTTTTCGCTCCAAAGACAATCTTCCCTGATTTGTATAATATCTTACGGTACTTGAGGATATTTTATATTTATCAGCTCTCCTGTGAGGGCTTCTGTAAGAAATGTTTTTAGATATCTTTTTTCATCTGGTGTTAATCCAATGGGTTTAAGCGCTTTATTATTTATAAGAATAGATTTCGTGGTTATAATGTCTTATAGGAAAATGCTATCTGGTGCAGAGTTGATGAATCTTCTATAATAAAGTCAAAATGAAACAAAAGATTATTTTGATAGGAAATCCGACAGCAGGCAGTGGCGCTCTTAGGTCTATAGAAAGGGCAGAAAAGATTATAAAGGACAGGGGGCTTGATGTTGAGTTAATGTTGACAGAAAAAAAAGGTGACGCTGAAATATTTGCAAAACGAATTGGTTTAGAGTTCGAAGGTCAGAGTTCGGAGTTGAACAATAAAGACTTAAAACTCAAAACTCTCGCCTCAGCGAGTCGTCCGAGGCGACAAAACTCAAAACTATTAATTATCGCTGCCGGAGGTGACGGAACATTCAATGAGGTAATTAATGGGATTGCATACACTGATGTGCCACTTGCAATACTTCCGTTTGGAACAACAAATGTCTTAGCGAAAGAACTCAATATACCGGAGAATAATATTGAGGATGCGCTGGATATTGCTCTAAGTAACCGGATACGCAATGTTTCCCTGGGGAAAATAACCTTTGTAGAGGATGGGAGCTCTGAAATACAGACGCGCTATTTTTGTCTGATGGCTGGTATTGGGTATGACGGAGAGGTAGTTTACGGTATAACCAGTAAGATTAAGAGATTCTCAGGCAGAGGCGCATATGTATGGAGCGGTTTAACGACCTTAATGAAGTGGAACCCTGAAAAGTTGACTTTTGATATAGGCGGCAGAGTTTATGAGGGATATTCTGCAATAATCTGTAATGCATCAAGGTATGCAGGAAACTTCAGGATTGCGCCTGATGCAGATATAAGCAGCCCGTATCTAAATGTATTTATCATGCATGGTAAAAAGAGACTGGATGTAATCAAGTATATTTACGGGATAATGACAAAAAGGCATTTAAAATTTGCGGATGTAAGTTATCTGCAGGCAGAGCAGATTCAGATAAAGGGAAATGCCAATATACAGACAGACGGTGATTATCTTGGTAAAACTCCTGCGATTATAGAGATTGTTCCAAGTGCATTGAGAATGGTTTATTAGGTAACCCGTAAATATTTACTATTTTAGCAGAGACTCGACTTTTTCATGAAAGGCGAGGACAGCTTCCCTGAGTTTTTCTCTGGGTGTTTCTTGTTTTTCGATAAGAGACATTATATTCAGGAGTTCAGAATTAATATTTTTGCGGAAATTATCTTTTTCTATGCATTTATTCTCAAAGCTGTCAAGTATTTTGTTGACGTCTGTTATGAATGATCTTATGTAGAAATCATCATTGGTCCTCACACATAAACGTCTGTTAAAATTGCCTGCGAGAATAAGTTTCATTTCCATCTTTAACCTTTCGAACGGACCTATAAAGCGGTGTGTGAAGAATAGCGCCAGAATAATCACAATGATGACATAACCCAGAAATACTGCGATAAATGAAAATATGCCATGCTCTATCTTAGCGCCGAGTTCTTTGGTCAGATAAGTAAACAGGATTCCTGCAAGAAGCGACCATATGACTATCAGCGAAACTGATAGCCGCAGTTCCTTTGCTATGAAAAATTTTTGCTTAGCGGTTTTTTTATTCCTTTTATCCATAGAGATTATTTTACCATTTAGATGAGGTGTTATACCAAATTTTTTTTATGCATATTAATTGACTTTTAAATATTTTTCAAGTAGATTATATTCCAACATATGATAGGTTATTATTTTTAAAGGGAAAATGACAGGAAATGCGTGAACATGACAAAATTCGTCAGGGAGGCAGATGCAGCAAATCCAGAGGCGATATATTCATTTTGATTTTTCATGATTTTTTAAGGTCAGGGCATGGCATAGAAAATGCTTTATAGGTGTTGGATTTAACCTGAATTTTATTGTCAGAGGAGGTGATGCATAAAATTTTCTGGTTAGAGCAATAAAGTTTAGTAATGGTTATAAACCCATAGAAAAGGAGGTAACATGTTTAAGGCAGTGAATAACCTGAGAGAACAAAAAGGTTTTACCCTTATCGAGCTCCTCATAGTTGTGGCAATCATCGGTATTCTGGCGGCAATCGCAATTCCCGGTTAAGCAGCAGAGCCGGAGCTTCAGGGATGGCTCCAGTCTGCTCGAAGAGGTGGAAGCACTATAAATGAGGTCGACTCAAATGGCGACGGCTCTCTTGATACTACGAATGCTACAGATGCAAATAATTCAACGCTTGCTAATGATTTAACTGCAGCAGATCAATTATGTTCGCGTTATATCGAATCAAGAAGGCTATCGAATAGTGAAGCCTCTCCATGGAATGGGATAGCGACGCTATGGTCAACCTCTGCTCTTAGCGGAGTAGCAGCCAGAGGAGGAATTCAATGTGATCATGGCGCCGGTTCAGCGCAGATTATTATTAGCGCATTCGATAGAAATGGAACTCAATTATATCAGAAAACTATTTCTGCAGACTAAGAAGTTAAGTGTTGAATAGAGCAGGGAAAGGGCTGTGCATAATGCACAGCCCTTTTTGATAAGAACTACACCAGGAGCAAAAAGGCAGTGGACAATTTTAGTTTATGGAAATCGAAAGGCTTTACCCTCATCGAGCTCCTGATAGTTGTGGCAATCATCGGAATATTGGCCGCAATAGCGATTCCCGGTTATATTGGTATGCAGGAGAGAGGGAGAGTTGGAGCTGTAAGAAGGGCTGCAGTAGCAGCAGAGCCGGAGCTTCAGGGATGGCTCCAGTCTGCTCGAAGAGGTGGAAGCACTATAAATGAGGTCGACTCAAAT
>JACQXE010000082.1 GCA_016208915.1 Nitrospirota bacterium | reverse complement strand
TTAAAAGAAAACAGGACGGACTGCCTTTTAGAAAGGCTGTCATGGCTACTGCTCATAAGTTGATTAGAACTATTTTTGCTATGCTTTCTCATAAAACTCATTTCCGTGTTAAGGAGAATTCTTTATAGTTGACTCCTTTAAAGAATAATTTCAAGTTTTCAGTAATCCTATTCATCACAAACCCTTCTTTTTTGTATTTATATCTAAACTTTAATCATGAACGCTTACGCCGCCCTCTGTTGCACCACGTGTGATTTTGTGACTCTTTACTGTTCCTTTTTCATCAAAAACTATTACAAGGCTGTGGGTATAAGCTGAGCCGCCCCCTAATCCAAGAAGACTTGATTTGCTTCCCCTTGTCCAGTTGTAGAAAAAGACTTTTTCATTGTCCATTGTCTTGCTGGGGTTGCCAAATTCTATAAAAATTTCTTCCTTTGTAGTCTTACCATCAATAATCTTTGCAACTTGTTCATCTGAAATTTCTTCCCCATGCTTAATAGACTTATAAGAACAGCCAAAACCAATAACCATACAAACACTCAGCATTGCAGCTAAAAAGACTTTCATTCCTCTCATGCTTTCCCCCATAAAAAAATAAGTTTAATAAGCGGAATCCGCTTTAAAAAACAAAAAAAGCATTTCCTGACTTAACAGAAAATGCCTTTTGCTAACATTAAAGGTAATGGGTTTAAAAAAACAACTGCATTTAACGGAATTGCATTGTGTTTGAATGCTACAAGATTTTAATGATCTCTTAAGCCTTAAATTCTGTCTGTCTGTCTGTCTGTCTGTCTATGCAACTTATATACCACAAACCGCCCCCCAAAGAAAATAAATCCCCTTATTGAGTAAAGCAACTATCATGCCTGATTTATAACTCATTGATTCTAAATGATTTTTCAAAAGAAGATTTTTGGAGGAACTAAAAAGTGTAAAGTTTTCCGATACTTTTGAGGATTGAGTGTAAAGAATTCTGACAGAAACGCTGGGGACAGCTTCAACAAAAAGATGAGGTTTAAGCTTTAACTCTTTTATTTTAAAGAGAATTGTTAGAAATCTGCATAATTGAACATTTTTTAGAAGTGTAAAGAAAGTGTAAAGTTTTCCGACAGTGTTAATGTCCCAAAAATGGGTTTTTTATCTTTAAGCCTTCGATTATCTGCCCATCAGAGAGATCTTCACTTAATAAGATTGATGCACCGCCCCTGATGGCAGACTCTATAATCATGGAATCCCAGAAGGAATATTTATGCTTCTGCTGTATTTCTATAGCATCTAATATAGAGTTCCCGTCATTAACAATAATATTCCATTTTAAAAGATCGCTCACAATCTCCTTGGCTGTTCTTGTATCTAATAAATTGTTTCTTTTACTGGTTACCACGACAAAAAATTCCTGCAGCACCTGTGTGCTGACAATACCAAGACCTGAACGCCACAGGCCTTCCATTATCTTCATGGCTGTCTCATGATTTTTACCGGCAAAGGCATCATAGGCGTAAACAATGACATTAGTATCCAGAAATATCTTATCTTCTTTCATGAAGTTCTTTCCGCGTAAATTTAATCTTACCTTGTGTTCCAAGGTCAAATCCCTTTTTCATAAGCCTTAATTGTCTCTCCATTGCCTTTTTATAACCAGTTGATTCTCTCACCTTCTCCTCAAGGGATTCTCTTATAAGCTCACTCAATGACTTTTCGTTTTTTGCAGCAATTGTCTTTGCCTTTTTTAAAAGGGGCTTAGGCAGAGATAATGTAACATTTTGCTTTTCCATCCCTATTCCTCCTTCCTATTCACGTATTTATGTGTAACACATTTTTATGTGAAGTGTCAATTAAGGCATTTTTGAGGGAAACTTAGAAAATAAAGAAGGGCGCATTCAAATGCGCCCTTCTTATAAATTCAAAAATAATAATGCAGATTCTTAGTGTTCTATCTCAATCCCTGCTGTCTCTTCCCTCACGGAAATAGCAATCTTATAAAGGACTGTGAGCACGAGAAAACCTATTGCCCACACACCGATTGTTATCAATGTCTCAGGCAGTGTCGGCCAGTATTCTGTCACTGTTTCGAACATGTTCGGAACAAAGCCGCCGATAATCAAACCAAATCCCTTATCAATCCACAATGATAAAAATACCATTGCGCATGCAACAGCCAGAACACTCTCATTCTTTCTTGCAGCAGGGAATATGAGAATCAGGAGTGAAACAATTGCCATAATAACTGATGCCCACATCAATGGGACGAGTTTATGTGCGCCTTCTAATCCTACAAAGAGATATTTAAACGGATGCATATGTCCGGGTATTCCGCTGTAAAACGCTGTAAAAAGCTCTAACCCGACGAAGAACACATTTGTAATCATAAAATAGGTTACTATCTTTCCGAGCGTCTGAACAGCCTCTTTGCCAGGATCAAACTTGGTAAACTTCCTTATAATCAGGGCGAGGATTATAAGCAACGCCGGGCCCCCTGCAAATGCTGAGGCAAGAAATCGTGCTGCCATAATAGCTGTAAGCCAGAAATGCCTTCCCGGGATACCTGCATAAAGAAAAGCTGTAACAGTATGTATTGAAGGCGCCCATGCAATCGAAAGATATATCAGAGGTTTTACCCATTTTGGAGGCGCAATACCTTTGCTGTCAGCACCTAACACAGTCCAGCCGACAATAAGATTAAGAAAAAGATAGCCGCCCAAAACAACACTGTCCCAGAACATAACAGAATTTAGAGTCGGATAAAGCATAACATTCATTATCCTCATCGGTTGCCCCATATCCACAAAGATGAACAAGATGCACATGGTCACGGCTGCAATCGCTAAAAACTCTCCAAGTATGGTTATCTTGCCGAACTGTTTGAAGTTATGCAGATAGTACGGAAGAACCAGCATGACTCCTGAGGCTGCCACACCAACAAGAAATGTAAATTGCCCTATATACAAGCCCCATGATACATCCCTGCTAAGACCTGTTATACCCAAACCATAACTGAATTGTTTCAAATATGCGAATGTACCAATGCCGCTTAAAATAAGGAGGAAAAATATCCATGTCCAGTATTTCTTACTTCCTGTGAGAGCTTTCTCAAGCATTATTATTACCTCCTTCTATGTATTTAAGAGCCTCATGACTTTTCAGGAACAACAGCATATCCATTACCTCCTATAACATAAAAGACACTTGGCTCAGTCCCAAGCTCAGGTTTACGCCTTATTGTATAGTTTTCCTTAAGGGCCTTCCTTACCTCAGAGTTAGTGTCATCCATATCACCGAAGATTAGCCCTCCTTTGGGAGCTGCCTCAACACATGCAGGCATTTTACCTATTGCAAGACGTTCTGTGCAGAAAGTACATTTTTCAACTACTCCTATCATCCTTGCAGGATATTCCTTATTCTCGTTTTCCTCTTTGATAAATTCACGGGGATTCCTGTAGTTAAAACTCCTTGCGCCGAACGGACATGCTGCCATGCAGAATCTGCATCCTATACAGCGATGCATGTCCTGCATTACAATGCCGTCTTGTCTTTTAAATGTTGCCTTTGTGGGGCAGACCCTTACGCATGCGGGATTTGCGCAGTGGTTGCACAGCAGAAGGAAGTTTCTCTCTTTTATTTCTTGGGGCATAAACTCATGTTCTTGGCCCGGAAACGTATGTTTGAATGTATCCGTCCAGATCCATTTAATCTCATCTTTAGGATTCTTAAAATCAGGGACATTATGCGTACGGTGACATACCTCTATTACTTTCTTGTAATCCTCATCTCTGAATTTACTTACATCAATGACCATCCCCCATCTTCTGGCTTTCATAGCCTCAGGGTTCTGCAAATACGGCGCTGCCTCCAGTGTTTTGTCCTGCAGCCTGCTGAACAGTGAGACGCTCCCGAGACCTGCTATTGTGGAGATTCCGGCTATCTTTAAGAATTCTCGTCTGTTCATGCTCATGACTTATTCTCCTTTGGCTGTATATGACAAGTCCAACAGTAAGGTGCTACAGCCATATAATTGTGACATTTATCACAAAACTCTTTTTTGTTAGAATGACATTTCATGCATGTATTCTGAAGGCTCATGTTAAACTGTTTCCCCTGAGAGCTCATATAAATTCCGTTGTCTTCCCGGACAACTGAATCCCTCCAGTCATTTAGCATCTGCATATGCTCGCCTCTCATGAAGTCTTTTGGCTCAACGCACTTTCTTTCATTTTCAGGCAGTTTCTGAATCTCAGGCGTATCAATCTTTGGTTCGGGTTTTGCACTGACCTTTCCTATGTTGTTATAGAAAGGGAATGTGACAAGAGCTAAGAATATAAGCAGTCCGAATATTATCTTTCCAGCGTTGTACATTATTCGTTGCCCTCCTTTTCTGCCTTTCCCGGCAGAGGTTCGAGGCGCAGATCAAGCGTTCTCTCTTTTTCGCCTTTCATTACCAAAGCATTTGCAACCAGCTCATGGATGCCGCAGACCTGCACATCCGGAACCCAGTATTCCATTGCCGACTTTAAAGTAGCCCTGTCGATTGCGCAGATATTTGCGAGCATGTTCACGCCGTGATTGTCATGGACATATTTCACGGCATTTGCCCTCGGTAACCCGCCTCTCATTCTAAGCGCCATATTCTCTGAGGCATTCAGGCCTGTGCCGCTTCCGCAGCAGAACGTATATTCCCTTATAGTATTTTCAGGCATCTCATAGAAGTTTTTACATACATTTTTGATAATATAACGCGGCTCTTCCAGGATTCCCATACCTCTTGAGGTATTGCATGAATCATGGAATGTCACCTTGAGGTGGTCGTTTCTTCTTGGATCGAGCTTGAGTTTGCCATGCTTTATAAGATCCGCTGTAAACTCTGCTATATGAACCATCTTTGTGGCCTTTGCATTCTCAAACACCGTGCCGGTTATCGGTGACTTTGGAACCTCAAGGAAATCAGCAGGACCGTTCCATGTATCCATGTACTGATGTAAAACCCTCCACATATGGCCGCATTCTCCTCCGAGTATCCACTTAACACCAAGCCTTTTCGCCTCAGCGTATATCTTTGAATTAAGCCTTTTGCCCATTTCATTTGATGTGAAGAATCCGAAATTGCCGCCCTCTGAGGCATAGGTGCTCCAGGTGTAATCAAGACCGAGTTCATGGAACAGCATCAGATAACCCATTGCAGTATAGGTTCCAGGGTCAGCAAAGAGATCCCCTGAAGGGGTCACAAAAAGTATCTCAGCGCCTTTTCTGTTAAAAGTAGGCTCTATCTTGATACCGGTTATGTTTTCTATGTCATCGAGGAAAAACTCGATACTGTTCTTGATTGTATGCGGCTCAAGCCCGAGATGATTGCCTTTCATATAGCAATTGGCAACAGGGCCTGCGATCCAGTCTATGTTCAGGCCGAGGAGGTTCAAAAATTCCCTGCCCATCATTGTTATCTCAGCAGTGTCAATGCCATAAGGGCAGAACACAGAGCAGCGGCGGCATTCTGTGCACTGATAGTAATAGTACCACCACTCCTTAAGCACATTAAGGGTAAGCTCTCTCGCTCCTGCGGTCTTGCCGAATATCTTTCCGCCGGTTGTAAAGTGTTTTCTATATACCGAACGCATCAGCTCTGCCCTGAGCACAGGCATATTCTTTGGATCTCCGCCTCCGATAAAGAAGTGACATTTGTCAGCGCATGCGCCACACCTTACGCATATATCCATAAAAAGCTTGAACGAACGGTACTTGCTCAGGCGGTCTCCAAAGGCTTCCATGACAATTTCTTTCCAGTTCTCTGGAAGTTTCCAGTCCTCTTCTTTTGGCGACCAGTCGCGGGCATTTGGAAATTCAACTACCTTAAGATTCTTACCTTTTGCTCCCCAGCAATACATATCCTCCTTAAACTCAACTGGAGTATCCATCCAGTCTGTCTTGGGAGGCTTTAAATCTATTTTTGAGAGCTCTTCTGGTTTTGGAAGTTTTGCCATACTTACTCCTTTTCTACTGGGATTCCAGCCTTTTTCATTTTATCCCTGAAGTCATTCTCATATTCCTCGTATGTATGGACATGCACCGGGTAATTCCAAGGATTTATATGCCTAACCTCGCGGCTGTTATTAGAAAGATTTCTTGTAGGGCTCAGAAAGACTCCGCCAAGATGCATCAGCTTGCTGAACGGAAAATATGCGAAAAGAATACTGAGAAGGAAAAGATGCACGTAAAATATAGCGCCTATTTCACTGAGTATCTTCGGGTCAGGATTAAAACCGACAAGCCCCATGGCCAGTATCTTTACGCCTACGATATGTACCTTGAAAAAATATCTCATGAGCACGCCTGAAAGCACAATCCCGAAGATCAGGAATAAAGGGAAATAATCTGCTGCAAGAGAAATATATTTTATCTGTGGGAGATAAAGCCTTCTCAGGAAAAGATAGGTGACTGCAGCAAGGATTACAGCATCAGTCATATAAAAAAGCGGCACTCCTATCTGCAGAAAACTGTCAAGACCTTCAATTGTCTTTAGAACCACAGGGACATTCTCCATAAAAAATCTTAAATGCCTGACCAAAATTATAAGAAATGACCAGTGAAAAGCCAGACCTGCTGCCCAGAGCCATTTCTCAGAACCATAGACAATCTTTCCGTCCCGCAATTCAGTCTTGAGATTCCGGAACAGGGAACGGAATGCAAAAACTTCGAGCGCCATCCTTATAATAACACCGAGAGCAGATGACGGGTTTTCGATCTTGTTTTGCTTGATCCATGGCAATGTTTTTTCCTGCCCGCAGGTGGTCGGTATGTGGAAGGGAACAGGAGAACTCGCCCACTTAAGAACACGGTAGATAAAACCTAAAACAAACACTGCAAGAGCTGCATATGGTATAACCACGCCAAAGAGGAAGTAAAGATTCGCCTTTATCCCTGCGAAAACAAGCAGAACAAGTATCATAACTATAACCAATGGGAAAAAGATTTTCATTTTGTTACCTCTCTTCTTTTAATATTAACCGTCATTGCCTTCTTTAAAATCAGAGTCCTGACCTTTGACCTCGGATAAAAGATTTGCCCTTTGCAAAAGCCTGAATGTCATCCTCCTCAACTCACTCGCTTTTATCTCATAGAGTTTCTCCCTGCATTTCATATAGATATCAAATGCCGAGGAGGCAAGAACATCTATTTTAGCCTCGAACGCAAACAATTCTTCATATATATGTTTTTCCTGTATTGCCTTCCTGAGTTCTTCCCTGATGATCCGTTTCAAAAAAAACATAAAGGAGACTGCCTGAGAAGGTGTGAAATCCTGGATGGCCCTGATCCTCACAATATTGTCAAGAAAAGCATAAGCCTCTTCGTTATCCGAGCCGTTCATAATTATATCGAAAAGATTGTTTATTCCCTGAGAGATCGTTGCGCCGACAGGGTTTGCAAAACGGTTTTCTTGACTTTTCAGGAAGTTTGCGGTATCGGAAGGATAGGTCTCTATTATTGCATCAAACCACTTTGCTATAATCTTACCTTTATTTTCTTCCAAAAGATTTTTCAGGCTCATTATACAGGTGCTCCTTCATATAATTTGATGCCAAGAAAACCTAAAAGACAATAAAACAGCAAAACAGAATTAAACTGGTAACGACCTTTAAATCGTTACCAGTTTAATTTATATAATCTTATACACAGCCTGTTGGCTTTGGAAGCCCTGCATACCTACAAGCCTGTTTTGCAGGACCGCCAGGATAAAGCTCGTAAAGGTATTTTGTGTTCCCCTTTTCAGGTCCCATTACCTTTCCGATTTCCTTAACGAGGATCTTTATCATAGGAGCAATCTGATACTGTTTGTAATAATCCCTCAAAAAATTGATAACTTCCCAGTGAGACTCAGTCAGTGTAACACTATCCTGAGAAGCTAAATGCTGAGCAAGCTCCTTGGTCCAGTCATCCAGATTAATGATATATCCGTCGTCATCAACCTCGATCTGTTTTCCCTGAAATTCCATTAATGGCATTTTTAGGTTCCTCCTTCTTTCACCTAAGAAATTTTAAAATTAAGGGAGAACTCTCCCGACTAAAATACTTCACACCGAAATCTATATGCTGTATAAAAAATAGAATCCCTTTAATATAGTTCAAAAACTATAAACTTTAATATATTCCTCTATTTTCGGTCAAATAAAAAAAACTTATCTAAAAATGACATTTACTTATTTAACTTTATAAAAAGCAGATTTTCTACTGCCCGGCCAAATCTGCCGCTGCTTCTGCTATCCAATATCTGATGACTGTCCCCGTCATAATAACATGACTCTATCTTATAATCAACATCAGGTGTCAATTTCCATGCCATATCCCAGTCTCCATCGCAGGACAATACAAGGGCATCAACATATGCCTCTCCAAAATTGTGGCCTGTACGGTCAAACACATAAACTGCCCCGCACGAGCACCGTCCTCCGCTGAAGACATTTCCCAGTTTAGCCTTTATCTCACCGGGTATTTCGAATATATTTCCGCAAAAAGGGCATTTGGCCTCTCCTCCCCTTCCTCTGACTCTCATAGTTTATAACCAATCTTTCTCAGAAATTCCTGCCTTATGGTTCTGTCTTCTGATGTCTCCACACCCTTTGGCGCAGAACCGTCAATAACCCCTGCAACGCCGCTCCCCAGCGATGTAGTTGCCACAATAACTTCAACAGGATTTGCCGTCGCACAGAATATTGTGCATATCTCTGCACAGTTCTTTATCTGGTTAAGGACATTTATAGGATATGCATCTCTCAATAATATGCAAAACACATGCCCTGCGCCTACTGCCTGCAAGTTCTTAACACATACCTCAATAAGCCCCCTGTCATTTCCCTCGGTCCTTATAAGACAGGGACCTGATGCCTCTGTAAATGCTATCCCGAAACGCGCATTAGGCACAGTAGTGATGATAATCTCATAAAGGTCTTCTGCTGTCTTTATAAAATGAGTCTGTCCGAGTATCACATTACAGCCATCAGGTATCTCCAGTTTTACTGTTTTAAATTCCATAAAGCCCTCCTTAAATTATAAGTTTTTTGCATGCAGGTAGAACATGGTATTTGAGCGGCATTATTTTGCCGATCCTGAACTTGATTCAGGACCAACAGTACCCCCCTTCGTCCCCCCTTACAAAGGGGGGATATGAGGGGGGTGAGGCAAAATACCTCGGAGGCTGTAAGGCCGAGAATGAGTGAAAATGCTATGTTCTGCCTGCACTAAATCCTCAATACATCTTTGATATGTTATAATAAACATAAATTTTTCCGGAGGAGATGTCAAGTTTAAATTGCTAAAGAACTGGCAACTCATTTTCTGTTTCTCTATATTCATCTTCTGCTTATTAATCTCGCCCTGCCCTGTATACAGCGCAGAAATAACAGGACCTGAAGTGAAGATTCTGAATAATGAGATATATGTCACAACAGGCTTGGACCTAAATGAACAGCAGGTGCAGGATCTGAAAAATGGCATATCAAAAGAGATTACGTTCTATATAGATCTGTTCCGGATATGGCGCATGTGGCCTGATGAGTTTGTTCTTGGAAAAACCATCTCAAAGACACTAAAATCAGATCCTGTAAAAAAAGAGCATGTTGCCACATCTTTTGACGGGATGACAATGATAGAAAGGAGGTTCAAGGACTTCGACTCGTTGCTAAAGTGGTCGTTGAACATCAATGAACTCAAACTTACAAACATAAAGGAACTCGAGCCTGCTGATTATTTCATCAAAATAACAGTCGAATCGAGATTAAGAAGACTTCCCCCGGTCATCAGCTATCTGTTCTTTTTTCTTCCTGAAAAAGAGTTTAAAAAGTCGAAAGATTCTCATAATTTCAAGGTAGAGCCTGTTCAATGAAAAACCTAAAAAACATACTAATACCTTTAGGCTTTTTTATCTTTATAATAGCCGCCTCCATAGCTGAGCTTCATTACATGAGGCTCGAATCAGTATCAATTATGATAAGAATGCTTCTGCTCACCCTTTTTAACCTGAACCTGATAGCGCTTCTGACACTGATGTTCTATGTCGGCAAAAACCTTGCAAGGCTTTATATCGAAAGAAAGCATAAGGTTCTCGGATATAAATTCAAGACAAAGATCGTTGTCATGTTCGTAGTCATTACGCTGATACCTGCAGCGCTCCTTTTCTTTGTAGCGAGCGGGCTTGTCACAAATTACATAGACAGGCTTCTTACTCCTCAGTTCAGACAACCCCTCACAAGCTCACTCGATGTCGCAAAGTCAGTTTATGAGATGGAAAGAGAAAAGACCACAGAATTCGCAAAGACTATTCTATCAGGCGAAAAAACTTCTTCAGCCTACAAAATAATGCGAATGAACAAAATCCCTGAAAACCCGACCGAGACCATAAAGTCTGCCTTTGAAGGCCGTGAGGGGACAGAGGTTATATCAGAAGACAACGGGGATATAATAAGGGCTGTGATGCCTGAATATTCCGGCACAAGGCAGACGGGGATAGTGGTTGTTGAGACAAGACTCCCAAAAGACATTCAGGTCAATGTAGAAAAAATAAAATCAGCATATGAAGATTATATAAAATTAGAATCTTGGAAAGTTCCCCTGAAGATGAATTATCTTCTGATACTTGCCTTTTTTACATTGATAATCGTTTTCATGTCCCTATGGGCCGCACTGAGGATTGCAAAAGGCATCACAGATCCTATACAGAGTCTCGCGCAGGCAACAGAAGAGGTGGCTAAAGGTAATCTTAGGGTGAAGGTCGAACACGCATTAAAAAGCGAAGATGAGATAGGGTTGCTTATAACCTCTTTCAACAGCATGGTATCAGGACTAAGGGAAGGCAAAGAGAAACTCCAGAATGCATACATGGAGTCTGACCGCAGAAGATTATGGATGGAAAATATACTGAAAAATATTAACTCAGGAGTAGTGTTCCTTGATATATCCGGAAACATACTGACTATTAATGATTCGGCGTGTTCTATCCTGAACGTAAAAACTGAGGAGATAACAGGCAAAAATTATAAAGAACTGATGTCAAAGATTAATTCGGAAGAACTCCATAATCTGATAAAAGGAATCATCATCAAAGATCTCAAGAGCATAGAAAGAGAGGTAAAGATAACAGTCGTGGATAAACACCTGACAGTGAGGGTTTTCGTCGCCACTCTCAGAGAAAGCAATTCTAAGCCTACAGGATTGCTTGTTGTCTTTGATGACCTCACAGATGTCATCAGGGCAAAGGAGACATTTGTATGGGAAGAGGCAACACGCAGAATTGCGCATGAAATAAAAAATCCGCTTACGCCGATAAAGCTTTCGACCGAGAGGATGATAAAAAAATGGGAACAGAAAGACAAGGACTTTGGCCAGATATTTGAACGTTCTACAAAGACAATAGTAAAAGAGGTCGATAGCCTCAAAAGGCTTGTGGACGAATATTCAAGATTGGGCAAGATGCCTGAGATTAAAAAAACACCTGTAAATCTTGCTATCATAATAGATGAGGTAATTGAACTATATAAAGACCATAAGGGCTTCAATATTATGATTGCGATACCTGATGATATGCCGCCAATTGAAATAGACGGCGAGCAATTCAAGCGGGTGCTGATTAATATCTTTGAAAATGCTTTTCAGGCAATGGGAGACGCCGGCAATATAGAGATCAAAGTGCTGATCGACAAAACAACAGGCATGATGTATATTGATATCGCTGATGACGGGCTGGGAATAAGCGAGGAGGACAAAGGAAGGATATTTCGTCCGTATTTTTCTACCAAAAAAGGAGGAACAGGGCTTGGCCTTGCTATCGCAAACAAGATCGTTAAAGGGCATAGAGGTTCTATCATGGTAAGGGACAATGTTCCCCAAGGGACAATTTTTACAATACAGATGCCTATACAGGATCAGGATTTATTGTGAAATTCCTCCTGCCGCTTCAATAGAGAAGTCAGGACAGAGGGATCAGGAGAAGAAAAGTGTCAAAACCAATAGTTCTTGTAGTTGATGACGAAGAAGGAATAAGAGAGAGCCTTTCTGGTATTTTTGAAGACGAAGGCTATGATGTATTGACTGCACAATCAGGTGAAGAGGCAATAAAAATGCTCAAGGAATACCCGCCTGACCTGATACTGCTCGACATATGGCTTACAGGAATGGACGGTATTCAGACGCTTCAGGAAATAAAGACAATCACGCCGGATGTGCCGGTAATAATGATATCAGGGCACGGCAATATTGAACTTGCAGTAAGGACAACAAAGATCGGCGCATATGACTTTCTCGAAAAACCTCTGTCACTGGAAAAAGTAGTGCTCGTATCCAAAAGGGCTCTTGAAAAAAGAACTCTTGAAATCGAAAATATAGAGCTCAGGAAAAACCTTGTAGTAAAATGGAATCTCATTGGCGAGTCACAGAAGATGAAAAATCTGCAAGAACAGATAGGCATGGCCGCACACAGCAATAGCCGGGTGCTCATATTTGGTGAAAGCGGAACAGGCAAAGAGGTTGTTGCAAGGCTCCTCCATGAACAAAGCCCGCGTTTAAAAAAATCGTTCATCGAAGTGAATTGCGCTGCCATACCACAGGAACTTATCGAGAGTGAACTGTTCGGGCATGAGAAGGGCTCCTTCACAGGGGCTTTCGAAAAAAAACAGGGGAAATTTGAACTCGCTGACGGAGGAACGCTATTTCTCGACGAGATAGGCGATATGTCCCTGCAGACGCAGGCAAAGGTCTTACGTGTAATAGAGACACAGGAATTCCAGAGGGTTGGCGGAAATAAAAACATAAGTGTTGATGTCAGAATCATTGCAGCAACAAATAAGGATCTAATGGAAGAGGCCAAAAAAGGCAATTTCAGGGAAGATCTCTATTTCAGGTTAAACGTAATACCTATCTTCATACCTCCTTTAAGAGAAAGAAAAGAAGACATACCTCTGCTCGTGGACTACTTCATCAAAGCCTTTGCAGCAGAATACGGGAAACCCCCTAAAAAAATAATGCCTGAGACCCTGAAAAGCCTTCAGGCATACGACTGGAAAGGGAATGTAAGAGAATTAAAGAATGTTATAGAAAGGCTTTTTATCATGACATCCTCAAATGTCATAAACAGTAAGCATATCCTTGTCTCAGAAGTGCAGGAGAATCAGAATTATTTCACATATAAGACACTAAAGGATGCCCGCGATGCATTCGAGAAAGACTACATAACAAAAAAGCTCGAGGAAAGCAACTGGAACATATCTAAAACAGCAGAGGTCTTAGATATAGAAAGAAGCAATCTTCATCGCAAGATAAAAGCGTATGACATAAAAACTCCGTAATCTACAATAAACTTTTCTTTCTATATTACTTTGTACAGAATATTTATTTCTATTCAGTTCCCATATTCCCCTTTGATACTCTTACGCCATATTCTATATCATCTGGATAACTGATAAAACTATAAATCTCTGAACCATCAGAATTAAAGACCTTCACCCAAGAAGGGTTCTGAGGTCCGGGGCCAAGCCCTGTTACTATCTCATCTATTCCATCTCCATTTATATCCACCGCAGCTACCTCCACTCCATATCCATATTCAACGTCATAAGGCGTAAACTCTCTGATTAAAGTCCCATCTGCCTTATATACTCTTACTATCGCAGGATTCTTTGGATCAGGGCCTGTGCCTGTAATTATCTCTGCCTTTCCATCTCCATCTATGTCTCCGGTTGCTATATTTGCTCCGTAATTTCCTTCAAAGGCTTCAAAACTATAAAGTTCTGTTAGATTTTGTTCTCCGCCTGAGTCGGATTGTCTCCACATTTTAATAATAGCAGGATTATTAGGCCCTGGGCCTGGCGCTGTAATTATCTCAGGTGTTCCATCTCCATCTATGTCTCCAACAGCTGTGTTAAGCCCATATCTTGTATCAAATGCTGTATAGGTCATCTCCTCTGTAAATCCGTTACCATTGTATTTCAAGACTTTTAATGTTGCAGGATTTTTTGGATCAGGCCCCATTCCAACTATAAGCTCATCCTCCCAATCTCCATCAAGGTCTCCTGTGGAAAATGTTAAGCCATATTTCGTGTCAAAGGCTGTATGCTCTGCAATTAAGGTTCCATCCTGTTTGAATACCCTTAATATGGCCTTATTTTTTGGAGCAGCCCCTTGAGAAACGATAATCTCGTCATAACCATCTCCATCTATATCAGCAGAAGTTACGTATGCACCGTATTTTGTGTCAAAGGCAGTTAGATCAAGCACAGGCTGTCCTGAACTTGTTTCAGGATCTATATTAAAAAGCCTTATCCACGCCTCATTGTTTGGGCCTGGACCCTCTGCTGTAATGATACCTGCTCTAATCTCAGGATTAGGTAATAGGTTGAGGTTAAGGTTTAGCATGTGTTTCACAAGTCTATCATCTCCTGCGATAGTAAATGTATAATTGCCGGGTCTTACATATTTTGATGTGAGAATTGTTAATTTTACATTTCCCGGAACTATTGTATTTGTAATATCAAAAAATATCTTTGTGCCATAAGGTACATTGTCTATGCTTAGATTTACCTTTCCTTCATAACCATTTATTGAATTAATATTAATGTCAAATATTGCTGCATTGAGCTGTTTAATTGTCTGGTTTGATGGTTCTGCAATTAATCTAAAACCTGATATATCCAGTGTCAATGGTAATGTGTGAGTAACTATTTCTCCTTCATCAATGCCTTCTGCACTGAGATTCAGGACGTGTGTGCCTATGGTTGTCGAATCTGTTGTTATAACTGTTATAATCGCCTCTCCTGAAGAGGTAAGATTGTCTGGATTAAATAAAACTGATGTGCCTGAAGGAAGCCCCCCTATATTGAGTGTAACATCCGATGTCCATCCATTTACAGGTTTGAGATAGGCTGTATACGTTGCCCCTTCACCCTGTTTTATCTTCCTATAGTCAGTATCTGTGTTCAAAATAAAGTCAGGTGCCTTCTCAAGAGTTATAAGTTTTGAGTTTTGAGTTATGAGTTGCGAATCAGAAATTACTTTCTGTGTGATTGTATATATTCCCTCAGCAGTAAGTCCTGCTGTATTCCATATCGCTGAATGTGCTGTTGTGACTGAAGGCTGAATAGCAGTAAGAGGCGTGCTGTTCTGATATGCTTCTTCTCCTGTAGGGCTGCTAATTGATGTTATCAATATAAGGTTGCTATAGGTCTTTGATGGCGTCAGATTTGTTATAATTGAGTTGATATTTACCTTCTGCCTTATCTTATAAATATTTTTGTCAGTCTCTGTTATTAGCACTATATCAGGTATCAATATATTCATTTGAGATGTGTTATTTTCCTCATTAAATTCTATAACTATATTTTCTGGGTCGGTAATTGCTTTTATTGTATGCTCCCCGGCTTTCCCAAGAACATTCCAGATAAAGGTTATTTCCTGTGATTCTTCTGAATTAAGGGCGCGCACAGGTTTTGTGTCTATTACACCCCCCTGTGTCCCCCCTTGATAAGGGGGGAATATAGAGGGGTTGTCATATAGCGATATTGTTGTTTCAGTTGAAGGTGTTCTCCCCTGATTTGTTACTGTTATTATTATCTGCATTGTATTGTCTTTGCTGATCGCTGACTGCTGAAAGCTGACTGCTGACAGCTTGAAAGCCGTTTAGAACCACTGATTCACTGTTTACAGTCGTGCCATCAAGCTGAAGTTCAAAATTAGCGGCGATTGTTCCAAATATGCTTGCTTTTACATTCACAGGTTCCGTATTTGTCGGGTAATCTGTTTTATCAGTTGAAAGTCCAAGCAATACTGCATCTCCAACGTCAAACGCCTCACTCCCTGAGACTAATAGCAGTTCGTTGCTATATATTCCATAGACAAGACGGTGAATGCCGCTTGAGGAAGTGAATAGTGAATAGTGATTAGTGAATAGTAAAGGCTCAGAAGATGAAAGTTGAATGCTGCTTTCGCCTGCGCTTGTATATTTGCCCTCAGGGTCAACTATCCATGCCTTTAATATTGCCGGCATTGTGGTGTTGCTTGAGATTGTGAAGTTCGTAGTTATTGTATCTGTTGAGGCATATTTGCCTTTGTCGTTTTTGCATTCAAGAACCTTAACCTGTATTCCATTAACATCAAATGAATGACTTGCCGTCAGGGGACTGTCCCCATTTACGGACGAAGTCGTAGAATAGGGACTGTCCCCGGCACTGATAAGCGTTGCGCTTATATTATACGTTCCTGCGGTCATGGTTGACGGCAATGTAAAGCTCTTTGTCGCTACGCCTGAGAACTCAAATGTTTCTTCATAATTCGGCGCTGTTAGTGTCATTGTCCCGGTAACTCCACTGACACTGTTCACTGTCACAGACACTGTTTCACTTGAATTGTATACTTGCTTATCCGTTGTTATCGTTATCGCTTCTCCTGCCTTGTAAATATAAAGTGAGTTCAGATGTATTGACCTTCCGCCTTCATGGTAGATTCCATAGAAGAGTTTTTCACCCGTGATCTGATTCAAAGGAATATCGAAAGTTAAGGTCGAGGCTGAGGCTAAGGTGAATGCCTGCTGATTTTCGTATCCATTGTAGTTCACCCTTGCAAAAAGCTTTTGGCTGAGTGCTGCCTGCTGAGTGTCCGCCCCGGCGGATCCGCCTGAGGCTGGACTGACTGCTATCGTAAGATGCGATGTTTCTCCTTCTGTATAATATTGTTTGTCCAGAGTTGCATTCACATTGAGATTAATCCCCGCAACATGATATTTCACCTGCCCCTTAATACTTGAACCCTCGACCCCTTGACCCCTTGAACCCTTCAACTCATAATCTGCATAATAATCCTTCTCTTCCAAATCCTCCGGCAGCATGAAACTGAAAGCAATTTCTTTTTCCTCTCCGGGCTTGAGCCATTCTGTCCGTGTAGAGTTTATAAGGTCATATGCCTTAAAAACAAGATTGGTTGAGCCTTCCTGATTCCCTGTATTTTTGATTTTGAATGTAAAGCTTGCTTCCTGTCCCACTGTGAAGGTCTGGTATGAAGGCAATTGTGTTATCTGGAATACAGAGCCTTTTATTGTTAATGGTTGACTGCTGACTGTTATCTGCTGATTGCTGTTGTTGAGAAGCTCTGCCTTCAGCGTGTAGTCTCCTGGCGCAATAGCAGATGGGTTAATGTTGAAAGTAAGCGTGTAGGGTGTAGGGGATAGGGAGTAGGGCAAAGAAACATCCTGAGAACCATTCCATACAGCCGTTCCCTGACTGCTGACAACTGACAACTGAACGCTGCCGTTAATTTCATTGTATCCAACATTTGTGAGATTGACTGTGACAGGCAAGAGTTCGCTTGTCTGTGAGCCAACGGCTACTGCCATAGTCGCATAATTTTCTTTTAATACCTTAAAGCTCTTGCTTACAGGAATAGAAGGATAAGATATAAGCTGTGCGCTAATCGCATAGTTCCCTGAGGAGAGTGGATATGAGAGTTCACCTGTATAGTTTCCGGCTTTTTGTATAAAGATTGATTTTGTAATTACAGCTGCCCCGAGTTCAAAATTAACTGTGAAATCCGAGTCAAACTGCCCGGTGTTTGTTATTGTATACGGGATACTGATTGTCCCTTCCGGATACGCCTCATTAACTAAAAGCGCTATCACGCCCTGACCAGCTTTAACTACATTTATCTGAGATTCGCTCTGGAAACCGGTTGTCTCACATTTCAAAGTATATAAACCTTCGACAAGGTTATAAACTAAAGAGCTTGAAACGCTTCCGTTGACAGGGAGAACAAAACTTCCAACCGTCTTTGCCGTCTCCGCCCCATTCCTGTACAATGTGAAGGTAACAGGATACGTTGCCTCTATCAATCCTGAATTACTGAGGATGAAAGGTATTGCGATATCTCCTTCTTTATATAAAGGCTGCCTGTCAAGTTGTATTGCTGCTTTTTCTCCAAAGACAACCTGCTTCTGTATAGTCTGCTCAATATCACCGGTAAATGTGAATGTGTAAGTTGTGTTAGTCGTTATCTGCTGACTATATTGTATTACCTTCGTCTCACCAACCTGTATCAAAATTGTCTGTGAGTCTCCACTCCAGACATTCCCCTCTCCCCCTGTGGGAGAGGGCGAGGGTGAGGGGGTAACTACGAGTTGTACTGTCGTTGGAACTTTTCCTGTATTTTTCAGTTCAACACTCATCGTAAACAATTCACTGCCAGCCACCTCAGGCGCTGTCACTGTTGCTGTTGCCTTTGGATTTGCAACCTCATACTGGTCTGCAATCTCAACAAGTGTAGATGTGTTCTGTGTAACCTTTCCAGTAAGCGTATATGTGCCTTCTGTAGATGCAGTAGCGGTGGTTGTGAATGGATGGCTTCCATTTGCAGGAATGTCAAAAGTTTCTGTATAAATATTTTGGCTATTAGCTGATAGCTGAATGCTGAGCGCTGTCGCAGTGATAGAAGCGCTATTCTGTACTTCTCCAGTAATCGTTACCGTCTCGCCGGGCTTATATGCTTTCTTGTCGGTCGAGAATAAAAGAACTGTATTGCCCTGAATGACATAGAATGGGTATTCAGAGGTTGCAATGGTCTGGCCAATGCTGTTCTTTAGTTCCGCATTGAGATAGAGCTTGCCTGCGGCATTTAATGTGCCGATGCTGGTTGTGTAGTCCTGAGCTGTATTGGCGGATTGGGTGATGGGGATGGTAGTTTCAAAGAGTTTTTCGGTACCGCCTACTGCATATGTATCTTTACTAAAGATTTGAACTCTCTGGTTGCCCCAATCAGTCACATAGATATAGTTGTTATCTATTGCTATGCTCACAGGGCTATTAAAGTGTCCATCTCCAAAACCATCAGAGCCGAATTTACCTACAAATGCATAGGTGGTTTTATTGAAGATTTGAACTCTCTGATTGCTCCAATCAGGCACATAAATATAGTTAGAATCTACTGCTATACCCAAAGGGTAATAGAACTGTCCATCCCCTGAACCATATGAGCCGAATTTGTTAACAAATACATAGGTGGTTTTGTCAAATATTTGGATTCTGTAGTTGCCGGCATCAGCAACATAAATGTAATTATTATCAACAGCTATGCCATAAGGATATTTGAATTGTCCATCCCCTGAACCATATGAGCCGAAACTACCTTTAAACGCATAGGTGGTTTTATTGAAAATTTGAACTCGGTTGCTACCATCAGTTACATAAATATAGCTATTATCTACTGCTATACCAGAAGGGTAATAAAACTGTCCATCTCCAAAACCATATGAGCCAAACTTACCTACAAAGGCATAGGTGGTTTTATTGAAGATTTGAACTCGGTTGTTGTTATTATCAGTCACATAGATATAGTTGTTATCTACCGCTATGCTCGCAGGGCTTCTAAACTGTCCATTACCTGAACCAGAAGAACCAAATTTATTAATAAATTGATAAGATTGCAAAGCACTCTTTGTCCTGTTCACTGTGATTTTCAAACTTCCACTCTCTATCCCAAACTGCCCATTCAAAATATTCGAAATGCCTGTGATTGCCTCTGTCTTCAAATAAGTGCTCTTATCCGTCTTCGTTTCTAATGTCGCTGTTATGCCTGTGATCTCATATGTCTTGTAAAGATAGGACTGCTTTGATGTCTTAGCATCCTTAATCTGTGTATTCAAAAATGCAAAGCCCTTCGCTGTTTGCTGGGGAATCAGGATATCCACCAGTGTCTTTTTCTCTCCAGCCAAGATAGTTCCTGTAACATTTCCTTGATAAATAGTTACACCTTTCTCATCTGTAATAGAAAGTTTTTCTGTTGTATAAGTTGTATCAACTCCGCCTGTATTCTCTATTGTCAAATTTATCGTATCTCCTGCTGTCATTGCGAGGAGCGGTAGCGACGAAGCAATCTCCAGCGACGATTCCGGCACTACAAAGGTGAAAGCGCCCTGATAAATCACACCAGAAGGGATGGTTATTGATGTTAAAACCTGATGCTGGCCTGCTAAAACTGTCGCTGGTATTGCGATGTTAAACGGCATTTCTATTGACTTGCCAGGTTCAAGTGTCAGAGAACCGTTGTAAGTGTAGTTCATATCCGGAATGGAAATATTGAAAGATGCATTAAGAGAAGAGGCGAAATTGGCTTGGCATTGTTTGTGACGATATAGTTCATGCCGAGGTTTTCTCGTATCCTGTAAGATGACTTATCAAAGGCTATATTCTGGTTGATAGTTATAGGCGCAATCGAAAGCAACAGAGTTTTTGTCAATTGATAACCTGATGCAGTAAACGTCGCAGTAATATTTCCGCCTGAAATCAGAGTAGCAGGAAGCAAAATAGCATAAGGAATATTTGCTATATTTGATGGGTTAACTGTTATGTTTTTTGTATCTGTGAACCCAAGAAATGGCGCATCAATTGTTAATGTGCCGTTCTGCACAAACTTGCCTTTATCATTTATTGTTATAACAATTCCTGCTGTTTCTCCGATTTTGTAAGAAGACTTGTCAAAAGCAAGCGCAAGGGTAGCAGAGTTGGGGATAGTAATATTTGTTGGACTGCCTGTCCTTGTCTCATCAGACTGACTATAAGTCAATGTGTAATTCCCGAATTTCAGAGAGGGAATTGATATGTTGACGCTCTGCGCTTTGCTCTCTGCGACTTGCAATGAGAAAGGCTGGCTGCCTGAATAAACAATATTTCCATTAGGGTCTTTAAAACTTACATCAATAACCCCTGAATTCACATTGATTCTGCCTGTGTTGTTTAAAAGGAATGGGATAGTGTTTGAACCAGTGGTTAAGGATGGCAGATTTGGTGTAACTGAAATCTGGCTCTGAGGAATCTCAAAGCTTGATGACCCCATGCCTATTTTCTTGCCTGATGCATCAAGAGCTTCCACTAAAATTGTATAAAAGCCAATCTGTGCAGTTGAAGGCAGCATAAAACTCAGATTTTGCGTTGTTGATCCGTTGGCAGGAAGGGTTATATTAAGACTAGTATTATTGACAATAGTATTGGATGGATCTGTAGCACGCACTTTCAGAGTAGATGTATACGTAATGTTCTGTTTATTTTGGATTGTTAAACTGAGGTTAACAGTTTCTCCCTTATCATAGAGAGATTTTTCAGGCTTCACTAAAAGGTCTACTGATGGATAAGAAAGTTTTAATCTCTTCCCAATAGTCCCTACATAAGCATATGGATGGGTTTCTGATGAATAAATATACCATGGTTTATAGGTACCGGTACTGTTTTCTTCGTAAAAATCAACCCAGATTGTCGCCCAGGTAAATGCCCAGTCATATAAACCACTCATTTTCTGCATATATGTTTTCGATACAGACCCATTGGCCGGCACGATTATTTCGTCAAGGAATCCCACCTGCCAGAAATGTGATAGGTTTTTCCAGAGTCTCAGTCGCTTGTCGTATGCAGACCTATTCCAGATATTTACTGTATAGGCTACATCCTGGCCTTCCAAGACATCTTCGCTTGGTGTGTTTATGGTATATAGTAAATCCGCGGACTTATACGGATTGCTCGGTGGATTGCTGACGATGAAACGGCCCGTGTCGGTCTCTGCCTGGGGCTGAATAAGGATTCCGTTTGAATCATAGAGTTCGTAGTCAATGTGGTAGATGCCGAGAGCATCAGTGATCAGTGATGAGTAATCAGTGACGAGTTGAGAAAAAGAGCCAGCAGGTATGCTGACAGCTAATTGCTGTTCGCTGACGGCTGTTGCCCTATCTGGATTGTAAATTTGTATTTTTATAGATGTCGCATCAGTTGTTGTATTATTCTTCACTTCCACTTGCACTTGCACTGATTGGCCCGGTTTTATCTCTGGCAGTTGCGCAGGCGCCTTCGCCCATGAGATTATGTCTCTCACGATCTTTATCTCATCCTGTGTTGCCTGTGAATGCGCATATCCCCAATCAGAGAACATCGAGGAGATGATAACTTTCCCCATCCCGTAATCATACATAATCATCGCAGGCTGGCCGTTGGCTGTTCTTCTTAAAAGAATGGTCGAGCTTGAAGGATAGCTTGTAAAATATCCATCAACATTGGCAGAGACCGTTGAGGTCGTCATTGCCGAAAGTATTTGATGATAAGTATCCACATAAGTTCCGTTCCATAAACATGATTGATCCTCTGTCCATCCATAGCCAGTGATTGTTTTAAATGTCCCATCTTGTTCTTGCGGAACCGGGAGAATAGAGAATTCATACCCATGCTGTTGTGCAAAGACAATCAAAGTCCCGCCTTGCTTTACGTATTCGGAAAGCGAGGCTTTGAGGTAGATGGAGTTTTCCATTCCATAAAGACCACCGGAGGGGATAACTAATACGGGTTGGTTCTTTAACTCATCAAAGGAAAACTGTGGTTCAATCAATCTTGCAGTTTCTTTATTCTTAAACAAAAATTTTGCTGCTTCTCCAGAAAACCCATTTTCTAAAAGTGCAACGTCTGGAGCTGCGATTGTATCGCTTGTTTCATTATACGGATAATTAATTAGAAAATCTTCAATGTCCTTCAGCTCAACGAATTTCTGAGCTATAACCTCGTTAGGAGTATCAGAAGGCAGATTGTATATCTCTTGAAATTTATTGCCATACAAATAAGCCCAATAATAACCAATTCTCCCTTTTTTCATTGCAAGTCTCATGTTGATCCATTGATAATCGGCCTCATTTATATCGTACTGCAATGGTATGCTGACATCATAAGTTTCATCTGGATGATCACCTCCAGGTGATAGTGAAAAAAGTTTCGGAGAGCATTTATCAACATAAACATCATTCCAGAAGGTATCAATAAGCCCAGCGCTGTAGCAGACAGTATTATTAAGCAAGGCTATTGTGTTATATGGCTCATTAGGATAAGGATCTTCCCCTTTAGTTACTGGTACTGGAACATAATTAATAGTTGGGGGTGGGCCAGGGTCTATTGTTACATATTCCCTGTCATGCTTTGCATAGTTATTATACGTATAGGACGACATTTTCTGGATATAATCATTGATTCCACCGTTAAGTTCACAGTCCTCAGCAACAATTTCCTTCTCTAAACTACCCCAGTTATTCGATACATAATTCTCAAATCCCCATGTAGGAAAGAATTGTTGAAATGCATGCGTAGCATCACCCACATGAGAGGGTGATCCCATATCCTGAAGCAGATGCAATGCATGCCCGAGCTTTTCCCAGCCTTTTTGCTTGTCACTGGTGCAGTATGAATTTACCGCGCCTTTATAGAAATCATCTGCCCTTTCCCTTGCATTTTTAAAATATGGCAAGCCTTTGCCGCTGATTGGATTGTAAAAATGATGCATCCATCGTGGGATAACTTCAGAAGTAAAGACAGCGTCTTCGGAGGAAACAGCATTGATAATTTTATCATAATAATTAGGATCGCTAAGATCCTTTTGTAACCCGACATCTTTTGTCTTTTTAAGTTCGATAGATTTTTTTGCTAAACCTACATGACCGCCTTCACCCTTCTCTTTGGTATTATATGGGAATACTGCAGAAGCAAATAGTACAAAAATTAAGCATGTTAGAACAATGGCATAAAGTTTTTTCATAATACACCTCTATTTGTGGTTAAGATTCTTTTGTTTGAGATCTTCGATATCTTTTTTTACTAATGGTATAAATTTAGATTTTGGGTATTCTTTAATCAATTTCTCATATTCTTTTAGTGCACTTGTATAATCTTTAAGCCGAACATAATATTCTGCTAAGATAAGTTGGTTTTCGTCTAACAAGGGACTTTCTGGATATTTATTTGAAAATGATCTGCGTTCATCGATGAGAAACTGCAAGTTTTCACCAACAGTCAACATCCACAAATATATTTCTTCCATATTTTTAAAGTATTCTTTATCTGATTTTAATTTCGGCAATTTTACATCTATAAAATGCCCGTAAATCTTTCGGATATAATGACCTGTAGCTAAGTAAGAAGCATTCCCCGTGGTTTCTCTATATATAGCAGAATACCCATGCTCATAAATCAGAAGATTTACCCCTTGATAATGTTCAATTACAGGAATCTTTATCTTTATTGTCTTCGGCAGTATAAACTCTCCATTTTCATCTGTTTTCGTTGCATGCACTTTAAAAGTTCTGAAAGAGCCTCCCCCAGGGTCTGCATATCCCGTCACCCATCCTGCCCTTACATTCACCCCTTTCATCGGCTTTCCGGTCTCTGCATCAACAACTCTGCCTTTTATTTTGGGGATATTGATGATGCTTCCCCATGCGATTAATCCTAAAACTAATAAGAGAATAATTATGATAATGATCTTATTCCTTTTCATTTAATACCTCCGTTAATTCTAAGTTTTTTGTAATGATTTGACTTCCTAAACTACCCCAGTTATTCGATACATAATTCTCAAATCCCCATGTAGGAAAAAATTGCTGAAATGCATGTGTGGCATCGCCGACATGAAAAGGCGATCCCATATCCTGAAGTAAATGCCCGGTTTTGCCGAAAAGTTCATAGAGCGTTTTTTTCTCCGCATCTGTCAAGGGTGTCTTTTGAGATTTGCATAGAAGTTTCTTTATTTCCACTGCGTAATCTTTTGCTTTTTCGGTAGCTGGTCTTCCTCCCAACCCTCCTTTGAGTCCTTTTCCTGTTTCTGGATTATAAAAATGATCTAACCAACCTCCCCAGCCTGTAGAACCGATGGGAGGATCGTCAAAAGGTATCCCTAATATCTTCGTCGAATCCTCATCATGCGCGCCGATGCGGAGAGATTCTAAGGCGTCTTTTGCAAATCTATTTATAAAATTGTTGCCTCCATCTGTGTCTGTTTGTTGGTGAACCTTTTTTTTAAGTTCCATCCCTTCATAAGTAATGGTGTCATGCCCCCCTTTGATTTTTCCGCTATCAATATTTTCTTTCGTATAAGGTATCCACGTTCCACCCTCTCTATTAGGGTTGTTGTCAAAACCATCTAATAAAGAAACTGAGGATAAAGTTAGAACTGCAGCAAGAATAATTATAGAAAATCTCTTAGTCATATCTACCCCCTACCTTTGTTTTTTATCCAGTTTTTGTTGAAGCTTTTTAATCTTCCATTCAATATCTGCTTTGCCAAACTGCAAGTTATGCCTCTCCATAAATGCTATTGTTTGCTGAAGCGTTTCAATAGCCCTCTCATAATCGCCTTTCTTTTCATATAAATAAGCCATCTGTTCTAAGTAAACGCTATACCCTTCAACCTTTCCTTCTTCGCCATATTTTTTAAATTTCTCCAAATACCGCTCATACTCAGCAATGGTAAGATTCAATTCCTTATTGTCACAACCACCCTCCACTATTGGAATAGATAGTCCAATACGACCTGACAGACAATATTCATATAACCATCGAATTTCTGAAGACCCGCCCTTTTCAGTTTCTAATTCATTTTTTAAAGTTAAAGGTTTTAAGTAAATATTCAGACTGTCCTTTTCTCTAAGTTCCTTCAGAGATAACCCACCTCTTTTACCAATAGCTGCTACACTTACACTAAGTCTTTCCACTCTCGTTCCAAAGCTCACGGGAAAAGACGGCTTTTGAAATTCCTTCGAGGGCAATACAAATTTCCCGTCTTTATCAGTCCATGTCTTTCCGACAAATAAAGAGTTATGAACATCGCCCTGAACAGTTTTGCTTGCTATTTCTAATGTCGCGGTAATCCACGCCCCTTCAACAGGCTGCTTCGTTTCTGCATCAAGGACAACACCATGAATCTCAGGTGTTCTGATGTTGCATGCGGAAAGTAATACCAGGATAGAAATCAAATATATGGTCTTCTTCATCTTATCCTCCATAAAAAATCCTCTTTCCTCTTTTGCTCTTGTTTGCTCTTGGGGTCAAACCTTCATTATTCATTTATCAGCCTCTCATTCAAAACTTTGCGCATCTTTCACTTCCTTAAAAAATCTCAGGGATTCATCAACTTGTTGGGAGGGCAGGACATGGCCCCCTCGTACTGTTTGTACAACAGGAAGAATAAAGGGGACAGGCTACTTTTTCTCATCCTCTCATCTCCTTCTTCGGCCTTCCTCTCCTTCTTAATGTTGATTCCAAACCAAATTTTTTGCATATTTTCACCTGCCAGGTACTATCGCCAAAGGGTGTTTGTCGATTGACGCTCTTATGCAGACAATCAAGTTCCGATTCTTCAAATGGTTTATCAACGTAGAGCGTCCACTTTTCCGGCAATTCAATCGGCACCTCATCGGTGAGTAATCTTTCCTTCATGCCCGATGTTTCCCCATGAGACGACCATTGCCATTCCCTCGCCCCTTGCACAATCTTCGCCCGCACCGGATTCCCCTCAATATATCTCAGAACCATCAATAAATGGCTATCTTCCTGAATCATGAAACTCTTATACCGGCCCTGCCATACATGGCCGCTGCTATTGTAGTAACGATGATACCGTCGCACATGGCTTGTCATTAACCACTGCATCCAACGACTCAAATTCTCACCTTTATCAGGTTCCACAGCCATATGAAAATGGTTCGGCATCAGACAATATCCATAGAGCTTTACAGAATGACGTTCTTTTGCCTCCTTCACCAATTCCATGAAAGCCCCATAATCCTTTTCTGTATGAAAAACTTTTTGTTTCCCATTTCCACGATTAATAACATGGTACACAATATTGTCTCCTAATCCTCTTACTATCCTCGGCATCTCTTATCCTGCCAGCTTAAAAAGTAGCCTGTCCCCTTTTTCTTCTGCTTATAAAAAATATAATAAGTATTTTTGTTTTCATCATTATTCCCTCTCTGAATATAGCGTTTTCGTTTTTTCAATATGCTCAGGGCTTATTGAATAATATACTTCTATAAAGGAATAATCTTCGATTGTGGGTTTTAGACCTATTTTAGTAATAATAATGTGAAAGACCATACCATTTGAGGGGGGGGGGTGATTTTATAAAAGATTCTTTCTTCAAAAGATTGAAGAATTTCCCTAAATTAGCAACTTCAGTAGATTCAATTTGCATTCCTAGGTTATGTAACCCCCCCGAATACTTCCACGCTCTCTCGGGAAAATTAAAGCCTACCTCCTTATAATGGGCATTAAGTCTATCTTTGTAAAAATTATAAATATCCTCTGCCTTATTTTTTGAAACATAAACAAATGAAATTAATTTGTTTTTTTCTGTACATGAAATACTCCTTGAATTAGGGTATTTCCCTACAAAAGGAGGTTCAGGGCAATTTGCATCTTTTTCAGGATATATCTCTACTTTCTTAAATACTTTGCCAAAATTTTTGTCAATCAATACTATTAAGTATTTGCCTTCATTTCTCACTACACTTTCAACCTTGCGTTTGCGATTAAGTTCTATGATATCTCCTTTAACCTCAGAATATTCAACCACATACGGTATCTCAGAAACTTTCCTGTATAGCCTCATCTCTGAGATTAAAAGCTCATCAGTTCTTGGACTGCCTGATCTGAAAATGACAATTCCTCTATTACGCAGAGTATTCTCCTCATAATGCAGGCGTGTCTCATCGCTAACAGTTTCTTTTGCCTTGATAATCACGTATCTTTTCCCTTCTTTCGTCTCAATAACCTTTATACTCTCATAAGGAAACTCAGGTGCGAATAGTTGCTCAAGGTATGGGTCTTTGATTTCTTTGCCGGTAGGGATAGTACTTTTTAATAAACCTGCATGGCTGCCAGATGTCAAAACAAAAACGAACATCAATGCTGCCAAAATAATCGCTATCTTCGTCATCTTCCCCTCCATATAAAATTGCTTCAATTTAATCTTTCCCATTACCCTTCCCTTTCCCTCAAAATCTCAGGCCGATATTCTTTTCTAAGATTCTCCAGTTCTGGCAATCCGTATTTCTTTATAAAAAGGTATTTGACTGCTGCACGGATTACCTCCGGCCTCATCTTGTCTTCGTCATGGGCGATTTTTTCGAGCATCGCAAGGGTAAAGGAATCGAATCTCATGGTAAAGGATGTGGCATACCTGTATTCTTTTTTCTTTCTTGATCTTTTCATCTTACCTCCATATTTATATATTTGTCTTTCATTTTATTATATTGTATTACTTTATATTAAAAAGTATATCACAAAATTAATTCCTGTCAAGAGGAATTTTTTCTTTTAAATTTTTACTTATTAATCAGGGGGTTAGGGGAAAAAGGAAAGCATTTTGAGCTAATTCTTGTTACTATTCAATCCTGTGCAGTTTCATAAGATTAGTCTTTCCACGTGTTAATAGCGGTGAACTTGCTGTAATAACAATTCGGGGTGACTCAGGGAAATTTCTTCAGGAATATGAGAGGCAGCTTCGCCTATGATGATCAGGTTCCTGATCACCGCATCTACAGTCTTTCGGTCTGCAGTGAAGTCTTCATAAGACATGCCTTTGATATACTGTTCGACGGCGGAGACGGCGTCCATGATATCGTTTATCCGGAACAGCCAGTCCCTAAGCGGCACGGACGACTTCCTCCATGATTTGTCCCTTCAGCGCTTTGTGCAGGGCATCGGGGGTCGCCAAGTCAACTTCACATCCAAGCATTTCCGACAGCGTCCGCTGAAGACGTGAAAACTCGAACAGCCCGACCTGCGCTTCAGGTTCAAACTCCACGAGCAGATCAACGTCGCTTGTCTGCTTTTCATCACCGCGCACAAGAGAGCCGAACAGATATAGAGCCTTCACATGAAAGCCGCGGAGAATATCACTATTCTTCCTTAATATCTCAAGTGCCCGTTCTTTATTCATGGTATCGCCTCCTTGCTCTTCAGATTCACTCAAAGTTTAACACAGTGGATGTTACGGTCAGACTTGATTATTGACATTTTCTTCTCCCTATCCTTCCCGCTTATTATAAAACTTATGGATAATAACATTCTCTCTCATGTCCTCATCATGCCCATAAAATCATAACACGTCCAAAAAACCTCTAAATATAGACGTCCATTTCCCCAATTTCCCCTCAATATTACCTATTCCCCATTTAAACTGCAATAGTCAAAATCACAGAAGTGCCGAAAACATGGAAGGCCAAGGGTAAGAAAGAAAGTGATGTAATTTTGAGCTAATTCTTGTTACTCGCCAATCCTGTGCAGTTTCATAAGATTAGTCTTTCCACGTGTTAATAGCGGCGAACTTGCTGTAATAACAATATGGTCGCCCTTCTTTGCTATATGAGAATTAAGCAGGGACTTCTCCACTTCTTTTATCATTTCATCTGTGTTTGACAAATGCCGCATAAGAGATGGAATTACTCCCCAATATAAAGACATCCTGTGTTTAATATCAAGATAGGGCGTAAAAGCGATTATCGGAACATTCGGCCTGAATTTTGAGACAAGCCTTGCCGTGAACCCTGTTTGGGTGAATGCAACAATAGCCTTTGCCTTGATATCTTCTGCTGCAGTGCATGCAGCCTCAGCAACAGCCGCAGAAAAATTCATACCATTCATTCTTAGTTCTGGCTTCTCGCTTCGGCGAGTCGCCGAAGGAGACTGAATTTTGAATTCTGATTCTGTATATCTTATTATCTTGTTCATCATCTCCACTGCATCTAAAGGATATTTTCCTGTTGCAGTCTCTGCTGAAAGCATAAGTGCATCAGTTCCATCAATAACAGCGTTTGCAACATCTGCTGCCTCTGCCCTTGTCGGCCTCATATGTTCTGTCATAGACTCAAGCATCTGGGTCGCTGTTATAACGAGCTTGCCTTTCTCATTAGCCTTATTTATAAGAATCTTCTGGATAACAGGAACTTTTTCAGGTGAGGTCTCAACTCCGAGATCGCCTCTCGCGATCATTATCCCTTCTACCTCATCAAGTATATTATCAATGTCATCAAGAGCCTCTGGTTTTTCAATCTTTGCAATGAGAGGCATTATCTTATGTCTTTTCATAATCCAGTCTTTTACAAGCCTTATATCCTTTGCACTTCTTACAAATGAAAGTGCCACATAATCAACACCCATCTCCAAACCTAATTTGAGGTCGTTCCTGTCCTTTTCAGTAAATGCAGGGAGCGTGGTCTTCATATCCGGAAGATTTACGCCTTTTTTATCTCTTAATATTCCGCCTTCTGTAATCCTTATCCTGACACTGTCACGGCTCTTGCCTATTACACGGGTCTGTATAAGTCCGTCGTCAAAAAGTATCCTGTCGCCTATTTTTGTATCTTTTCTAAGAGCAGGGTATGAGACAAATATATGCCTGCTATTACCTGTCTCTGCACCTTCATGGAGGAATATCTCAGTCCCCTTTTTAAGTTCAACCGCTCCACTGGCGAGAGTTCCGACCCTTATCTTAATACCCTGCAGATCTTGCAGTATGGCAACAGGCTTCTTATTTTTTTCAGATTCTCTCCTTATCAGCCTTACAATATTCCTGTGGAATTTATGGTCTCCGTACGAAAAATTTAGACGAGCAACATCCATTCCATTCTTAATTAGAGAACGGAGCATCTCTCTGTTTCCTGACGCAGGTCCTATTGTGCAGACGATCTTTGCTTTTCTGATGTTCATAGTTCAACTCTCCGCTATTAGTGAAAAAATTAGTTTACCTGCTGACAGCAATCTATTCAATGTTACAACGTATAGCATTATCTTCTTTTTCACACATAATATGCTTCTGCCAGTTTTCTCCCTTCTCCTTAAAATCAGACCTGTAATGCGCACCAACACTTCCTTTTCTTAAAGATGCAGATTCTGTAATTATTATAGCCACTGTGAGCATATTCTTCAGTTCCAGTTCGCGCCTTGTAAAAAATGCCTTATCGAGAATGAATGACCACTCAGAAAGACTTCTTATAGCATCATCGAGAGACTCTCTGCATCTTATTATCCCTACCCTTTCCCACATAAGCTTTCTTAATGTTCTTCTTATCTCATCATGTTCAGGAATGGAATGATAAGTTGGAATGTACTCTCCTGTAACCTCAGGGATTCCTGACTTCGAACTTCGAACTCCGAACTCTAAAGCTGCCTTGCCTGCCCTCGCACCATAAACAAGCCCTTCAAGAAGGCTGTTGCTTGCAAGCCTGTTCGCGCCATGCACGCCGGTGCAGGCCACTTCTCCTGCTGCATAAAGCCCTTTTATACTTGTAGCGCCATTGTTATCGGTCTTGACGCCTCCCATTATATAATGGGCTGCTGGGGATACAGGGATAAGGGTATCTGTCAGGTCTAAATTATACTGAAGGCATGTAGAATAGATTTTTGGAAATCTTTTTTGGACAAAATTCTTCTCGAGGTGGGTCATATCAAGATATACATGATTACTCTGCGTCCTAACCATCTCTGATATTATTGCCCTTGATACTACATCCCTTGAAGCAAGCTCTGCGTCTTTATGATAATTCTTCATAAAGGGCTCCTTATTTATATTTCTCAGTATTGCGCCTTCGCCTCTCATAGCCTCGCTGAGCAAAAATTGCGGGGCATACGGCGAATATAGGCTTGTAGGGTGAAACTGCACAAACTCCATATCTTCAAGCAGTGCGCCTGAGCGGAGTGCTATTGCAATGCCATCACCTGTTGCCACTAATGGATTTGTTGTTCTCAGAAATATCTGGCCTGCACCTCCTGTGCAGAGAACTGTTGCCTTTGCAAGGACAGCAATTATCTTCCTATCTTTCAGTACATAAGCGCCATAACACCTGCCCTCGCCCACTATGAGATCAACAGTGAATGCAAATGAATATTTTTTCACTGAGGGAAAAGAACGCACCTTGTTTAAAAGCACGCGTTCGAGTTCCTTGCCTGTGGAATCGCCATGCGCATGGAGAATCCTTCTCCGTGAATGTGCTGCCTCTATCGTAAAATCGAGCTTTGTGCCTGCTTTATCAAATTCAGCGCCCCATGAAATAAGCTCGCGTATTCTCTCGGTACCCTCTTCAACAAGAATTTTTACAGCCTTTTCCCTGCATAGACCGTCACCTGCCCTTAGCGTATCATCATAGTGTATCCCAACCTCATCCTCGTCACTGAGGGCAACAGCAATGCCTCCCTGTGCATATTCAGTGCTGCTTTCTGTTGGCATATCCTTTGTAGCCACAAGGACATCCCCAAAAGGCGCAAGCTCTATCGCAGCCCTGAGTCCAGCAACCCCGCTTCCAATGATTAAATAATCAATTATTTCAGTTTTCATTCATCTCTCACATTTCTCTATAGGCAGGGTTGGATTAAGCGGCATCAGAGATTTTTCGGTAACAGTTCTTAGCGAATTGAAGCGTTAAACAGCTTCGACTGTCTGAGCCTGAAAGGCGAGTTTCGAAGCTGTAGTGGAAAGAGATTAGAACTGTCGAAAAATCTCGTAGCAAGCGGAATCCAATCCTGTCTATTAAACTTTTCACTCCATTAATTCCTTAAAATCAAATATATGCATAAAATCCTTTGAGAGTTTTGGTTTTTGTTTTGAACTTGCTACTACCTTATGCAGTATATATTTAATACCGTACTCTTTTGCTGCTCTCAATACTTCCTCTGTATCATCAATAAACAGCGCCTTATCCTTATCAAAGCCGAGCCTTTTTTCAGCCTTCTTCCAGAATTCAGGAATCTCCTTGGGATATCCCATCTCAAACGACGTTATAGTTGTGTCAAAGTATTTCCCAAGTTCTGTCTTCTTAAGTTTCATGTCAAGTACCTTATAGTGGGCATTTGTAACAAGAAAAACCTTCTTTTTATGCCTTCGAAGCATTTTAAGAAAATCCTCTACATGCGGATGAATATCTAGCATATGCCTTATCTGCTCTTTCAGCGCTGGGATGTCAAGATCGAGTTCCCTTGACCAGAAATCTATGTCCGTCCAATTAAGCGTTCCCTCGTGATGCTTATATTTCTTAAAAAGCTCTATTTTTGCCCTGCCGAATGTAATATCGTTCTTCTCAGAATATTTTTCAGGGACAAGATGCTCCCAAAAATAGTCGTCAAAATATTTATCGAGGAGAGTGCCGTCCATATCAAGAAGGACATACTTAATCTCATGAAGCGGAATTTTAGAAATCAATGACATGAATATTCCCTTATTGGATATTAGGCAAGGTATAGCATTCTCGCTCATTCCCTGCCTGCCGGCAGGCAGGTCGGTCCTTACGGCCTCCGAGGTATTTTGCCTCTCGATTATTAAAAAAACTTACTGTCGGCATATCAGCAAAATAAAACCGCTCGAATACCATACCCTGCCTCTCTAATTTGGCTATATCAAGCCCTTTGTCGTCGGAATTCCCTTTATCCGTTTATCTATTGAAACAGCTTCTCTTAATGCCCTTCCGAGTCCTTTAAAAACTGCCTCAATCATATGATGGATGTTTCTGCCGTACATCACGTTTACATGGAGAGTAATACTGCTGTTGCTCACAAATGCCTGAAGAAAATCCTCGATAAGGTCAGGGTCAAAATCCTTAATCTTTGCTTTTTTAGGAAAATTTATATTATAAACAAGATAAGGCCTTCCGCTTACATCAAGGCTGACAGATGCAAGAGTCTCATCCATAGGCACTGATGCCTGACCATAGCGTGATATCCCCTTCATATTTCCCAGCGCCTGCTTTATTGCCTTACCGAGAACAATCCCTATATCCTCAACAGTATGATGGTCGTCAATACCAATATCACCTTTTGCCCTAAGTCTCAGGTCAAAAAGTCCATGCTTGCTCATCAGGGAAAGCATATGGTCAAGGAATGGGATAGAGGTGCTGATTGAATATCGCCCTGAACCGTCAAGATTCAGTTCTAATTTGATACTGGTCTCTTTTGTCTTTCTTTCAATCTTTGCCTTTCTCATAATACCACCTCTTTAAGCGCTTTAAGAAAAACTTCATTTTCTTTTTTTGTCCCTACCGTAACCCTTAGACAACCATTCACAACTCCCTTCATGTTCCTCACAAGCACGCCTTTTCTCAAAAGCTCCTGATACACCTTATCTGCATTTCCTGTTCTGAATAAAATAAAATTAGCCTCTGAGGGATACAGCTTTATTACCTTTATCTTTTCCATTTCTTCAAACAATCTCTCCCTTTCAGAAACAATTGACCTTATAAAAGAGTTTAATTTGCCTTTGTCCTTAAGAACCTTAGATGCGATTGCCTGCGATAAAGAATTAACATTAAATGGCAACCTTACTTTATTTACTTCTTCTGTTATTTCTGCGTCAGCTATTAAAAAACCTGTTCTTAAGCCTGCCATTCCAATCTTGCTAAGTGTCCTCATAATCACAAGATTCCTATAATCCTTAAGCAATGGAAGAAAACCCCTTTCGCTTGAAAAAGGCTGATACGCCTCATCAACAATCACAATCCCTTTTGACATCCCGATAATTTTGAGGATCTTTTCTGAGGAGAAACAGTTTCCGGTCGGATTGTTTGGAGAGCTCAGAAATATTAATCTTGGTTTATCCTTTTTTATGGCTTTTAAAACAGCTTCGATATCAATATCGAACTCATTATCCAACTTGATAGCTATACATTTTTCCTTAAGCGCCTTTGCTATGATCCCATACATGGAAAAGGTGGGCGTGGGATAAAGAACAGGACCTCCGAACGTGGTTATAAGATAATAAATAAGTTCATCAGAGCCATTACCCAGAAGGATATTCGCAGGTTTTATTCCAAGATTTTTAGAAATAATTTGTTTTATTTTTTTGCCTTCTGGATCAGGATAACGATTGGTCTTTATCTGCTTCAGAACAGCATCATCTATTTTAAATCCATAAGGGCTTTCATTCGCATCAAGCTTCACCCTGCATGGAATCTCCTTTGCCTCGTATGCTGACAAAGACCGAATATTAGGCCTTACTAACATTTTAATATTCATAGTAGCTGAATTATACCATACAATATGAATTTTGCTTTTAGTCCTTATTACCATAAAATACGAAATGCCATTAAATTGTTTCATTGTTTTTATTGAACATTTGTCTTCCTTAGCGTTTCTTTTTATGCTATATTGCTTACATTAATGGTAGTGAACAAGAAGTTCGTATAATCATATGTTAGGTGATCATTAAAAAGAAGACTCTATAATGGTTGATGTTAACGATAATCCAATCGATATTAATGAAATACAGAAAGATTATATTGAATATCTTGATTCAATATTTAAGAGGGCTTTTGATGCTGATCCGTTCGGCACATTATGTACCTTGCTGCGTGTAGGAGGAATGTCATATAAAAACCTGGATCCCTTCGAGGAATCGAAAAAAGCATTTGAGGATTATAACTGGTTATCTCAAAAGGCCCATTCTGAAAGGAGCGATATATCGTCTCTACGTGTTGCATTATTGATGTATTGTCATGCTATTGAAATGACAGCTCCGCATGTAATGCTGGCCAATTTAATGAGGTGCATTGCTGGTCAAAGTTACATTATAGGACCATTCGACCATCTGAAGCGATCGAAAAAGAATAAAATTTATGAATATATTCCTCCAAGTGCCACAATTAAATTTAAAGAAATTAGAAAGTTGGCTTCTTCAATTGAAGAAAAAAAGTTAGTAGACATAATTGACTCATTTTTTGATAATCGTGTTAGAAATGCCTTTTCCCATTCTGATTATATTATTACGGACGATCATTTTCGCTGGACAGAAGGTGGTTTATCCCAAGAGATAGAACTTGATAAATTAGGAGAGAAAATAAATTTATGTTTGCAGTTTTTTGGCTGTTTTATGATCAGACATAAAGACTGGCTTAAAGCTTTTGGTAGCTTGAGGCGTTTTCACAAATGGCCTCAGTATGAGGTGCTTGAAATACTGTCTTCAAAAGAAGATGGTGCGTTTGGTTTCAATGTTCACTTTTCAAATGGTAATAAGGCTACATATACTCGTCAACTATCTGAAAGAAGAGCTATAAATTTAACTTTCGATCAAGATGGACGCATAAATTTTATGGTTGGTAACTTGGACGCTTTGGAAAAAATATGGAAAGTTAATGGTCATCCTGTCACTGATTGGGATGCGTTGGAAGGACAATACAGCACCTAACAATCTCATGCACAAAGAATGCGCACCAGCGGTGTTTATTCATAGATAGTAGATGGGGTCAGGTCCAACCCTCTCAAGAACGCTCAAGATCTACGCGGCATAAAGCCGCCGCGCCCCTTAGCTTTCGAGTTCGCCCTAATAACAATTATTACCATACCTCTGTGATATGCTAAACTATAAAATATCAAAGTAAAAGGGAGGTATATATGCCTAAACATGGAGCGCAGATTCTATCTGCAGCATTGAAATTGCCACCCGTAGAACGCGCAGAGCTTGTTGAAAATCTTTTGTCTAGTTTCGAGTTTACTTCTCGGGAAAAAATTGATGCTTTATGGGCTCAAGAAGCCGAAAGCCGTATTGACGCATTTGACCGTGGCGACATATCAGCAATCCCGGCAAAAGAAGTATTTGCAAAAATTGAGAAACACAAAAAGTAATGGAAATTAAATTTCTTGCTCCTGCCGAAGCTGAATTTGCTGATGCTATTTATTATTACAACATGCAGAGCGAAGGTCTTGGCTATGAATTTGCTGCGGAAATAAAGAGGACAATTGAACGAATTATTCAGTATCCTGAAGCATGGGTCAAGCTTTCAAAACGTACCCGTCGTTGCAGAACTAACAGATTTCCCTATGGAGTTATTTATCAGGTGAGAAAAGAAACACTACTTATCGTAGCAGTAATGCATCTGAGTCGTGAGCCTCAAACTTGGAAAACTCGCCTCAGAAAAGAGGAATTATAAAAAAGGGTTAACAAATTTTTTAGGCAATTTTTCTGCCAGTGTTTTTAAAGAGATGATCTTCAATCGCCATGAAAACCCAGAGATAAGCCACATCACCTGCAGAGTTCAGGTATTTTCCACTTGCAGCATGAGCTGCTTGATTTACGGGATCACCTTATTCAGTTGATATTCAACTATTCCTGATGCGCCTGCCATCTTAAGCTTCGGGATAATATCCCGCACAGTCTTCTCATCAATGATAACCTCAAGCGCATACCACCCCTTATCAGAGAGCTGCGAAATCGTCGGCGAGTGCATTGCAGAGAGAAGGCTCATCACGCGCTTAAACGATTTATCAGACACATTCATCTTTAGCCCAACCTTTTCCTCGGCAGAGAGCGCTCCTTTCAGAAGCATGACAATGTTCTCCATCTTCTGTCTCTTCCACTTATCCTGCCATGCCTTTTTATTTGCAATAAACCTCGTGCTCGACTTGAGAATTGTCTCCACAATCCTCAGGTTGTTAGCCTTCAGAGACGTCCCTGTCTCTGTAAGCTCAACGATTGCATCAGCAAGGTGCGGCGGCTTCACCTCTGTTGCTCCCCATGAAAAATCCACTTCTGCCTTTATGCCTTTTGATTTGAGATATCTCTTAGTGAACCCAACAAGCTCTGTTGCAATGCGCTTCCCCTTGAGCCCCTTTACGCTCTTAATCTTTGAATCATTCGGGACAGCAATAACCCACCGCACCGGCCTCAATCCTTCCTTGGCATAATTAAGTTCTGCCACTTCATGGACCTCTGCATTCTGTTCGAGAATCCAGTCATAGCCGGTTAGCCCACAGTCCAGTATGCCATCCTCCACATACCTTGCCATCTCCTGCGCCCTTATCAGCATCGCCTCAATTTCAGGGTCATCGAAAGAAGGATAGTAAGAACGGCTCGATACCGCAATTTGGTACCCTGCCTTCTTAAAAAGCTTTAATGTTGATTCCTGAAGACTTCCCTTGGGAATGCCGATATTTAAAAGCTTATTCATATCTGAATCCTTTCTTCTATTTCGAACTATCGCACTTTTGCGCTTTTGCACTTTTTATAATACACAAGGGTGAAGGAATTATTCAAATTGTCTTTGCTTTAAAAGGTGGGGATAGTATTTGAAAGGTTGATAGAAATAGTATGTTATAATTTCAATAATGGTGAAGGTTAAGATCTGCGGTATAACTAACATCGATGATGCTCTTGCAGCAGTGGATTGCGGCGCTGACGCGCTTGGATTCATGTTCTTCAAAAAAAGCCCGCGATACATTACTCCTGCTAAGGCTAAGGCAATAATAAAAAAGCTCCCTCCATTCATCATAACAGTCGGTGTATTCGCGAATGAAAAGAAGAATAATATTGAGAAGATAGCTAAGCAAACCGGCATCAATGCAATCCAACTCCATGGCGATGAATCTCCAAAAGCATGCAGATTCCCAAAACATCAGGTAATAAAAGCCATACGGGTAAAATCACTCGAAAGCCTTGAAGTAATCTCAGACTATAGGGATAAGGTCTCGGCATTCCTTCTTGATACACACTCACCTGAAGTCCTCGGCGGAACAGGACAGATATTCAACTGGGATATTGCCTTGGAGGCAAAACAGTTCGGCAGGATCATCCTCGCAGGCGGCCTAACGCCGAAAAATATTGAGCAGGCTATAAAATGGGTACATCCTTATGCCGTTGACGTGAGCAGCGGCGTTGAAGCAGAAAAAGGAAAAAAAGACCACAGATTGATAAAACTTTTTATAGAGAGGGCCAAGGGAATCCGCTACTAAAATAAAACTTACTTTTTCATTTGAGCATCTTCTGAACAAACTCTTATAATTGTCTTAACATTTCCTCTCGGATTGAAATCGCCTATAACCTCAATAAATCGGGGTTTGAGCCTTTTACTCAACTCAGAATAGATTTTATTTGTCGCCTCTTCATGGGAAATATGGACATCACGAAAGGAATTAAAATAAAGCTTCAGGGACTTCAGTTCCACAATCTTTTTGTCAGGCACATAACTGATATTTATTGTTGCAAAATCAGGATAGCCTGAGCGGGGACAGAGACATGTGAATTCAGGAAAATGTATATTTATGTCGTAATCTCTTTTAGAATAGGGGTTATTCCATAGCTCTAACTTCGCCGCCTTTATTGACCTCTCGCCGTATCTCATTAAAAAATTTACCATGTGGGTATTGACAAAAGCAACTGTCTTTAGTATCTTTAATATAAATCCTTTTGTAAGTTTTAGTTCCCCACGGATAGGCTCAGAGATCCGCTAAGGCGGAAAAGACCTACCGGGTATAACAATATAAACCAAAATTAGTTGTATAAAACCACCAGAAAAAATCCTAAGAGGAGCTAATAATGGAAAATATTTCTATCTCAGAGCTTAAGGAAAAGACTATTGATGAGCTTACTACTTTGGCAAAAACCCTTAACGTGGAAGGCGCATCCGGCATGAGAAAACAGGATGTCATATTTGCAATACTTCAGGCACAGGCAGAAAAAACTGGAAATGTGTTCGGAGCCGGTGTTCTGGAAATTCTGCCTGACGGGTTTGGCTTCCTGAGATCGCCTGACTATAGTTATCTGCCGGGTCCTGACGATATCTATGTCTCACCCTCTCAGATACGAAGATTTACCCTCAGGACCGGAGACCTAGTTTCAGGGCAGATAAGACCCCCAAAAGAGAGCGAAAGATATTTTGCGCTCCTCAAGGTAGAAGCAGTAAACCACGAATCTCCGGAGGATAACGTAAACAGAGCTTTATTCGATAATCTCACCCCATATTATCCTACTGAAAAGTTAAAACTTGAATATGACCAGAATGATTATTCAACGAGGGTCATGGAACTCATAACCCCTGTAGGCAAAGGACAAAGGGGAATGATAGTTGCCGCTCCCAGAACCGGTAAGACTGTGCTCCTTCAGTCCATTGCAAAGGCAGTGAAGAAAAATAACAGGGAGATACACCTCATAATCCTGCTCATTGATGAAAGGCCTGAAGAGGTGACTGACTGGAAAAGACAGGTTCCTGGAGCAGAGATTATAAGTTCAACCTTTGATGAGCCTCCCCAGAGACACTGTCAGGTAGCCGAGATGGTCATAGACAGGGCAAAAAGGCTTGTTGAGAGCAAGAGGGATGTTGTCATACTCCTCGACAGCATAACCAGACTTGCGAGGGCTTATAACGCAATCATACCCACAAGCGGCAAGGTTCTCTCAGGTGGACTTGACTCAAATGCCCTTCAGAAACCAAAAAGATTTTTCGGAGCAGCAAGGAATATAGAAAACGGCGGCAGCCTCACTATCCTCGCAACTGCGCTCGTTGACACTGGAAGCAGGATGGATGATGTCATATTCGAAGAATTCAAAGGCACAGGAAATATGGAACTTCATCTCGACAGAAAGCTTGTTGATAAGAGGATATTCCCGACCATAGATATAAATGCATCCGGCACAAGAAAAGAAGAACTTCTCGTTGAAAAAGACGTCCTCAACAAAATGTGGATACTGAGAAAGGTATTGAATCCTTTGAGCACTGTCGAGAGCATGGAGTTTCTCCTCGGAAAACTCACCGGCACAAAAACCAACAAGGACTTTCTTGATATGATGAATAAGTAAATCCGACAAGTATCTAACTCAGCCTCTCTCACTTGCTCGAAACTTGCAGATTATAAAATAAATGTGATATATTTTAATCTATGGAAGCAGAGAGAATTATCCAATCAGGATATCTTCTTTGTGTCTATCCCTCCAATTTGGCGGTACATACTCAACAAGTCTATAAACACATCGCTAGGCTCTTACAGTTATATAGAGTCCTTGATTTCTGCACATTCTTGGGCAGGCAGAGATAAGACCATACAGAGAGAAAAAAATGACAAAAAAGACTAAAGGCAAGAGCAAAACAGCCCACACATCAGAATCAGCACTTAAAGCCAACACCGAGCGCAAGAAGACAGAAAAAATCATAAGAGAATCAGAAGAGAGATACAGGCGAATCACTGAAGCTATTACGGATTATATTTATTCCGTTCGAATCGAAAACAGCAGGCCGGTTGAAACAACACACGGCGAAGCCTGTGTTGCTGTGACTGGTTATACAAAAGAGGAATTTGCAGCTGATCCTTATTTGTGGCTAAAGATGATTGCGCAAGAAGACCGTAACATTGCAATAAAACAGGCTGAGGACATTCTTTCAGGGGGATATCCTTCGCCAATAGAGCATCGGATAATTCGCAAGGATGGCGCCCTGCGCTGGGTAGAGAGTTCTATTGTTCCAAAACATGACATAAACGGCAATCTTATATCATATGATGGAATCATCCGTGACATCACAGAGCGCAAAAAGATAGAGGAGTCGTTGCTTTCCCTTTCTTCACGCCAGAAAGCCCTTCTGGCTGCAATCCCAGACATCATTATGGAAGTGGACAACAACAAGGTCTACACTTGGGCGAATCAGGCCGGCTATGAGTTTTTTGGCGAAGATGTGATAGGCAAAGAGGCTGCTTTCTACTTTAAAGGAGAACAGAGCACTTATAACATGGTACAGCCTCTCTTTAACGGCAATGAAAACATAATTTATATTGAGAGCTGGCAGCGACGCAAAGATGGACAAAAGCGATTGATAGCCTGGTGGTGCCGAGTGCTCAAGGATAAAAATGGAAACGTAACAGGTGCGCTGTCTTCAGCGCGTGACATCACTGAGCAAAAGCAAACGGAGCATCTGCTGCAACAAAGTCAGAAACTCGAATCTATCGCTGTGCTGGCCGCTGGCATTGCGCACGACTTTAACAACCTTTTCGAAGGCATCTTCGGCTATATCGAAATGGCTATCAAAGCGACGAACGACAGCAAAGTCGCTGACTATCTTGCAAAGGCAATGCAGCCCTTTGGCCAGGCCAAAAGTCTTACTCAACAGATTCTCACGTTCGCTAAAGGCGGCGACCCAATACTAAAAACAAATACACTCTTCCCTTTTCTAAAGAAACCGGTGGAGTTTGCACTCAGCGGTACCAATGTATTTTGCCGGTTTGATATACCGGACAATCTCCAGCTCTGTGACTTTGACGAGAACCAGATTAGCCAAGTTATAGGCAATATAGTCATCAACGCTCGACAGTCCATGCCAAAGGGAGGAAACATAGTCATTTCAGCTGAAAACATTAGTATTAAGGAAGGTGACACCTGCTGTTCATCCCGTCTGCTTAAAGGCAATTATGTCAGGATCTCCGTAAAAGACAGCGGTACAGGCATACCCAAAAAAAATATGACCCGGATTTTTGAGCCGTTCTTCACTACGAAAGAACAAGGCAGCGGCCTTGGTCTTGCCACAGCCTATTCCATTATCAAGAAACATAAAGGCTGCATTGACGTTGAATCCGTGCCTGGTGAGGGGAGCACGTTTCACTTATACCTTCCGTCTTCTCAAAAAGGCAGTGTCGCTGTCACAGCACAGCAGCCCATCTCCATCCACAAAGGCAGTGGAAGAATCCTTGTCATGGATGACGAGGATTTTATCCGTGGAGTCATTAGTGAAATGCTAAAGACCATGGGATACTCTGTGCTATGCGCAAGAGATGGGCATCAAGCATTGGACTTGCTGGCTGAAGTAAAACAGTCAGGTCATTCATTCGATGCTATTATTCTTGACCTGACTGTTCCAGGAGGAATGGGTGGAAAAGAAGCCATTCTAGAGATTCGTAAACTGAATCCCAGCATCCCAGTTTTTGCTTCAAGCGGATATTCTGAAGATCCCGTAATATCCTTGCCTTCTGATTACGGCTTCACTGATAGCATCCGCAAACCGTATAGAATGACTGATTTGGCCAGGATACTGAATCGCTATCTGTCAAAAACTACTGAAGCATAGAAGCTCTTCAAAAAACATATACGTCCTTTACTATTATGTATTCAGGTGTTTTACCGGTTACTTGAGAAAAAAAGAAGGGTTTGTGTTATTCCTAATATTCGGTCTAAACTTTGGAGTCGCTCCATCCACCATTCTGACAGTGCAATGCCTCGCACACCCTCTCCCTGAACCTCTTCATATGCGACCCTTCCCAGTAAATCCAATTGCAGTCCTTGCACCTTAGAAACTTACTGGAATGCAGATAGACATGCCCAGGGACAAGGCTCCTTATCTCTTTCTTCTCATGCAGTTCGAGCAGAACACCATTACATCTGACGCACCTGCTTACACCAAATTCCTTTAAGCCCAAAATCTTTATTAATTCAACCAGCTGATCAAAGGTATCATTTAATTTGATAAGAAGAAAATCACTAAAGTTCTTAAAGCGCAGGAAATGTGTGTCTCTTGTCAGGATAAATCTGTTTTGCTGTTTTGCGATTCTGAAAAAATGGGCATCGCTGATATCGCGGTAGTAGAGCGTATCAAAACCTAAAAGTCTCAACCATCTTGCAAGGCGGCCAAGCATTGCATCGGCAATAAATTTCGTTCTGCCCAAAAAGTTCAAGGATTCAAGGGATAAAGGGTTCAAGGTTTTAACTATCTTCACTTGGCCACTGGAAACCCTTGGCCCCTTGAACCCTTTTCTACCCTTTATTATTCTTCAGCTTCAGCTACTGTTTCCGCAACGAGCAACGGTGGCTGTAACTCTCTCGTTACGAATGTATTACGATATTTTGTCAGACCTGTTCCAGCAGGGACGATTCTTCCCATTATCACGTTTTCCTTAAGTCCTCTCAGCTCATCAGTGGCTCCGTTTATTGAAGCCTCGGTAAGAACCCTCGTTGTCTCCTGGAATGACGCCGCTGATACAAACCCTTCAGTACTGAGTGATGCCTTTGTTATACCCAGAAGTAACGGTTTACCCTGAGCAGGTCTTTTCCCTTCAGCCTTTGCCTTTGCATTTGCCTCCTGGAAGACTACCCTGTCAACCTGTTCGCCAACAAGAAGTTCTGTATCGCCAGGATCTTCTATCCTGACCTTCTTCATCATCTGCTTTACTATTACTTCAATATGCTTATCGTTTATAGAGACACCCTGCAGTCTGTAAACCTTCTGAACCTCGTCAACAAGGTATCCCTGAAGTTCCTTTGGCCCCAGTATATCAAGTATGCTGTGCGGATTTACAGCGCCATCCATAAGAGGCTCGCCTGCCTTCAGCCATTCTCCCTCATGAACGCTGACGTGCTTTCCCTTTGGTATCAGGTACTCCCTTGATTCGGTGCTTCCTTTCACTACAACAACCCTCATGCCTTTATGGGCTCCTCTGAATTCGACCATTCCGTCAATCTCTGTAACAATTGCCTGTTCTTTAGGACGTCTTGCTTCAAAGAGTTCGGCAACCCTCGGGAGACCGCCTGTTATATCCTTTGTCTTTGTCGTCTCTCTTGGAATCTTCGCAAGGATATCGCCCGGTGCAACAAGGTAATTTTTATCAACAAGCACATGCGCTCCTGAAGGAAGCAGATAACGCGCAAGGTTGTTCGTGCCTGGTATCTTGAGGGTTACTTTCCCGTGCTCATCCTTTATGGAAATCCTTGGCCTCATATTAGAAGGATAATCTATAATGACTTTGTGTGAAAGTCCTGTTATCTCGTCAACCTCTTCCTTAACAGTCACGTTCTCAACAATATCGCCGAGCGCTATTTTGCCGCCCAATTCTGTAAGTATCGGGGTTGAATACGGATCCCACTCAACAAGTCTCTGGCTTATCTCAACTTTCTGTCCGCTATCCACCAAAAGTTTTGCACCATAAACAATGGGATATTTCTCTTTCTCCCTGCCTTTTGAATCGACTACAGCAATATTGCCATTTCTGTTCATCACAACAAGAAGCCCTTCTCTGTTTTTGACAGTGCTGATGTTGATGAACTTTATAGTGCCTGAGTTCTTCGCTTCAAGAACTGTCTGTTCCACAATCTTTGACGCAGCACCACCGATATGGAATGTTCTCATTGTAAGCTGAGTGCCTGGCTCACCTATTGACTGCGCCGCTATGACACCAACAGCCTCTCCAAGACTGATATGTTCTCCCTTTGTAAGATCTCTTCCATAGCATGCTGCGCACGTGCCAAGCTTTGTCTGGCATGTAAGGACAGACCTTATCTTTAGCCTGTCTATTCCAGCTTCTACTATTCTCTGTGTCAGGTCCTCATCTATCATGGTATTCCTTTTGGCAATTATTGCTTTCCCTATAGGGTCTTTTATATCTTCAGCCGCCCTTCTCCCAAGAATCCTTTCCTCAATCGGCTGGATTATCTCACCGCCCTCGATAAGAGAAGTAACTGTTATACCGTCAGTAGCTCCACAGTCCTCTTCAGTTATAATCATATCCTGTGCGACATCAACAAGTCTCCTTGTAAGATAACCTGAGTTAGCAGTCTTGAGCGCGGTATCAGCAAGTCCTTTTCTTGCACCGTGTGTAGAGATAAAGTACTGAAGCGGCGTCAGTCCTTCCCTGAAATTCGCAGTTATGGGGGTTTCGATAATCTCGCCGGAGGGCTTTGCCATCAGACCTCTCATTCCTGCAAGCTGCCTTATCTGAGCAACGCTTCCTCTCGCACCTGAATCCGCCATCATGAATATACTGTTGAATGATCTTCTCTCCCTGAGTTCATCCTCGGAAAAATGCTTGCCCTTCTCAGCCCCGAGTTCCTTCATCATCTCGTCAGCTACCTTCTCTGTAACATTAGCCCATATGTCTATGACCTTATTGTATCTTTCTCCCTGTGTGATAAATCCATCTGCATACTGTTTCTGAACTTCTATGACTTCCTGTTCAGCATTTCTTATAAGCTCTGCCTTTGTCGAGGGTATGTGCATATCATCCATACATATTGATATTCCTGACTTTGTTGCATACTCAAACCCGAGTTTTTCGAGGTTGTCAAGAAATACCACGGTGGCCCTTCTGCCTGCCTTACTGTAAGCGTACTCTATTATCTTCCCCAGTTCTTTTTTTGTCATTTCTTTATTTATAGCTGCAAATGATATCTCCTTCGGTATTATCTCGCTGAAAAGCACTCTGCCGCACGTTGTATCAACCAATTGTCCGTTTATTCTTACCCTTATCTTTGCATGCTCATCGAGCATTTTTGAATCATAAGCAGTCCTCACATCTTCGGAATCTGCAAATATCTTGCCCTCTCCCTTTACACCGCTTTTTTCTTTGGTAAGGTAATAGATGCCGAGAACCATATCCTGAGTCGGCAATACTATCGGCTTTCCGTTCGCAGGCGAAAGTATGTTATTTACAGACATCATCAAGACTCTTGCCTCAATCTGTGCCTCCACTGATAACGGAACATAAACAGCCATCTGATCGCCGTCAAAGTCAGCATTGAAAGCAGTGCATACCAAAGGATGCAGCTTAATAGCCTTTCCCTCAACAAGCAAAGGGTCAAATGCCTGTATCCCAAGCCTGTGAAGGGTCGGCGCACGATTCAGAAGCACCGGATGTTCCTTTATGACCTCTTCAAGGGCATCCCACACCTCTGGAATCTCCTTCTCAACAAGTTTTTTAGCAGCTTTTATAGTAGTTGCGTAGCCTTTTTCCTCAAGTTTATTGAATACAAAAGGCTTAAATAATTCTAACGCCATCCCTCTCGGAAGACCGCACTGGTGGAGCTTAAGCTCAGGACCTACAACAATAACAGATCTTCCAGAATAGTCTACACGTTTTCCGAGAAGATTCTGCCGGAAACGACCCTGCTTGCCCTTTATCATATCGCTCAGGGATTTCAGCGGCCTCTTGGTCGAAGTCTTCAGAACACGCCCTCGCCTCCCATTGTCAAAAAGCGCATCTACCGCTTCCTGAAGCATCCTCTTCTCATTCTTTATGATCACGCTTGGAGCCTTCAACTCCATCAGCCTCTTTAACCTGTTATTTCTGTTTATGACCCTTCTATACAGGTCATTGAGATCCGAGGTAGCGAATCGTCCTCCCTCGAGGGGCACCAGAGGTCTGAGATCAGGAGGCAGTACAGGAATTACATCCATTATCATCCAATCAGGTTTATTCCCCGAGTTTCTGAATGCCTCGACAACCTTCAGTCTCTTTGTAAGTTTCTTTTTAATACCGATGGCTACCGATTCTCTTATCTTCAGCTTTAGTTCAGCACTTAGGACCTCCAGGTCAACTTTCTTTAGCATTTCCCTTATAGCCTCAGCACCCATACCTGCTTTAAACCGCGTACCTAACTCTGCAGTTTTTTTCTTGTATTCTTCTTCTGTAAGGAGTTCCTTTTCCTTCAGCGGGGTCTCACCAGGATCAATAACGACATAGTTCTCAAAATACAGCACCTTTTCAAGGTGTCTCATTGTCATATCCAACAGTGTCCCTATCCTGCTTGGGACACCTTTAAGGAACCATATATGAGCAACCGGAGTTGCAAGCTCTATATGTCCAAGCCTGTAACGCCTTACTTTTGACTGTATAACCTCGACGCCGCACTTGTCACACACAACACCTCTGTGCTTCATCCTTTTATACTTTCCACATATACATTCCCAGTCCTTCATGGGTCCGAATATCTTTGCACAGAACAGGCCATCTCTCTCCGGTTTGAATGTACGATAGTTTATTGTCTCCGGTTTTTTAACCTCGCCATATGACCATTCCCTTATCTTTTCAGGCGAGGCAATCTTTATTCTTATTGCATCAAAGTCAGTAGGATTTTTGGGCCTCTGAAAAATGGTGTAGACTCCTTTTGCCAAATTACTCCCCCTTGTCTTTTCTCTCCAGAAGTTCAACATCAAGCGCAAGACTCTGGAGCTCTTTTATTAACACATGGAAAGACTCAGGAACACCAGGTTCCAAAGTCACGTCTCCTTTTACTATTGCTTCATATGTGCGCGTCCTTCCGGTGACATCGTCACTTTTCACAGTAAGGAATTCCTGAAGCGTATGGGCAGCTCCATATGCCTCAAGCGCCCAGACTTCCATCTCACCAAGCCTCTGTCCTCCAAACTGTGCCTTTCCTCCCAATGGCTGTTGTGTAACCAGTGAATAAGGGCCTATGGAGCGGGCATGCATCTTGTCGTCAACGAGATGATGAAGCTTCAGCATATACGTGTATCCAACAGTCACAGGCTTTTTGAACTGTTCCCCTGTCCTGCCGTCATAGAGAGTAATTTGTCCGGAAGTCGGCAAATCCGCCTTTTTAAGTAATTCTTTTATCTCTGCTTCCTTTGCGCCCTCAAAAACAGGCGTTGAAACATGGAGGCCCAATGCCTTTGCAGCCCATCCTAAATGTGTCTCGAGTATCTGCCCGACATTCATTCTCGAAGGAACTCCAAGAGGATTCAGGACTGTGTCTACAGGGGTTCCGTCAGGAAGATATGGCATATCCTCTTCCGGCATCACCACCGCCACCACGCCTTTATTCCCATGCCTTCCTGCCATTTTATCGCCTACCTGAAGCTTACGCTTCATGGCTATATATACCTTTACCATCTTAATGACCCCTGGCGGGAGGTCATCTCCTCTCTTTACCCTTTCAATCGTTTCATCATATCTCAATTCGAGATACCTTATATACTGATTAGCCTCATTATTTATGACATTGATCTTTTCCTTTACATCAACGTCAGCTATCTTTATGATAATGAGATGTTCGTCCTTTATCCTCTCTAAATGCTTTTCTGTAAGTCTCTTGCCATCCTGGCAGACAACCTCTTTTGTTTTTGAATCTTTCACATCATCTGTAACCTTCTGCCCTATAAGCGACTGTCTTATCTTGGAGAACTTATCTTCCTTTACAATTCTTACTTCCTCTTCAAGGTCACGTTGGAGTCTGAGTATATCTTCTTCCTCTATGCTTTTTGCCCTTTCGTCCTTCTCTATTCCCCTTCTCGAAAAAACCCTGCCGTCTACAACAGTGCCTTCAATGCCTGGCGGCACATAAAGACAACTTTCTCTAACATCCTCAGCTTTTTCTCCAAATATCGCCCTTAAGAGCTTTTCCTCAGGGGTATGCTGGGTTTCTCCCTTTGGCGTCACCTTGCCTACGAGTATATCGCCTGGCTTAACCTCAGCGCCGATTCTGATTATTCCGCTTTCATCCAGATCCTTAAGCGCCTCTTCACCTATATTGGGAATATCTCGTGTAATCTCCTCAGGCCCAAGCTTGGTCTCCCTTGCTTCGATCTCGAACTCTTCTATATGTACTGATGTAAAAACATCCTCTTTTACAAGCCTTTCGCTTATGAGAATTGCATCCTCAAAATTATATCCGCCCCATGGCATAAATGCGACGAGCACATTCTTACCGAGGGCAAGTTCACCTAAATCAGTGCAAGGGCCGTCAGCAAGGACACTACCATTTACAACCGTATCACCAACATTCACTATCGGTTTCTGATTTATGCATGTGGCCTGGTTAGACCTCTGAAACTTTATAAGGCTGTATATATCAACACCGCCGCCATCTTCTGAAACCTTCACTACGATTCTTGAGGCGTCAACACTTTCTACGATTCCTGGTCTCTTTGCAATTATGATTGCGCCTGAATCCCTTGCTGCTACATACTCCACTCCCGTCCCAACAACAGGCGCCTCTGAACAGAGAAGCGGAACAGCCTGTCTCTGCATGTTAGAACCCATCAATGCCCTGTTTGCATCATCATTTTCAAGGAATGGAACAAGGGAAGCAGATACTCCAACAATCTGCTTTGGGGACACGTCCATATATTGCACTTCCTGCGGTGACACTATCCTGAAGTCACCACCTACCCTTGTAGAGATGGTCTCACCTTCAAGATATCCTTTTTTATCCATAGGCGAGGTTGCCTCTGCAATAACATACTTCTCTCCTTCAATTGCAGAAAGATAGTCTACAGCTTCTGTCACCTTGCCGTTGACCACTTTTCTGTATGGCACTTCGATAAATCCAAAGTCATTGACCTTTGCATATGTTGCTAGTGAGGTTATTAATCCGATGTTCGGGCCTTCCGGCGTCTCTACAGGACATATCCTGCCGTAATGTGTGGGATGAACATCTCTCACTTCGAAACCTGCCCTCTCTCTTGTAAGTCCGCCAGGCCCGAGAGCTGAGAGCCTTCTCTTGTGGGTTATCTCGGACAGCGGATTTGTCTGATCCATAAACTGGCTAAGCTGACTTGTTCCGAAAAACTCCTTAATAGCAGCCATAACAGGCTTTGCATTTATCATGTCATGGGGCATTGCAGTTTCGAGCTCTGCGAGAGACATTTTTTCTTTTATTGTGCGCTCCATTCTGACAAGCCCTATCCTGAACTGATTTTCAAGAAGTTCTCCTACTCCTCTTATTCTTCTATTCCCGAGATTGTCTATATCATCCACATCGCCTTTGCCTGTCCTTAGGGCAAGAAGACACCGCACAATCTCAACAATATCCTTCTCTGTCAAAACCTTTGTATCAAGAGAACTATCCAGGTCAAGCCTCTTATTGAGTTTCAATCTTCCAACAGGAGAAAGATCGTATCTCTTGGGATCAAAGAAAAGTCCGCTGAACAGCTCCCTCGCTGCATCAATAGTTGGGGGTTCGCCTGGCCGTAATTTCCTGTATATTTCAACAAGAGCGTCTTCCTTGCTATTCACCTTATCGGTCAAAAGTGTATCCCTTAGGGATGATAGATAATGCACATTATCTATAAAAAGGAGATTAAGCGTAGCTGTCTTGGAAGAAAGTATCCTCTTGAATATCTCTTCGGTTATCAACTCGTTTCCTTCGAGTATTATCTCGCCTGTCTCCGGATCAACTATGTCTTTCAGTGTAATCCTGTTTATTATGTCTTCTTTAGAAATTGGTATTTCCTTTATATTAGAGGCCTCCATTTTCTTTATCGCTACCCTGGTAATCTTGCTTCCTTCTTTTACAATAAGTTCCTTTGTCTGCGGGGCAATTATATTCTGAAAAGCCTTCATACCGACAAGAATATCGCTCACAACCCGTGTAAATGCGGAGCCGCTCATTTTTACTGTCTCTACAGGATAGAACTCCTTAAGCAGGGCCTCATTCGTAAAACCAAGAGCCTTGAGCACTATGGTAGCCGGTAATCTTTTCCTCCTGTCAATCCTGACATAAAGGATGTCCTTTGTATCAAACTCAAAATCAAGCCAAGAGCCTCTCGAGGGGATAACACGGGCTGCATACAGAATCCTTCCGCTTGCATGGGTCTTTCCTTTGTCATGGCTGAAGAATACCCCGGGAGACCTATGGAGCTGACTGACAATAACACGCTCTGTACCATTTATAACGAACGTGCCTTTTTCCGTCATCAATGGCACCTCGCCAAGATAGACCTCCTGTTCCCTCGATTCTTTCAGCCTTTTATTTTTTCCGTCCGATTCATAAAGATTGAGTCGCACCTTTATTTTTAACGGGGCTGAATAAGTAATGCCTTTTTGAAGACAGTCCCTTACGCCGAACTTAGGTTCTTTTACAATATAGCCCAGGAAATCAAGAGAGGCTGTTTCATTATAATCCATTATAGGGAAAACACTCAGAAAGGCTGATTGCAGTCCTGTATCCTCCCTTTTATCCACAGGGACATCTTTCTGCAAAAACTTATGAAACGAATTCTTCTGTATTTCTATAAGGTTGGGTACTTCCAGAAAAGAGGGTACTTTTCCAAAATTTTTCCTTTCTCTAAGAACTCTTGCCATGTTTCTCCTTCTTAATTGAGGTTCCTGAGACACTATCAAGGGTCAGGGGAATTGCATCCCTTGACCCTTGCTCCTAAAAACCTATTTTATTTCTATCTTTGCTCCCTGTTCTTCAAGCTTTGCCTTTATCGAATTTGCTTCCTCTTTTGTAACGCCTGTCTTCACTGGTTTTGGAGCGCCATCCACCAGGTCTTTTGCCTCCTTCAGTCCCAGACTTGTGAGTTCACGCACTACCTTTATTACCTGTATCTTTTTATCACCTGCAGCAACAAGAATTACATCAAAACTTGTCTGCTCTTCTGCTGCTCCTGCAGCTGCTCCTGCAGCCGCAGCTCCAGGCATAGCCGCTACCGCAATGGGTGCAGCAGCAGTGACACCGTATCTCTCTTCAAATTCCTTAACAAACTTCGACATATCAAGCACTGTCATATTGTCGAAGAATTCTAAAACCTGTTCCTTTGTTACTGACATGTAATCCTCCTTTTATTTGAGTTAAGAGTTAAAAGTTTACAGTTGATAGTTTTAAAACTTTTAACTTCCAACTTCTATCTTTTTTTGTTCCAATGCCTTCATTGCATAAGCAAAGCTGCTGACTGTTGCTGAAAGTGCGCCGGCCATCTTGCTAAGCGGCGCGTTCAGAACCCCCGCGAGTATGCTCAGCAGAACTTCTCTCGGAGGCAGGTCTGCTATTGACTTAATGTCTGCAGCACTGCATAGTCTGCCTTCGACTACTCCGCCATTAACTTTCAGCTTATTGTTCTTCTTCGAATACTCAAGAACTTTTTTGGCAACCATAACAGGTTCCAGATAGCCTACAGCAATGCCGACAGGCCCCTTAAACATGTCACCGGCAACTGAGATAGGTGTATTCTCAGCGGCTGCCTTTGCAAGTGTATTTTTGACAACTTTATACTCAATGTTCGCTCCGCGCAAGGTCTTTCTCAAGTCAAAAATCTCAGCAACAGTAAGACCCTTATAGTCTGTCAAGACAACTGCCTTTGCTCTGCTGAATTTGTCCCTAAGATCCGCTATTAGGTGTGTTTTTTCTTCCCTTTTCAGTTTATCCCTCCTTTCCCAGAGACATATCTCTGACCCGCTGGTCAATGACCTGACAGGTCTATGACTCGTCGAGGAAAGCGTCTCGGTAGGCTGTCCTTCCAAGGCGGACAATTAAACATCAGTGAATAGTCGTTAGTTTTAAAACTAAATACTATTCACTTATCACTGCTCGTACCTACTGTCTCTGACAGTTTCTAAAATTAAGCAGTTGAGAGTCAGAAGTTAAAAACTTTAAACTTTCAACTGTACACTACTAACTCACTTTAGCTGTTGTCAGCTTTGCAACATCGAGTGCAATGCCAGGCCCCATTGTAGATGAGACCGACACTTTTTTGAGATATCTTCCCTTGCTTGTAGGCGGCTTGGCCTTTATTATCGAATCAATTACTGCCATGGCATTTTCCAAAAGTTTTTGTTTATCAAAAGAAACCTTACCTATCGGCACATGGATAACTCCTGCCTTCTCAGTCTTGTACTCTACCTTCCCTGACTTTATCTCCTTTACAGCCTTTGCCAAATCAAATGTAACTGTTCCGAGCTTTGGATTAGGCATGAGTCCTCTTGGTCCTAACAGCTTGCCGAGTTTTCCAACAAGCCCCATTATATCAGGAGTTGCAACTGCCTTATCGAAATCCAGCCATCCCTGCTGAATTTTTTCAATAAGGTCTTCTGCACCTACATAGTCAGCCCCTGCATCTCTCGCTTCTTTCTCTTTCTCTCCCTTTGCAAAAACAATCACCGTTACCTTTTTGCCTATACCGTTAGGCAATACAATAGCTCCCCTTACCATCTGGTCTGTTTTCTTTGCATCGATTCCAAGATTAATTGCCATATCAACGGTCTCATCAAACTTTGTAAAGGATGCCTCCTTTAAGAATGCTATTGCATCTTCTAAAGAATACTCTTTCCCTCTTTCAATCTTTTCTTTAGCTGCTATAATCTTTTTGCCCATCTATCTTCACCTCATTTTGAAAATTCAACTTTTAACTTCTAACTTTCAAACTTCTGGGTTAGTCTACTACATCAACTCCCATGCTCCGCGCAGTGCCGCGTATAATCTTCTCTGCCTGTTCGATAGAATGTGCATTAAGGTCAGGAAGTTTCGTTTGTGCTATTTCCTTTGCCTGAACCGAAGTTATCTTGCCAACTTTATCCTTGTTTGGAACGCCTGAACCCTTGATTATTCCTGCTGCTTTTTTAATAAGTTCAGATGCAGGCGGCGTTTTGGTAATGAATGTAAATGACCTGTCTGCATATATGGTTAAAACAACAGGGATAATTGTATCTCCCAATGCCTGGGTTTGTGCATTGAATGTCTTACAAAATTCCATTATGTTGATACCATGTGGACCAAGAGCCGGGCCCACAGGAGGCGCTGGATTCGCCTTTCCTGCCGGTATCTGAAGCTTTACCTGAGCGGTTACTTCTTTCTTTGCCATTTATTTCCTCCTCAATATAAGTCATATAGGTCTTATACGACTTATTCTTATTATGCTTTCTCCACCTGAAAAAAACCAAGCTCAACAGGCGTCTGTCTGCCGAAAATACTAACCATTACACGAAGTCTCCCATGGTCTAAATCAACGTCTTCGACATATCCGACAAAGTTGGTAAACGGCCCATCCGTTATTCTGACAGTCTCGTTTTTCTGATATATTGTCTTGGACTGAACAGCATGGCCTTTTTCCATCTGCTGGATTATTACATCAACTTCCTCCTGAGATAAAGGTACAGGATTCGAACCACCTACAAAACCTGTAACCCTGGGAGTCTTTCTAACGAGATGCCATGATTCATCATCAAGCTCCATCTCAATCAGTATATATCCGGGATAAAACTTTTTATCGCTCTCCTTTTTTCCTCCTCCTCTCAGCTCGACTACGCGCTCAGTTGGCACCAAGATTTTTGATATCCTATCCTGAATATGTCTTTTCTCAGCTTTATCTTCTATAGCCTGCTTAACCTTTTCTTCCGAACCTGAGTATGTATGCACTACGTACCAGTTTTTTTCCATTTCTACCTCAATAATTTACTAACAACGTTAGAAAGCCCGATATCAACAGCCCCTAAGTAAAAAGACACTAAAAAAACCGTTATTATGACCACCCAGGTTGAACCAATAAGTTCCTCCCTGTTCGGATATACGACTTTCTTCGTTTCGATTTTTACTTCATTTAAAAATTCTTTTACTTTATTCAGCATCCGCTCTCCTTTTTGCCGTGGCTTAAAATTATCAGCCACAAGCTATAAACTGAGTATAGCAGGCCAGGAGGGATTTGAACCCCCAACCCTCGGATTTGGAGTCCGACGCTCTAGCCGTTAGAGCTACTGGCCTATCCTGTAAACTTCCAAACTCCAAATTACAAATTCCAAATCTGGTTATTGTAATTTGGTTATTGGTTATTATCCTTATGCCTTTGTCTCCTTATGCAAAGTATGTTTTCTGCAATGCCTGCAGTATTTTTTAAGCTGTAACTTTTCTGTTGTATTCTTTTTATTCTTCATACTCGAATAATTTCTATCTTTGCATTCAGTGCACTGAAAAAGTATTATATCCCGCATTATCGTTCTCTCCGTTTACTTTGGTTTTCAGCCGTCAGCTTATAGCTAAAAGTTAATTACTCTATAACCTCTGTGACGACACCTGCTCCGACAGTACGACCGCCCTCTCTTATTGCAAACCTCAGCTCTTTCTCCATCGCTATCGGCCCTATAAGCTCCACCGAAATGGTTACATTATCTCCTGGCATCACCATCTCCAAC
>JACQXE010000073.1 GCA_016208915.1 Nitrospirota bacterium | reverse complement strand
CTATTATGGCTTTGGGAGGCAGGGAACAGACTCCTTTAAGGGTTCCATGACCCAGGTGAAATGGAGTTCTCCTGCCTGTCCAACTTTAACGGGTAAAACCCGTTTATATAAATCTTATAACACAAATTCTTAGTAGGAGGCAGAAATGAAAGTATTGATCGTTTATTACAGCACATTTGGCAATGTCTGCAAGATGGCAAAATTAGTGGCAGAGGGTGTGAATCAGGTGGAAGGTGCCGAGGCAGTTATAAGAAGAGTTCCTGAGTTAATGCCTGAGGCAGTAATCCAGTCAAGAGAAGACACGAAGGCAGGGGCAGAGATGCAGAAGGGAGTTCCTGTCGTTACGCTGGATGACTTCAAAGAGGCTGGAGCTATAGCCTTTGGCACTCCAACGAGGTTCGGAAATGTCTCAGCGCAGCTTAAAAACCAGATTGACCAGCTCGGTTCATTATGGATGCAAAGGATATTTGAGGGAAAACCAGCAGGTGTCTTTGTATCAACAGGGACACTTCATGGCGGACAGGAGTCAACCATCCTTTCACTAATGAACGTGCTCTTTCACCTCGGGTTTGTAGTCGTAGGCGTACCTTATTCTGTCCCTGACCTCTACCTCACCCAAGGAGGGGGCGCTCCTTACGGCCCCGACCATGTGGCAGGCGCTGAAAATTCGAGGGAGATTGACGAACACGAGGCAAACATCTGCAGAGCCTTTGGCAAAAGGCTTGCTGAAATAGGGTTGAAGCTGAACAGATGATAAGAGATTCTAAATAAGCAGCTAAGATGTATCTTTTCCTCACAACCTTTTTCCTGCTTTATGGCGGGATGCATCTCTATGCATTCCTGAAGACAAGGTCTGCCCTTGCCTTCAGCACAAATACCGGTATTTACCTGATACTCTTTATGACAGTAATGGTTTTTTCTCCGTTTATTATACGATTCTCCGAAAGGCTTGAACTCAACTTCTTTGCCCGTTTTATGTCTTACATCGGTTACACATGGATGGGTGTTTTATTCCTCTTCTTCTCTGCCTCGGTATGCATGGACATTTACCGTTTGGTGATTTATCTTGCGGGATTCATCTCCCACAATAATTTCTCCTCCTTAATCCCCTCGGCAAGGCTCTCTTTTTATTTCCCTCTTATGCTTTCTTTAATTATCGGTATCTATGGTTATTTTGAGGCACTGGATATTCGCACTGAGAAGGTAGAAATCAAGACCTCTAAAATCCCTGAAGAGATTGGCAGATTGAGGATAGTCCAGATTTCTGATGTTCATCTCGGATTAATTGTAAGGGGAGAAAGATTTGAAAGGATTCTCAAGGAAGTAAAGGAGGCTAATCCTGATATTCTTATCTCAACCGGCGACCTGGTGGACGGACAGATTGATGGGCTTTCCGAATTCGCAGGGCTTCTTAAAGAAATCAATCCAAAATATGGGAAGTTTGCAATTACAGGAAATCACGAATTTTATGCAGGGCTCGGGCAGACTCTGGATTTTACGGAGAAAGCAGGTTTCAAAATTTTTAGAGGAGAAGGGACAACAGTTGCAGGTCTGATAAATGTTGCAGGTGTCGATGACCCTCAGGGGAAAACCTATGGTCTTTATAAAGGGGTTTCAGAGAGGGAACTGCTCTCTAAACTTCCAATTGGCAAGTTTACCTTATTACTGAAACACAGGCCGGAGGTTGATAAAGAATCTATCGGTCTTTTTGACCTTCAGCTTTCAGGACATGCACATAAGGGGCAGATATTCCCCTTCAGCCTTCTGACATGGCTTTATTATCGTCACACGATTCATGCGGGGGAGTTGAGACTTGTGGATGATTCTTATTTATATGTCAGCAGGGGCGCAGGCACATGGGGACCTCCAATTCGTTTTCTCTCGCCGCCGGAGGTAACGATTATCGAACTTATTCATGAAGGGGATTAAAGTCGAGAAACGAAAATCTTCAGAGACTGAGGGTTTGGTAGAGAAAAGGTGATATAATTTGGATATGAAAAAAATATACATCAGAAAAACAATAATAGCCCTTGCAATATTGATAGCTATGGATAGAATTCAGGAAAAGGCGCGTAAACTTTTCAGAATCAATAAAAATAAGGAAATGGTCTACAGCAATAAAAATAGTTAACTTAAAAGTCCAGACGAAATCTGACAGGAGATAAAATGGAAGAAATTAAAACCCCAACCCCTCAAAATCATAAAAAAAAGAAAATTGCTGCTTTGATTTTTGCAATCATCGTGATTATCGGTTGTGTCACTGGTTTCTTTTATGTCAGATATAAGAGCACGCATATCGCAACTGATGATGCTTTTATTGAGGGGCGTATACACACTGTAAGCTCAAAAGTTGCGGGGACAGTAATTAATGTCTATGTGACTGATAATCAGCTTGTGAAAAAAGGTGATGTTATTCTTGATATTGATTCTCAGGATTTTGATGTAAAGGTAAGAGAGATATCATCAGGTCTTGATGCAGAAAGGACAAGACTCTCAGAGCTTAATTACAGGATTGCTACAGTAAAACAGCAGTTTGAAGAGCTTAAGGCAGCAGTTGGCTCTGCAAAGGCGAATCTTGACCTCCAGGAAGCGAACCGCAGGCAGGCAGAGGCAGACCTGAGAAGGGCAGAGAACCTCTTGAAAGAAGACGTTATTACAAAAGAAAGATATGAAAAGGCACAGACATCATATGACATCGCAGTTGCACAGGCGAGGGCTGCAAGAGAGAATGTAATGCAGGCAGAGGCGCGTATCGAGACACAGAAGGCATTGATCAAACAGACAGAGTCTGCAATAGAACCCCAGAGGGCTTTGATCAAACAGAAAGAGGCATCATTGAATGCTGCGGAATTGAGCCGAAGCTACACAAAGATTTACGCGCCGGCTGATGGTTATGTAACAAAAAAGTCTATTGAGGCAGGAAATCATATCAATGCAGGCCAGCCGTTAATGGCTGTAGTTCCCCTCGATGATATCTGGGTGATAGCAAACTATAAAGAAACACAGCTTGAAAAGGTAAGACCGGGCCAGAAGGTAAGGATTAAAGTAGATACCTATCCGGGAAAGGTCTTTCAGGGAAGGGTTGAAAGTATTATGGTAGGAACAGGCGTGGTATTTTCCTTGTTCCCTCCAGAGAATGCAACAGGCAATTACGTTAAAGTTGTGCAAAGAATTCCTTTGAAAATAGTTTTGGATAAAGGAACAGACTCTGAGCATATCCTAAGAATCGGGATGTCGGTTGAGCCAACAATAATTGTTGAAAAATAAGATATGCCGAGATTTGGATATAAGCCGCATACAAGACATAATTGAGATGAGCATTATTTGAATAAGGGCACTGGAGGTTAAGCATTAAAAGAGTTATTGCTTTCTTAGCATTTCTCATTCTCGTATTTCCTTGTAAAGGAAAGGCAGAAGATCTGATACAAAAGGGTGAACTGCTTACTATCGAGCGATGTATTGAAATCGCTCTTAGAAAGAACCCCAGCATAGTGGCCGCAGTGAATACTGTAAATGTAAATCAGAGCAAGGTTGGTGAGGCCAGTGCAAATTATTATCCGCAGATAGATCTGACATCCGGCTATAGCAGAACATCTCCTGTATCGAGGACTGATCACAATTCCTCTGACCAATATACCGGCAGCGTAACGCTCAAGCAAAATATATATGACTTCGGGAAAACCGCAAAGCAGGTAAATATCCAGAACCTGAACCTTAGTTCATCGAAATCGGATTTGAAGAATGTAACAGCGCAGATAATCCTTAATGTAAAGCAGTCATACTATGGAGTATTGCAGGCAAAAAAAAACAGGGATGTTGCAGATGAAACAGTCAAACAGTTCCAGCAACATCTTGAACAGGCAAAAGGATTTTATGAAGTAGGCACAAAACCTAAATTTGATGTGACTAAGGCAGAAGTCGATCTGAGCAACTCAAGGCTGAACCTTATCAAGGCAGTAAATTCATTCAGGGTGGCGGTCGTAACACTCAATAATGCAATCGGGGTGCCTGATGCACCTGAATATACAATCGAGGATAATCTTTCATTTAAGAAATATGGGGTAATTTTTGAAGAGGCGATTGATAAGGCTTATAAGAGCAGGCCTGACCTCACATCACTGATTTTTAAGAGAGAGGCGGCAGAGAAATCTATCAAACTTGCAAATACGGGATATTATCCTGTGGTGTCAGGCAATGCAGCATATAACAGGTCAGGAGAGAAATTTCCACTCGGCGAAGGCTGGAACGCAGGAGTGACTTTATCCTTCCCTATATTCAGCGGCTTTCTGACAAAATATCAGATTGAAGAAGCAAAGGCAAATCTTGACGTCTTGAAAGCAAATGAAGACCTGCTGAAACAGAAGATTTTTCTTGAAGTACAGCAGGCATATTTAAACATTAAAGAGGCAGAGGAAAGGATCCCGATAGCAGAACTTGTTATAAAACAGGCGGATGAGAATCTCGAACTCGCTAATGGCAGGTATGCAGCTGGTATTGGGAGCCCAATTGAAGTTACAGATGCACAGGTATTGCTGACTAATGCAAAGTCATCGTATATACAGACGTTATATGATTACAAGGTTGCACAGGCAAATCTTGAGAAAGCAATGGGGGTTAGATGATGAAACGTTCATGCCAGCAAATCTGCACAAAAGGGGAAAAAGATGTCATTCCCGCTTGTCGGGAATCTTTTTTGAAGAAGGATGCTGGACCTGCCTACCGGACAGGCAGGCAAGCCAGCATGACAAAGAGAGGGATTTTCAGATGAAAAAAATAATCGCAGGTATTGTCATCGTAATTATTTTCGGAGGAGCGGCATTTTTTTTCCTGAAAAATAAAGATAACGGGCTAAAGTACAGGACTGAAAAAATAACGAAGGGCGACATAGAGGCAATTGTTACGGCGACAGGGACTGTTAACGCAGTGACTACTATCCTTGTGGGCACGCAGGTTTCAGGCACGATAAAAAATATTTATGTGGATTTTAACTCGCCTGTGAAAAAAGATCAGTTGATAGCGCTGATTGACCCTTCAGTATTCGAGGCGCAGACAGAGCAGGCAAGGGCGAATTTGCTTTATGCCAAGGCCAATCTTGAGAAGGCAGCCGCGACTCTTGTAGATGGAAAAAGAACATTTGAAAGAAATAAGGAACTCTTTTCTAAGAATCTTATCGCGAGAAGTGACGTTGATACTTCAGAGACAAATTACGAAACATCAAAGGCACAGGTTAGCGCTTCAAAAGCACAGGTTGCTCAGGCAGAAGCTGCGTTGAAAAATGCCCAGACCAATCTTGGATATACAAGAATACTGTCTCCTGTTGACGGGATAGTAATATCGAGGAATATTGATATCGGGCAGACAGTAGCAGCGAGTTTTCAGACCCCCACGCTATTTACAATAGCCCAGGATCTTACAAAGATGCAGATAAATGCAAATGTGGGAGAAGCTGATATAGGCAATGTGAAAGTTGGACAGGATGTTGAATTTACGGTTGACGCTTATCCTGATAATGCATTTAGAGGCAGGGTATTGCAGGTCAGAAATGCTCCTATAACCATACAGAATGTTGTGACCTATGATGTGGTAATAAAAGTAGATAATCAGGAACTTAAACTCAAGCCGGGGATGACTGCAAATATATCAGTAATAGTAGCGACCCAAAAAGGTGTTCTTAAGATACCGAATGCTGCTTTGAGACCCAGACCTTTCGAGAAAGGCGCTTCGGTTACAGAGAAAAAAGGTGCAGGCGTCTGGATAGCAGAAAACAATAAACCTAAACGCATTAAGGTTGTTACGGGAATGAGCGACGGAAACTTTACTGAACTTCTTTCTGGTGAAATAAAAGAAGGGCAGGAGGTTATAGTCGAATCTCTCATTAAGTCAAAGAACCAGTCTTCGCCTGTGAGCGGGCCGAGATTTTTCTAAAAAATGGCACTTATCGAAGCAAAAGGGATAAGCAAGACTTACAGGCTTGGGGATATCGATTTGAAAGCCCTCTGTGAGGTGTCTCTAACAATAGACAAGGGAGAGTTTGTAGCTATAATGGGCCCGTCCGGGTCAGGAAAGTCGACTTTTATGAATATCCTTGGATGTCTCGATAAACCGACAGGCGGCAAGTATCTTCTTGAAGGTACAGATGTAGGTAAACTCGACAGGGACGAACTCGCCGGCATAAGAAACAAAAAGATAGGTTTTGTTTTTCAGGGGTTTAACCTGTTGCCAAGAACGTCTGCCTTTGAAAATGTAGAACTCCCTTTGCTATATGACGGGATACCGGCAAAAGAAAGAAGTCATAAGGCTATGGCTGCGATTAAAAGCGTTGGACTTGAGGGAAGGGAAAGTCATCATCCCAATCAGCTTTCAGGTGGTCAGCAGCAGAGGGTTGCAGTGGCAAGGGCATTGGTTAATAATGCGCCCATAATTCTTGCTGATGAGCCAACAGGAAACCTCGACACAAAGACGAGCGCAGAGATAATGGAGCTTTTTGTGAGGCTGAATATTGAGTCGAAGATTACGATAATATTAGTCACACATGAACGTGACATAGCTGCATACAGCCGGCGCGTAATAAGGTTTCTTGACGGCTGCATTGTCAGTGATGAACGCAAAGTTTGATTATTTGGATTTTTGGATTAACTGGATTCCCGTTTTCACGGGAAGGACGTTATTCCTGCGAAAGCAGGAATCCAGAAAATTAGAGCATCGGAACAGAGTTCGCCATGAATTAAAAATGTCAGGTGAAAGGTTATGATCAATATTCCTTCGACAATAAAGATATCATTCAGGGCATTAAGGGTGAACAAGATGCGCTCGGCGCTGACAATGCTTGGCATCATTATTGGTGTTGGCGCTGTAATAGCCATGCTCGCAGTTGGCACAGGGGCAAGCAGACAGATTGAAGCACAGATTTCGAGTATGGGGAGCAATCTGCTTATGGTAGTTCCAGGAGCTACAACATCAGGAGGGGTGAGAATGGGATCCGGAACGCAGACTACCCTTACGATGGCTGACTCAGAAGCCATAAGAAGAGAGTGCCCGGCAGTAGAGGAAACAGGTCCTGTTCTCAGTGGAGTAGCTCAGGTTATTTATGGTCACCAGAATTGGTCGACCGGTGTAGTGGGAACGACGCCTGGTATGTTGATTGTGAGGGATTGGGCTTTATCTTCCGGCAGGCCGTTTACAGAACAGGATGTAAAGAGCGCGACAAAGGTGTGTTTGCTGGGGCAGACTGTTGTGGATAACCTTTTTGGGGATAGCGACCCGGTCGGCAAAATTATCAGGATAAAAAATGTTCCTTTTGCTATCTTTGGCGTACTTGAGAAAAAGGGGCAGTCAGCAACAGGTCACGATCAGGACGATACAGTATATATTCCTATAACTACAGCGCAGAAAAAAATGTTCGGTACAGCATTTCCCGGCATGGTAAGGTTGATAATGGTCAAGGCAAAAAGCGCTAAAGATCTGGAATCTGCGGAGAAGCAGATAAATGATTTGCTGAGGCAAAGGCATCGCATTGCGCCAAAACAGGATAATGATTTTACCGTAAGAAATCTAACCCAAATGATGCAGGCGGCAGAACAGTCAACAAAGGTCATGACCCTGCTGCTTGGAGCAATCGCATCGGTTTCTCTTTTTGTTGGAGGAATCGGAATTATGAACATAATGCTGGTTTCTGTGACTGAAAGGACCAGAGAGATAGGGATACGGATGGCGATAGGCGCTAAGACCTGGGACATAAGGCTTCAATTTATTATTGAGGCGCTTACATTATCTTTGATCGGCGGTCTGATCGGAATTATCATAGGCGTAACAGGCTCTAAGATACTATCGATGCTTGCGGGCTGGCCGACTATAGTGGCGCCTCTCTCGATAATTCTGGCATTCGGTTTTTCAGGCTTGGTCGGGATATTCTTCGGTTTTTACCCCGCCTATAAGGCATCGCTCCTTAATCCCATAGATGCATTGAGATATGAGTGAGAGAGAGACAGAGACAATGAATTCTCAGGATATCTTGATTGTTTAGTGATTGGTACTTGGTGATTGGAATTTTGACATGAATAAATGGCTTGTTGCTCTCACGGTAATGCTTCCAACGCTCATAGAGATAATAGACATCTCTATTGTGAATGTTGCGCTTAACCATATCCGGGGAAGCCTCTCTGCAGGAATCGATGAATCCACATGGTCAATAACGTCATACCTTGTTTCAAATGCAATAATTATCCCTATGACAGGATGGCTGAGCAGGGTTTTTGGAAGAAAGCGCTATCTTATCTTTTCTATAGCATTATTCACAGTTAGCTCACTTTTTTGTGGTTCTGCATGGAATCTGCAGAGTCTTATCTTTTTCAGAATCCTTCAGGGGATTGGAGGCGGGGCGCTCCAGCCGATATCCCAATCAATATTGCTTGAAACATTTCCTCCACGCCAGCACGGTATGGCAATGGCTATTTTTGGCATTGGTATAATGTTTGGGCCTATCATAGGTCCACTTCTTGGGGGCTGGATAACAGACAACTGGTCATGGCACTGGATTTTTTTCATAAACATTCCAATAGGCATTCTCTCAATTCTTATGGTGCTATTTGTTATAGTGGATCCGCCATACATGAAGAAGATGAAGATGAAGATAGACTACTGGGGACTGGCATTTCTTGCCATCGGGCTCGGGTGCCTTCAGATAGTACTGGATAAGGGGGAGAGAGAAGACTGGTTTTCGTCTGACTTTATCACAATGCTGAGCTTAGTTTCTGTGATTTCATTGGTATTGTTTGTGATTATCGAGTTATTTGCAGAGCATCCAATAGTTAATATAAGGGCATTCAAAAATCTCTCATTCAGTACAGGCAATATCATTATGTTTTTTGCATTTTTTAATCTCTTTGGAAGCATTGTCCTCCTGCCAATCTATCTTCAGACATTAATGGGTTATACCGCGACTCTTGCAGGAATAGTGCTTGGGCCCGGAGGAATCGCAACGCTTATTGCGATGCCAATAGCAGGAAGACTTGTAAACAAGATGAATCCGAAGATACTGCTCGGTTCCGGAATAATTATAGCCGCTTATTCCACTCATTTGATGTCCCAGTTTAATCTTTCAGCGGATTTTCCTACTATCATATGGCCAAGGGTGGTTTTGGGTGTAGGCATGGGATTTCTCTTTATCCCGCTAACAACAATGACAATGTCGGGCGTCAGGAAAGAGGATATGGCGAATGCATCTTCAATATATAATCTTTTGAGGAATCTCGGTGGAAGTTTTGGAGTTGCGTTTGTTACTACCATGATTGCACGACGTGCGCAATTTCATTATGTCCGTGTTGTTGAGCATCTTACCCCGTTTGATGCCACCTATCAATTGGCAACATCACAGGCCGCACAATTTATACAGCAGAGAGGGCTTGATGCCTCGACTGCGCAGCAGGGAGGGCTTAGAACCATTTACGGGCAATTGGTAAGGCAGACATCCATGATGTCATTCAATGACGTGTTTTATCTCTTGAGTGTCTTTCTGCTTTTCATAGTGCCATTGGTATTTTTGATGCAGAAAGGGAAGGTTGAAGTACAAGGAGGGATTCATTAGTTATACCCTGTCTATCTTTTTTTCTCGGATAATGCCTTTATGTCTTTAAATATTTCTTCTATGTTCTGATACCTGTCTTCTCTGACCTTCCTTGTGCACTTTATTATAATCTCATCAAGCCATTCCGGCACTTCATCATAAATCTCACTTGCATTTTTTGAACCGGCGTCTTCAGTATTCCCTGTGAGCATCTCATATAGCACGATGCCCATGGAATATATGTCTGCCCTTATATCAGGCTCAAATCCTTTGCTGTTTTCAGGAGCGATATACATATTCAGAGGTTTTTTGGTTGCAAGATTGATATTGTTGTTTGTATCAATGATGGTATTGCCGGGACTTATAAAACCAAATGGCCTTCCCTCTTTGTAGGATGACTGTAATGCCTTCAAAATCTGTACCCAGAGCTTCATGCTGTATTTGGGCTCGATTCTTCCGTTCGTTATAAGTCTCTTTAAAGTAGTATGACCATTTTCCAACGAAATTTCCTTTTTATCAGTTTCATCGGTTGTGATATGAATCCTTTCTTTTACGTCTCTGTAAGAAGAGTAAACTTTATATATGGAATTAAAGACGTCTTGAGCCTTTTTCATCTCGCCTGCTTTCTCAAGCATAATGGCATAGGTGTAATAGTCGTCCAGATTTGACGTCTCAGGGACACTGCCGTTTAGGGCGATACCGAACATATCAGCAGCCTCCTTAAGCATATTCTCTTCTGCAAGCAGTGAGGCAGCTCTTTTGTACTCACCAGCCTCTCTGTATAACCTTACTGCAGCGAGCTTTCTTTCTGCCTTTTCAAGCATCATTGCGGCATCAAGTTTTTTGCCTGCCTTCTCATAAAGCTTTGCCGCCTCTTCAAATGCCCCATTGCTGACGGCTACCTCTGCTGCACGATCAATCTCTCCTGCTCTCTCATATATTTCTTTTGCCTTGTCATGCATTCCGAGCGAACCATAGAGCATTGCAGCCCTCATTAAATTATTTCCTTTTTCATAGAGGGATGCAGCCTTCTGATATTCTTTAAGCCTGTTCTCATAGATATGTGCCGCAGAGACAAATTCTCCGGCCTTTTCATGTTTCTCAGCCTCTTTTTTAAAGTCCTCGGTTATTGTTGTCTGTAATTTTTTAGCTATGGTGGCTTTATAGATCGATCTGACTATAAAGAATATAGCAAGGAGAATTGGAACCAAAGGAATAAGAAGAAGCATATATAGGCCCTTTTGGGCATCGTTTCCAAAAGCACTATATTTAAGCTCCTCTAAAAAGGATGGGGTGTCAAAGAGTAATAAGAAAAACAAGACACTTGCGTTTGTCATGGCAGTAAAAATATAGCACAATCTTACGAGTAATATATACAATTGTTAAGGCTGGTTAAATTAAGAAACTGATTGACAATATTTAAGATTTGTAGTTAAAACTATATTCATGAAAAATTCCTTGATGTTTCTTTATAATTGCTGAAATGAATTTAAAAAAACTTACTGACATTATGGCTGCGCTGCGGAGCGAGAAGGGATGTCCCTGGGACAAAGAGCAGACAAGGGATTCGCTTAAACCATTTCTTGTTGAAGAAACATACGAAGTTTTAGAGGCGTTGGATGAAGGAAATCCAGAGAAGATAAAGGAAGAACTTGGAGATCTATTGTTTCAGATAGTCTTTCACTGCCAGATTAGTAAAGAAAATAATGAATTCGATATGTCAGATGTGATTGAAAAAATAAGCGAGAAGATGATTAAAAGGCATCCGCATGTATTCGGAAAGACAAAGTTTAAGAATAAAGAGGATTTTCGTAAACATTGGGAAGATGAGAAGAAAAGAGAAGGCAAGCACAGGGACTCAATTCTCGAAGGTGTTCCAAAGGCATTGCCTTCACTTATGAGGGCGCATAAGCTCCAGAAGAGGGCAGCGAGAGTTGGTTTTGACTGGGAAAAGACCGAAGATGTGCTCAAAAAGCTGGATGAGGAAATGAAGGAATTCAAGCACGCACTTAAGAAGAAAAAACAGTCTGAGATTGAGGATGAGCTTGGAGATATATTCTTTGTGCTTGTGAATATTTCAAGGTTCGTTGGGGTGAACCCGGAAGATGCATTAAGAAAGACAATCAGCAAGTTCATTTCAAGATTCCGCTATATCGAGATGAAGGCAGCAGACAAGAGAAAGAACCTTTCAGAAATGACGCTCAAGGAGATGGATATGCTCTGGGATGAGGCAAAAGCGAAAGAAACGGGTAAATAAGATTTAAAATCTTCCTGACTGGAAATTGGAATACATTGCCGATTATGCAGGTTGTTTTTTTAGATCTGTGGGAGAGGATGGGGGAGGGTTAAGAAATAGCCAGTTCAGCTTTTATAGGAAGAGTTTTAATGTCTTTTGCATCTCTAAACCATTTTCTGAAATTTAAGATAGAAAAACCAACCACTTCACCGCTGGCAGGATTAACCCTAAGGAAAAAATCATCTTCTACTTCTTTAGAAACAGCCTTTTTAGGGTCGCCTATTGAAATATCCAGAATGTCACCCTCATCATCATAAGACATCCTTATTTCTTTTCCCATAAGGTCTCTCCTCTTTTGATTATATCAGTAATATAACAGGTAAGGATAAATGAACGCAATCCCTTCTTTGTTGCTACAAGTAAATATTTTCCGTCAAAAATATCACCGTAGAACTTATAGTAAAGCAATACTTCTGCATCTCTTTTGCTTTTCTTGACATAATCAGGTGATGACAAAACTTCCTGTATTTTTTCTTTATAAGGCTCAACTTCAGGATGCTCTCTTGTAATGTGACGCCATCTCTCATCAGTAAGTTCAATTGCGTTGTTAAAAATATCTGTTATTATCATAATCTTTTTATTGTAGAGCATTATATCATATTGGAGCTGATTGGAATGTAAGATAAAAAAGCAGAATAAGTAGTGGGAGAGGATGGGGAGGGGGTGCAAATAGTAGTAATCTAGAACAAGGGGACTTTATATCCAGCCTGTCTGAAATGCTCATCAAAAGTGAGTGCCTGTTTCACGCTGAATTCATCCATTGCTATAAATGAAAAACAGTCTATCATGCCCCAAGACTTATCAGTACGCTTTTTGTAGAGTGACAGGGCTTTTTCAAACCTGTCATAAGTAAGCGGAATAACTGTTGTTAGAGGATCACTTTGTATCTTATCTATTATTTTTATGGCAAGTGGTTTTTGAGGTGGAAGACAAAGACTATTTGCGAGTTCAATCAGAACAAGTTGCGTAGTTAAAAAAGGACCATGAAATTTTTCTGATGCTTCTACAGCAGCTTTATGCAGGTTATCTTTTTTATTGACCAATGCTATCAGATAGCCAGTGTCGAGGAATATGCCACTCATTTTTTGGGCAGGCCGTAGAGATAATGGTCGTGCTGTCTTGAGAAATCCTCTGGTAAGTCTACATTAGTTGATATGTCTGCCAGTTCGGACAAAAGCGCAGATTTCCTTTTGCCGTTCTTCTTGCGCGGCTTAAGATTCTTGATGAATTTCTCCACTTCATCCAGCATTGCAGCAGGAAGGATATCTATCTCCTTCTTGATTTTCTCTGCCTTAAGCATAATAATTTAACCTCTTTTGCTATAATTTTAGCATAAAGGAATTATTTTTGGGGAAGATAGAGCGGGAGAGAATGGGGAGGGAGTTTTGAGACTCTGGCGGTATAATCGTTGTGCCGTTTTTGCTGATTGATGGAATAAAAAGTCATATTTCCGATTGAATTTCTTCAATTAATATCTTATGCCAACACCGTTCTCTGTCAAGAAAACCGACTCGATGCTCTTATCAACGTCTAACAATCTTCTTCTCGCGAGTTCGTAAAGTGTCAGCGTTTCTGCTTGTTTGTCAATGTTAATGTCCAATTTCATACCAAGTGCTGGCCAGATGGATGCCCCAAGCGAAAGATACTCCCCTTTTTCGTCAGGCGACATACCACGAGAGACAACGCCACAGACAGTACCTTGACTATCGAAAATCGGACCCCCACTCATTCCCGGGTCGAAACGAGCGTTCACGTGAAAACATGGAAAGTTGGCTAAGCATCGGTCGCGGGTAACATCGAAAACTTCCGTCACTTCCGCAGTGGAAGTCGCCGTTTCCTGTTTGTAATCCACCTTGCCATCAACTATTCGTGAAGCCTCCATCATATGGTAGCCAACGGCTAAAATAGGGTCTCCCACCTTGGGCGGGCATGGCCGCAAACGAACAATTCTGAAGCGAAACTTCTGTCCAGTCTCAACATTCTGAGGCAAGCGAGCGAGCGCCAGCGCAATATCGTGCTCCTTTACAGCCCAGATTCTGTCCACTGGCATCTGTCCCCCAAACAGGAAGGGAGGGGTCGCAAGCTTAGCACTGACGTATAGTGCATGGAGTTCATAATGGCGGTAGCTCGTACCGTCAGCCCGACGTCGAAGTTCAGCGAATGATTCTGCATATTCGAGTACATGCGCAGATGTCATCAGCAAGCCGTCTGGGTGAATGGCGAATGCGCTTCCAACTGGATAGACAGCATCGGCGACAATAGCGACAAGCGGAAAAATGCACTCTTGGAGCGGCCCACCGACAGAGTTAAAGGGTACGAATGCCTTCGCCGGGATTTCCTGTATGGCTTCTCGCTTCCGGACTTCGGAGTTACTTTCTTCGGTCACGAGTGCGTCCGGATAAAAGTATTTTTATATTGCACCAGCATCTTCACAAAAAAGCTTAAAATCTTAAGAGTATAAAAGTCAATTTTTTATATAAAGGCGCTTAAGTCATTTTTTATTAAACACAGGAAACAGTTTATCGTATGTCTCCATGATATGCTCAGGGATTACCCTTATCTCACCGAAGACTGTCATAAAACTCGTGTCTCCTGCCCACCGTGGAACTATGTGCAGGTGAACATGCTCTTCCATGCCTGCGCCTGCCACTGTTCCAAAATTTATGCCTGTATTAAAACCTTCCGGTCTGAATGCCTCCCTGAGGCATTTCAGAGAATGCTGAACGACTTTCATAAAATCAAGAAGAACTTCATCTTGGAGGTTTTCTATTGTCGGTGTGTGAGTATATGGCACAACCATAAGATGCCCGTTGTTATACGGATAACGGTTCATCATGACAAAGTTGTGACCGCCTCGATAGAGTATCAGATTATCTCTGTCATTGTTTTTCTTAGGGTAAGAACAGAATATGCACTCAGGTTCTTTTTTCCCAAGAATGTATTCCATTCTCCACGGCGCCCATAAAGTTTCCATATTTGCTCCTTGATTATTGATTTAGTGTTGCCTTATAGAATCAGCCTCAACTTTTAACTCCTAACTTTTTTATATATCCTTATCGGAGTTCCTTTGAAAGAAAAATTTCTTCTTATGGATTTTTCTATGTATCTTAAATAAGGCTCTTTTAAGCTCTCAGGATGGTTTGAGAAGATTACAAATGAGGGAGGCTCTGTCTGAACCTGGGTCATATAAAAAATCTTTACCTGCTTACCTCTGTGCAGAGGCAATGGAACACTCGATAGAATATTCTTCATTAGTCTGTTCATCTCTGCTGTGTTAATCCTTTTCTTTCTTTCAGCGATGATCTCATCAATTACAGGGAATATTTTTGTAATCCTTTTTTTTTCTATCCCGGAGGTTGTTATTACAGGCGCATAATTGAGAGACCACATCTTGCGCTCAACCTCTGAGAGAAGCTTTTTATAGTTCGTCTCAGGGTCAGGGATAATATCCCATTTGTTCAGTAAGAATATAGCGCCTTTCCCGTAACTTTCAACAATACCTGCAATCTTCTGATCCTGCTCGTTTATACCCTCTGTTGAATCGAGAACTATCAATGCCACCTCGCATCTCTCTATGCTCTTTATTGCCCTTACCACAGAGAATCTCTCGACAGACAATCCTGTTCTGCTTTTTCTCCGTATCCCTGCAGTGTCTATGATGAGGTATTTCTTTTTATAGTAGGTGCAGATTGAATCAACAGAATCCCGGGTTGTGCCGGGAATTGGGCTGACTATCATCCTCTGTTTTCCGAGAAGCGCATTCACAAGTGTTGACTTGCCTACGTTTGGCTTTCCAACAATAGCAATTTTTGGATGTCCTTTTTCTTCTTTGCTTGCAGAAGGCAGTAAGGATACAATCTTGTCCATAAGCTCGCTGAATTCATAGCCTGTGGCTGCTGATACAGGCAGTAGTTCATCAACACCCAGTTTGTAAAAGTCATAGAGTCTGTTTTCCCTTGTCGGACCGTCTATTTTATTGACAACCCACAATACAGTTTTGCCTGACGCCCTCAATGTCTGCGCAAGATCTATATCTGCAGGCGTAAGTCCTTCTTTTGCATCGAGGAGATGGATTATGACATCTGCCTCTTCGATTGCAAACAAGGCCTGCTCTCTCGCCTGCATGAATATATCATCCACAGGTTCGGGATAAAAACCTCCGGTATCAACAGCAACAAAAGCCTTGCCTTCCCATTCTGCCTCCATGTAATTTCTGTCCCGCGTGACATTAGGGATGTCTTCAACAATTGCGGTATGAGAGCCGACAATCCTGTTAAAGAGGGTGGATTTACCGACGTTTGTCCTTCCGACTATTACAACAAAAGGTTTAGACATGGGTTTGATACACTATGATATTTCAAAGATAAACTCGATCTCAAGGGGAGAATTCAAGGGAAGGACATTAACCCCTACAGCAACTCTTGCGTGTCTTCCGGCCTCGCCGAATATTTCGAACATCAGATCAGAAACAGCATTGAGCACTCTTGGCTGTTCTGTAAACTCAGAAGATGACGATATATAACCTGTAATTTTTATGCAGCGCCTGACTCTGTTAAGGCTTCCGATGTTTGACTTAAGAACTGCAAGTGCATTTATAGCAGTGGTTCTTGCGTCTTCTGAAGCCTCTTCAACAGATACTTTTTCGCCGACTCTCCCTTGCCTTAAGAGTTTGCCGTCTGTTAAAGGCAGCATCCCGCTGAGAAACACAAGGTTGCCTGTTTTTACTATCGGTATATAAGAGCCCAGAGGTTTCGGGATCTCCGGCAATTCTATCCCTAATGCATTGAGTTTTTCTTCCGGTGACATTATAATCCCAGTTCCTCAGGCGTTCCAATCCTTCCGAGCACTGCTGATGCTGCTGCCACTGCAGGATTTGAAAGATAGACTTCGCTTTCAGGATGTCCCATCCTTCCTACAAAATTCCTGTTGGTTGTTGCCAGCGCCTTTTCTCCTTTTGCAAGGATCCCCATGTGGCCTCCTAAGCATGGGCCGCATGTTGGCGTTGATACAACAGCTTCAGCATCTATGAATATATCTATTAGTTTTTCTTTCAAAGCCTGTTTGTATATCTGCTGGGTTGCAGGGATCACAATCATTCTTACATTCGGATTTACCTTTCTGCCTTTGATTATCTCTGCAGCCTCTCTTAAATCCTCGAGCCTTCCGTTTGTGCACGAACCTATTACCACCTGATCAATCGTGATCTCGAACAACTCAGAAGCAGGCCTTGTATTTGACGGCAGGTGAGGGCAGGATACAGTCAAAGGTATCTTTGAACAGTCATACTCCCTGACCTCAATATATTTAGCGCTTTTATCAGACTTATAGAATTTAAATTCTCTTTTTGCCCTTGCTTTAACATATTTCTTTGTAACCTTGTCAGGCACTATGATGCCATTTTTGCCGCCAGCCTCAATCGCCATATTGCACATGGTTAACCTTCCATACATTGGAAGATTCTCTATCACCTCTCCCCCGAATTCCATAGCCCTGTATAATGCGCCATCAACCCCGATGTCGCCTATGGTATGTAAAATCAAATCCTTTCCGCCAACCCATTTGTTCAGCTTTCCGTAGTATGTAAATCTCATTGACTCAGGGACCTTGAACCAGCATTCGCCTGTTGCCATTGCAGCAGCAACATCAGTTGAGCCAACGCCTGTTGCAAATGCGCCGAGCGCGCCATATGTGCATGTGTGGCTGTCAGCGCCGATTACCAAATCTCCTGAAACTACAATCCCCTGCTCTGGCAGAAGGGCGTGCTCAATGCCCATCCTTCCGACTTCAAAATAGAGGCTCAGATTGTATTCTTTAGAAAAATCCCTGAGCAATTTGCATTGTTCGGCAGCCTTTATATCTTTCTGGGGCGTGAAATGGTCGGGTATAAGGGCTATGCGGTTTCTGTCAAATACATCATTGGCTCCTGTCTTTTTGAATTCCTGAATCGCAATGGGCGCGGTGATGTCGTTTGCAAGTATCAGATCAACCCTTGCATTAATCAATTCGCCTGCTTCGACCTTTTTTTTGCCGGTGTGAGCAGCGAGTATTTTTTCTGTAATGGTCATATGCTCTCCCCAAAATGCTTTTAAAGTATTATATCTGTCTTAAATAAGGATTGACAAGGGTAGGGTTAGTTATGAATATTTCAACCCCAATTTATTATTTTCCAGAAGTGGTTATATAAAAAGGGTTGTGTGACAGGATTTAATTCTTGATTAAAAGCAACACTGGTATAATAGATGCCCCCCAATTTAGATGAATGGATAACCCTGCCCTCTAACGTGTCCTTCTGCTCAAATCCGTTTATGGCTATAAATGTAATCTCAATCGATACAGAAGTGCCTTCATCTATAGGAACGTAAGAGTATACACCCAATCCTGATTGTGAGATATTAGAAATTGATGTCTCAAATTGAACTGTGTCTTTCTCTTTTTTGACCTTAAATAACGCAGTTGCTGATATCGGGTATCTACGGTATTCACGCCTATTTTTAAGTAAATTCTTCTCAGCTATCACAGAAATATTACACCATAAAATAAATCAAAAATGCCATTATTCCCTTTTTATTTAAATTTCATCTAACTATTTTTTCCTTACCGCTAGTTTGTTCAGCGCATTGATGTATGCCTTTGCTGCGGCTACGATTATGTCTGTGTCAGCGCCGTGCCCTCTCACTGTCTTGTCTTTTTCTTCAAGTGAGACAATGACCTCTCCGAGGGCGTCTGTCCCGCCTGTTATGCTCTTTACCTCGAATTTCAAGAGATTGCTCTTAGCTTTGGTTAAAGATGCAATTGCCTTATAAGTTGCATCAACAGGTCCGTCGCCAGTAGCTGTTTTTTGAACTGTTTTGCCTTTTACCCTCATCTTGATAATGGCTTTGGGTTTTTTCTTTAAACCGCTCAAAACAGATAGGTCAACAAGGCTATATATCTCAGGTATCTTGGCAACCTCTTCTGAAACGAGCGTCTCCAGGTCTTCATCATAAATCTCTTTTTTCTGATCAGCAAGATGTTTAAACTTCATAAATGCGCTCTCTGCCTCTTCAGGGCTCAGGTCATAACCTAATTCCTTTAACCTTGTTTTGAATGCGTGTCTTCCGGAGTGTTTTCCGAGGACGAGTCTTGTGCTCTGAAGCCCGATGCTTTCAGGTCTTATAATTTCATATGTTGTTTTTTCCTTTAGCAGGCCGTCCTGATGAATGCCTGACTCGTGGGCAAATGCATTTGCACCTACTATTGCCTTATTGGGCTGTACAGGTATCCCTGTTATCTTTGTTATAAGCCTGCTTGAACGGATTATCTCTCTTGTGTTTATATCTGTATCGGCATTGAAGAAGTCCTTTCTTGTCCTTAATGCCATTGCAATTTCTTCCAGCGAACAGTTCCCTGCGCGCTCTCCTATGCCATTAATCGTGCATTCAACCTGTCCCGCGCCATTAAAGACCGCAGAGAGCGAGTTTGCAACTGCAAGTCCAAGGTCATTATGACAATGAACAGAGATCACTGCCCTGTCATTGATTCTTTCTTTAATTGCCCTTATAATTTTGCCGAACTCTTCAGGGGTTGTATATCCGACAGTGTCAGGGATATTTACAGTTAAAGCTCCTGCCTCAATGACCGCATCAATTACCTCAAGCAGATAGCTGAGTTCAGTTCTTGTGGCATCCATTGGTGAGAATTCAACATCTTTTACCAGGCTTCTTGCGTACCTGACCATCTCGACAGACCGTTTTAGCGCCTCTTCCCGGCTTATGCGGAACTGATATTGCAGGTGTATATCTGAAGTTGAGTGGAATGTATGTATCCGCTTATGCTGCGCATTTTTAACAGCTTCCCATGCCCTTTTAATATCCGCCTCTTTTGCCCTTGCAAGCCCTGCGATAACAGCCCCATTTACTTCATTGGCTATCCTGTTTACAGCCTCAAAATCGCCCTCAGATGCAATAGGAAATCCTGCCTCTATGATGTCAACACCAAGCCTTACAAGTTGTTTTGCAACCTGAAGCTTTTCCTCAACATTCATTGAAGCGCCCGGAGACTGTTCTCCGTCACGAAGGGTTGTATCAAATATCTTGACTATTCTCATTTTTACCACCATACTTGTTGTCATTCCGTGCTTGACACGGAATCTATTTTTCTGGATTCCTGCTTTCGCAGGAATGACAGTTTAGGTTTTCTGCTCGGACTCTCTCCTTTTTAATAGATAAAGATACATATTCTCTATTATACCTAAAATTAAATAGAGCATTGCAAAGACAAAGAGCGCAATCTCAGGATGCATTATTATTACGGCAAATACTATAGCAATAGTTACGAGTATCCAAAATGGTTTCCTTTTTCTGAAGTCAAGTTCTTTTGCACCGTGGAATCTGAGTGTGCTCACCATTAGGATCGCAAGCAAGAATGTGAGGAGGAGTATAAATATGCTTTTTGGTCCTGGCCAGTCCATCGCATTGTAGAAGATGACTGTTGCAGCGAGAACACTTGCTGCTCCTGGTATGGGCATTCCAGTGAATGATTTTTTTTCAGCGGATCCCATTTGCACATTATATCGTGCAAGCCGCAATGCCCCGCACGCAACGAACAGAAACGCTGCTGCCCAACCGATTCTTCCGAATGATATGAGTGACCATTTAAAAGCTATAACAGCAGGCGCAACGCCAAAGGAAACAAGATCTGATAAGGAGTCCAGTTCTATCCCGAATCTTGTTGTGCTGTGAGTAAGCCGTGCAATCCAGCCATCAAGTCCGTCAAAGATATCAGCGACTATTATCGCCCATGCAGCATGAACAAAATCTCCTTTTATTGCTGCAAGTATTGCGTAAAATCCTGCAAACATACCGCACATTGTAAGGCTGTTTGGAAGTATGTATATGCCTTTTCTCATTTAATGACCCCTATAACAGTCTCTCCTGCTTTCACCTTCTCCCCTGATTTTACCTTAATATCAGCCTCCCTGGGTAAGTAAATATCGAGCCTCGAACTGAACTTTATAATACCGTATCTTTCACCTCGTTTTAGTTTGTCGCCGGCTTTTACCCTGCATACCGCCCTTCTTGCGAGAAATCCCGCCACCTGCCGTACAAGGACTTTCCTTTCGTTTGTATTCAGAAGCATCGCAATGTTTTCATTCTGCAAAGACGCCTCATGTCTGAATGCAGAGAGGAATCTGCCGGCTGTATGCACAACAGACTCAACAACCCCATCGCACGGCGCTCTGTTTACATGGACATTAAAAGGCGACATGAAGATGCTCACTTCAGTTGTATTGTCTTTCAGAAATTTATCTTCACGGATATCCTGTATCAGAATTATCTTGCCGTCAGCAGGAGATAGAAATATTCCTTTTCCTTCTGGAATCTTCCTCTCAGGGTCGCGGAAGAAAAAGAGCATGAAAATGGTTAATACAAATGGTAAAAGGGCTAGCCATATTCCAGCTATGAAAAAAGCGATAACTGTGACAATCGCGAAAAAGATTATATAAGGATAACCCTCAGATGCGAGTTTCATCATTTCTCTCTTAAAGTGTCAGTGATTTGTGTCAGTGTCAGATAAGGAATATTTTACAGACACTTGTCACTGTCACTGTCTTTATGCCTTTGACTTATCTACAAGTTTTCCCTTTTTTAGCCATGGCATCATAGCCCTGAGTTTTCCGCCGACTTTTTCGATAGGATGCTCTTCGCCATGCCTTGTGAGGGCATTAAATACAGGCTTGTTTGCCCTGCATTCGAGAATCCATTCCCTTGCAAATTCTCCGGACTGGATTTCTCCAAGTATCTTTTTCATCTCTTTTTTGGTCTCTTCCGTGATGATTCTCGGCCCTCTTGTCAGATCGCCAAATTGTGCCGTGTTGCTTATCGAATATCTCATTGTTGAGATGCCGCCTTCATATATGAGGTCAACGATGAGTTTTACCTCATGGAGACATTCAAAATAAGCCATTTCAGGGGAATATCCTGCCTCCACGAGCGTTTCATAACCAGCCTGAATCAGAGATGTCAGTCCTCCGCAAAGTACAACCTGTTCGCCAAATAAATCTGTTTCTGTCTCTTCCCTGAAAGTTGTTTCAATAATACCAGCCCTTCCGCCACCTATTGCAGAGGCATAGGCAAGTGCGATATCTTTTGTGTTTTTTGACGGGTTCTGATGTATTGCAATAAGGCATGGAACTCCGCTTCCTTTTGTATATTCTGACCTTACGAGGTGCCCGGGTCCCTTAGGAGCCACCATAAACACATTTACATTATCAGGCGAAACTATCTGGCCAAAATGGATATTAAAGCCATGGGCAAATCCTAAATACGTACTGTTTTTAATGACAGACGCTATTTCTGTTCTGTATATATCAGCAGCATATTCATCAGGAACGAGCATCATTATAACATCTGCATTTTTGGCAGCCTCTGATGCTGTGAGAACCTTGAAACCTGCCTTTACTGCTTTTTCCCAGTTTGCGCTTCCTTTTTTTTCAGCCACTGTTATGTTCATCCCGCTTTCCTGAAGATTGTTAGCATGGGCATGTCCCTGACTGCCGTATCCTACAACAACGATCTTCTTGTTTTTAAGGAAACTCAGTTTTGCATCTTTATCATAATAAATCTTAACCATAACTCCCTCCAATGAAATATTGAATTTTGGAATATATTATATTACAGATTCCAAGATTTTGCTATTTTATGATGACTTGGTTAGCTATCTTAACCTTTTTCCACTCCCTTTGGCTTCACATGCTCTGTTTTCCTACTGGAAAGTAAAAATATCAACAAATAATATACCCATGATTTTTATATCAGACAGTATGACTCTGCATCAAAGACATTTCTCGGAATATTTAATCTCTTTTTAACTCGATAATTCCCTGCGGTCTTGCCGCAGGGTTCTTTATTTTTAGACGAATTTTTTCTTTGGCAGCAATACTAATGCGGTCATTAATAAGAATACATGCATCATGATTTTAACGTCATGCCCGAAGTTTTTAATCGGGCATCCAAAGCCTTTCTGGATTCCCCGGTCAAGAGGCTGTGTCGCAATCCTGAAAATGCCTAGACTGTCATTCTGAATTTATTTCAGAATCTCGTATTTTCAAGATGTTATATTTCATTGAGATCCCGAAACAAGTTCGGGATGACAATTGTGACACAGTCTCCAAGCCGGAGAATGACAAGAATGTATTCTTACTTATAGCCGTCTTAGTATCTTTCAAAGAGGTAGTTTGCCCTAATGCTAACCGTTGATTTATGAGTTATAATTTCTATAGCAGATGGAAAAATCACGTGCCATAATAACTGCTATCTTTTTTGCCTCTCTCTCAAGCATTTCTTATGAAATAGCGCTTATCAGGATGTTTTCAATATCTCTGTGGTATCACTTTGCCTTTATGGTAATCAGTATAGCTATGCTTGGCATCGGCGTAAGCGGCACAATCCTCTCGGTTTATCCAGCACTCAGAAACCTTCGAAATATTCCTCTTTACCTCCTCATGTTAAGCATATGCATTCCATTGAGCTATCTTATTACAAATCTCATTCCATTTGAACCTGCAAGGCTTTCGTGGGATAGGATACAGATTTTTTATATTACACTTTACTACATAGTTTTATCACTCCCATTTTTCTTTTTCGGATTGATTATAGCAACAGCTTTTTCAACAATCCCCGGCAATACAGGGCTTATATACGGAGCAGACCTTACAGGCGCAGGAACAGGCTCTATGCTGGTACTTTATCTGTTATCCTCAGGAGGACCGGAGAGAATCGTATTCATTGTATCATCTCTCTCGATAATCTCCCTGTTGATCTTTGGAAGCAGGAGAGTAAAGATCATATCTATTATTTTTATGCTTGTCAATCTGACTATCCTGTATCTTAATCCTGCATTCATAGGGCAAAAAATATCTGCGTTTAAACCTTTTCAGGTTGCAATGAAGTTTCCCGGAGCAGAACATTTAAGAACATATCAAAGCCCTTTTTCACGAGTTGACATATTCAGAAGCCCGGCAGTAAGGTTTGCGCCCGGATTGAGTTTTAAATACCTTGAAGACCTTCCTGAGCAGGTAGGCATTTCAGTGGATGCAGGAGAGATATACGCTATGACAAAATACAGTAGTAAAGACGCTCTTGGATTTATCAGATACCTTCCTTCGGCCCTGCCTTATGAACTGTCCAGAAAAAACAGTGTGCTCATACTCGAACCAAAAGGAGGGCTTACAGCGCTCATCGCAGAATATTACAAGGCAGGAGATATTTATAAAATAGATTCAAATCCAGTTATGATAAAGGCAGTAAGAGAATATTCGAGAGGATTTTCATCTGATATTTATGGCAATAATACATGGGCAGGAATAGGGAGGGGCTATTTGTTTTCATTCAATAAAAAATTTGACATCATTGATCTATCTGTCATGGGATCAATGCCTTCCGGTTCTTTTGGATTTTCAGAGGATTACAGATTTACGGTCGAGGCATTTACAGAATATCTCAGCCATCTGAATATTGATGGCATATTGGCGCTTAACCTTTTCATCATTCCTCCTCCGAGAACTGAGCTCAGACTGATTAATACGGTTGTAGTTGCCTTGGAAGAGTTGGGGATTAAAGACCCCGGCAGGCATATAGCAGCTTTGAGAAGTTGGGGAACTATAACCATTATTGTCAAGATGTCTGAATTATCAAAAAATGATATCACCACTATGAGAAACTTTGCAGGCACAAGAAGATTTGACCTGCTTTATTATCCGGGTATTTCAGAGAGTGAAACGAATTTATATATCAGGATGCCTTCGAATGAATATTTTGATGCATTCAACAGCCTTATATCCAGTGAAACACGAGACAGATTCAATGAGGATTATATATTCGACATCAGGCCTGTCCATGATGAAAATCCATTTTTCCATTATTATCTGAAACTCGGAAATATCAGGGAGATATACAGACTGATGGGTAGTAAATGGCAGTACTTTATCGAGGAGGGCTATCTATTGCCTGTTATATTTTTGCAGGTGATGTTTTTAAGCATATTGTTGATACTTCTACCTGCTGTAAAACTGAGGGGAAGCAGTTCTGTTAACAGCAGTCTTATCTTTTCTCTCTCATATTTTGCACTCCTTGGAATTGGTTTTATGTTTGTTGAGATTTCCTTTATTCAGAGGATGATACTTCTACTCGAAAATCCGCCTTATGCTGTTGCATCTGTTATATCATCTATGCTTATAAGTTCAGGTATCGGAAGTTTGCTGAGCCAGCATTTTAAGCTGCTGCATAAACCCCGTGTGATCATTGTGCTTTCTCTGATAATTCTGTTATACGGCCTCTTTTTGCCTCGGATGATGGGTATTATCTATCCGTATTCATTGAATACAAAGATATTTTTTGTGTTTCTTGTCTTGATGCCGGCCGGCATTCTTATGGGAATACCTTTTCCATCTGGACTTTCCCGTCTTAGCAAAAACAATCCGCAGCTGGTCCCATGGGCATGGGCAGTAAATGGCTATTTTTCTGTTCTTGCGCCGATTTTGGCTGTCATGTTGGCTTTATCAGCAGGGTTTAAGATAGTTATTATTGCAGGTGCGATAATGTATGTATTCGCATTTTTTGCTTTGAATCGTATCAAATAAATAGAGACAGGATATAGTATTTCGCTCAGATACCATTTATTTCTTTTTCTGCACTTCTCCTGTCATCGGGACGAATGCTACTGAGGTCATCTGAAGTACATCGAGTTCCCCTTTCTTTTTAGTAGCTAACGTGAGTGTCTGAAAATATACAGTGCTGCCCAGCGGAATGATAAGACTGCCTCCTTCCTTTAGCTGCCTTATCAATGGCGGAGGTATATGGTTTGCTGAAGCAGTCACTATTATCGCATCAAAAGGTCCATGTTCTTCCCAGCCAAAATAGCCGTCAGCATGTTTCACTTTGATATTCCTGTATCCTAAGCTTTTTAATAGATTCTCAGACTTTTCAACAAGTTTTTTTCTTATCTCTATTGTATAGACCTCTGATGCAATCTCTGCAAGAACCGCTGCCTGATAACCCGAACCAGTCCCTATTTCCAGCACCCTGTCTGTTGGTTTAAGCCGTAATGCCTCTGTCATGAGTGCAACGACATAAGGCTGGGAAATTGTCTGTCCTTCATCTATTGGGAGGGGATTGTCCTCGTATGCCCTGTGCATCAAACCCTTATCTACAAAGAGATGTCTCTCGATTCTCGACATTGCATCCAGCACTCTTTTGTCCTTGATCCCTCTTCCTCTTATGTCATTTTCTACCATTCTTTGCCGTTTCTGTCTGTAGTCATCAAATGCATTGAGGTCGGATTTGATTATTATGAGTAACACTGCAAGGGCTGCTAATACAAAAAGCAAAGGTAATTTCCTCATACAGCAATTATATCAATATTAATTGACTAAATATGCAAACTATTTTATATTTTACCTTACCATGATACAGAGCATGACAGGGTTTGGCGCTTCAGAAAAAGACGGATTCAGGGTTGAAATACGTTCTCTGAACCACAGGTTTATGGAAATCTCTATAAAGATAACAACTGGTTTCAATGGCCACGAGATGCTGTTAAGGAATATGCTCAAGGAAAGATTTTCGAGAGGTAAGTTCGATATACTGATAGCGATAAAGGGCGGTGAAAAGATAAGTCTCAAACCAAATACTTTGCTTGCAAAAGAGATATGCAACAGCCTTAATGCGTTAAAGTCTGAGCTTTCATTGCAGGGCACAATAGGTATCGATACTCTATTGAACAATTATAAGGAACTCCTCATAACAGAAGAGCCTGAATATGATACCAGTTCTTTAAACGAAGCATTCAGGGATGCAATGGCGCAGCTCGAGACAATGAGGGTTGATGAAGGGAGGGCTTTAGCGCAAGACCTTACTCAGAGGGCAGAAAGGCTTGAATCCATGCTGAGGGAAATCCTTTCCCTGAGGCCTGAGGTGATTTCTGACTGCAGGATGAGATTTCATGAGAGGCTACAGAGTCTTCTTGGCTCTGTGGAGTTCGACAGAGAGAGGATTGAACAGGAAATTGTCATTATGATTGAAAAAAGCGATATAACAGAAGAGCTGACAAGGATAGAGAACCACCTGAAACACCTCAGAAAAATTCTTTCTAATGGTGATACAATAGGAAAAAGACTTGATTTTTTGTTACAGGAACTTAACAGGGAAGTTAATACCATTGCGGCAAAAACAGCTGCTCACAGGATACTGGATATTACAATCGATATGAAGGTTGAGATTGAAAAGATGCGAGAACAAGCACAGAATATACAGTAGTACGAGGGGTTTTTATGAAAAAAAGTGACTTAGGAAATATCCTTGTAAATGTCGGATTTGGAAATGTGGTTTTTGTATCAAAGGTTGTTGCAATAGTAACCCCTGGCTCAGCTCCGATAAAAAGGCTTCGTGAGGAGGCAAGAAAGCAGGGGAAACTTGTTGATGCAACAGAGGGCAGGAGAACACGCTCCATAATAGTCACAGACAGCGACCACATCATACTTAGCGCTTTGCAGGTTGAGACCATTACGCAGCGGTTCCTTGAAGGAAAGGTGACCACAGTTGAAGAGGGATAGAGGAAACCTTTTCATTGTCTCAGCGCCTTCAGGCGCAGGCAAGACTACACTATGTCAGAAACTGAGTCTGATTCTTCCTAATCTCAGGCACTCTGTTTCATATACAATAAGACCCATGAGGCAAGGCGAGGTAAATAATAGGGATTATATCTTTATCAGTGAGGATATTTTTCTCAAAATGATTGAGAGAGGCGAATTCGTGGAGTGGGCAAAGGTTCACGGATATCTTTATGGCACATCTCGAAAAAAACTGGAATCAATGCTAAATAAAGGAATAGATGTCATTCTTGATATAGACGTGCAGGGTGCAAAACAGCTCAGGAAGAATTACTCAGGCGGGGTTTATATATTTATACTTCCTCCCTCGATGAAAACCCTGAGAAAGCGCCTTCATCTGCGGATGTCTAATTCCAAACAAGAAATAGAAACCAGGCTTAAAAGGGCATTAGTGGAAATAAGGGACTATAAAAAATATGATTATGTTATAATTAACGATGGGTTTAAAGATGCGCTTGAGGGATTGAAATCTATAGTAATCTCTGAGAAGGTGCGCACGGAAAAAATAGACCCATTATGGATAAAGGAAAAATTTTTTCACCTCAACGGATTCCCGCCTTGGGCGGGTCGCCGAGGAGACGCTGAGGCAAAAAGATCAGGAGGATAAATGGATATTATTTCACTTCCAGTGGAGATCGAGGACAAGAATATCGATGGAAGGTACAGGCTCATAATGATAGCTTCCCAGAGGGCAAGGGAACTTTCTTTTGGGGCGCAACCGAGGGTTCAGACAAAATCCAGAAAGGTAGCTACAATAGCTCTTGAAGAGGCGCTTGCAGGCAAGATTGAATTTGTTGTCGGAGAAAGCGCTGTAAAGGCAAAGGAAGAGGCAAAGAAATTCGACTATAAGAGATTGTTTGAAGAAAAGAGAAAGGCAATGGCTCCTGAAGAGCTTACCGAGCTTGAGAAAGACCTGAAGATATATCTCCACGAGAAAGAGTCAAAGGACAAAGCTGCATTAGAAGAGCTTTTTAGTGAAAAACAGGAAGAAGGCGCTGAAGAATAAGAGTATTTTTGTCGGTGTAACCGGCGGAGTCGCTGCTTACAAGACAGTTGATTTAGTCAGAAGACTGAAAGATGAAGGGGCGTCTGTTACAGTTATAATGACTGATGCCTCAAAAAATTTCATAACCCCTCTCTCGCTTGAAATCGCATCCGGTAACAAGGTCTATTCAGGCCTTTTTGACTCTCCAATGACACATATAAAACTTCCAAGAGATGCTGACCTTATGGTTATTGCGCCTGCCACTGCAAACATAATAGGGAAATTTGCAAACGGCATTGCCGATGATCTTTTAAGCACATGTCTGCTTTCTTTCAGAGGTAAAGTGGTTATTGCGCCTTCAATGAACTGGCGGATGTATGAAAATCCAATATTTCAGGAGAACCTCAAGCGCCTTTTGTCTCATGGTGTTATTCAGATCGGACCTGAAAAGGGTGAGCTTGCATGCGGCGAAGAGGGAACAGGCAGGATGGCTGAAACAAGTGAAATTATTGAAGCAGTAAAATCAGCTTTAAGCAAGAAAGATTTTTCAAAAAAAAAAAAGTTATAGTCACCGCAGGGCCGACACGTGAATATTTTGACCCTGTAAGATTTATCTCTAACAGGTCGTCAGGAAAGATGGGATATGCTATTGCAGGCGCATGCATAAGAAGGGGCGCCGATGTTGTGCTGATAAGCGGACCCTCCGCTCTGAGGCCGCCGCATAATCTGAATAAATTTATATCTGTAGAGACAACCAATGAGATGAGAGATGCTGTTTTTAGTCATATTCAAAATTCAGACATTGTTGTCATGGCAGCAGCGCCTGCAGATTTTACGCCGGATGTAAAAAAGAAGGACAAGATGAATAAACATGCTGAGATGGATATCAGATTCAGAAATACTCCTGATATACTTTCCGAGATAGGACAATTAAAGAAGAGACCCTTTATCGTTGGTTTTGCAGCAGAGACCGGAATGAAAATAGACAGAGCGAAAAAAAAGCTGATTAAAAAGAATGTTGATATCATTGTTTTCAACGACGTAACCTCTGCCGGATCAGGTTTTGATGTGGAAACGAATAAGATAACGATTATCGAGAAGAATAAAGAAACTCCCTTGCCGCTTATGACAAAAGACGAGGCAGCAGAAAAGATATTGGATACTGTTTCTGCGTTGTTAGGTTGTTCCTGAGATTTAAACATCAGTCCATCAGTTCAATACTAAAAGTGTCGAAAAACTTTACACTTTTAATATCCATGTGTTATAAAATGGGCAAGGCTGTAAGAAAGCATTTTAAGTCATAGATTTTAAGGGTGGTTAATACTGCCCTTTTTTGTTTTCGATAGGGAGCAATTGAGATAAGGTTTTTGTTTTTCAAGATTTACTGGAAACTAAAAACTTGTTGCCACAGGCGACTCGTCCGCACTCAGGCGGACTCGCCGAGGAGAGCTGCTGCGAGAGAAACTAAAAACTGTTTTTTCAAACTATGAGATTTTATTAGCAGAAGGGAGATAAAGCTTAAGCCAGTCTACTCTTTTAAAATCTAGATCATTTGAGGCAAGCATGAAGATACCGATATGAATACCTTAGAGCCAAGATTTATCTCGTGAAGGTACAAATCCTATGCCTCTTCAGGAAGAAACTCAGGCTCAAGGGCAATTGTATCCACGGCCTTTTTGCTTTTTGCAGGTATTATACCGCTCGTTGCCTTTGCTATGCTTTTAGCTTCCTCTACAATAAGGTGTACCTTTGCATGCTCCTGTATGTCAACAGCGGATACCGGCTTGAAAACGCCATTTTCATAAATTGCTTCAATGGTTTTAGGCATCTTTTATCTCCTTGTCTTAAGGATAACACAGGGAGGAATATAAAGGAAAGTTTCCAGTTTCTTGTTTCCTGTTCCCAGAGGTTTTTTACAGAAAACTAAAAACTTAAAACTAAAAACTGTTTTCAAGGACGCTGAGGACTGAAAGCTAATGAATTTTATAAACAGATAATGCTGCATTTTGAGTTCAGGTATAAATATTGCTTGAATATTGTCAAAGAGTAAGAATTAAAGACAATACGCTGTAATTTAAGGCAAAATTTAACACTCATGGGTGAAGAAGGGGTGTGATTTCACTCCGAAAAACGCTTATTTTTCATTGACAAGAGTTGCTTGTATGTGGTATTTCTTTTGACAATTGTGTCTTTAGGGGGGATCAAGAGAGGCTAAATGGGGTAAGGAGTCTTTGGAGTAAGAATGCTCTGCTGTTAATAAACCTCGTCATGGCTGCCTATATCAAGGAGATGCACAATGTCGTCATATAATCTGAACACTATTCTTAACTCATATGTGAGTGAACAGGCATATTTGCCTTTCAGTTCTCCTGTCAGTGGATGCGTATGCAGAGTGGAATCAAAAGGATTATGCGAAAGCTTATCATACAACTCGGCGTATGCTTTTTTTAACTGGGGGTTCTTTTTGAGAAGTTTATTGGCGCGCTTAAGAAAAACCTTGTCAGGCTTGATCGTCATCTTCTGCGCTTTCAATAGCCTGAAGGAATTCTTCAGCAGAACTGCACATAACAGTATCAGGATTTTGTTCAGCCTTCAGAACCCGTTCAACAAGTTTTTTGCGTCTTCTTTCCCTGTCAGCAAGATAATCCATGAAAGTCCGCAGCTCGTGCAAAGCCGGCTCAGGGAGCATTGGAAGCATTTCCTTGATATGTTCTATGTCTTTTGTGGTCGTACTCATAAAAATATTATATCACAAAAATCAGAGCAGAAGCGCAATAGTTTTGTCTTTCAAAATTTACTAAAAACTGTAAACTTAAAACTGTCTTTAAGGAGCTGAGGGCTGAAAGCTAATGAATTTTATAAACAGATAATGCTGCATTTTGAGTTCAGGTATAAAGATTGCTTGAATATTGTCAAAGAGTAAGCCGTACAAGAAATAAGCTGTAATTTAAGGCAAAATTTAACACTTATGAATGAAGAAGGGGTGTGATTTCACTCATAAGGGGGTTATTTCACCCCGAAAAACGCTTTATGGTATTTCTTTTGACAATTGTGTCTTTAGGGGGACAATAGGGGCAGAGAGGTCTTTGCAGTAGCTTTTATAAAGCATTAAATTTTTCTACCGTAAGCCCTGCCTGGCTTATCAATTTACGGAGCAGCCCAGGACCAAGCTCATCATGTTGGGGTATGGATAATGTCCACTGATACCCGGGTTTGGTCATCATTACATGAGAGCCTTTTTGACGGACAGCAATCCAGCCGGCTTTCTGAAATTTTCGGGCCGCATCAGAACCAGAACAGAGTTTTAGTTTTGCCATTAAACAGCGACTTCAATAAGCCTGGAAGGGTCAAACGGCTGTTTGGATTCCATTACCTCAAGCCATCCTTCAATGGCTTCTTTGATATTGGCAAGAGCTTCTTCATAGGTCTTTCCCTGAGAAAGACATCCGGGGAGTGCAGGCACTTCAGCTACATAATAACCAGCCTCGTCCTTTTCAACTATTACATGTAGTTTCATGCGGTCTCCTTAATGAGATTATTTATTGAAATTTACCATATAGATTATTTTCTGTCAAAAATATATGAGACATCTGTTTCGAGATTCAAGTTAAAAACATGAAACTGGCTTTAAGGAGCTGACCGCTGAAAGCTGTTTTTGCTATAAACTTGTCGCCACAGGCGACTCGCTGAGGCGAAAAACTAAAAACTATCTTTATAAGGAGGAAATTGGGATGGGGAAGAAAAGAGAGGAAAACATGAAAAAGAAGATGATTTTAAGTTTGTGTGTAGGAGTTATGGCAGTAATCTTATTGCTTGGTGCTGGTGTATTGCCTGCACAGGCAGAGGTGACCTATTTTTCAGATACTTTTGAGAGCGGTCTTGGCAGATGGCTTGTAAGCGGTTATGATTGGGGGCTAACTACATCTACTTATCGCAGTCCTACCTATTCTCTCACTGATAGTCCATCTGGGGATTATGTAGCCAATACAAATGTCTCAGCAACTCTTGCAAATTCCATAGATTTATCTGCTTCTACATCTCCTGTATTGACCTTCTGGCATAAACATGACATTCCCGACTGTGATTATTGGGATTGGCAGAAGGACCATGGGTATGTGGAGATTTCTCAAGATGGAGGTTCTACATGGTCTACGATAAAATCTATCGCCTGTTCTACTCAAAACACTTGGTCATATGAGCAGATTGACTTGAGTAGCTATAAGACATCATCAGTAAAGATAAGGTTCAGATTATCTTCGGATGGTGATGAAAATGTCGGTGATGGCTGGTATATTGATGATGTGGAGATTAAAGACCTAAGCACATCTACATCATATTTTTTTGATAATTTCGAGAGTGGAGAGAGCCTTCCTGATTTTGGGAATGTAGTCCTTACAGAGAGCCCGAACATAGGCTATTCTTTTGACAGATTGGAAGGATGTGACAGCACGAGCGGCAATCAATGTACAGTAAACACGTATGTGACTAAAACCGTGACTGCTAATTTTTCGGAATCCTGTCCAACTCCTAATACGCCTTCTTTAATAAGTCCATCGAATGGCCAGACAGGAGTTTCAACGACACCTACATTAGATTGGAGTGATGTAACAGGAGCAACCTTCTATGATGTGCAGGTATGCAGTGATAGTGGTTGTTCAATTGTAGTGAGGTCTGCAAATGTAACGGACAGTCAGTGGACAGTTTCGCCCCCATTGAATACTTGTACAAATTACTACTGGCGAGTTCGTGCTAACAATACCTGTGGCCAGAGCCCGTGGACCAGCACATGGAGCTTTACAACTATCTGCTCAAATAATGCCGACCTTATCATCTCTGCTTTCTCAGTCCCAACAACCGGAGGGGCATGCCAAAGCATAACTGTTAATGATACGACCAAGAATCAGGGCACAAGCACAGCAGGTGCATCAACTACAAAGTTCTATTTCTCTACAGATGCTACATATAGCGCTGAAGATAAATATATTGGAAGCAGGTCTATCCCGTCACTTGCAGCAGGTGCAACGAATACAGGATCAACATCTGTAACCCTTCCTTGTGGTATAACAGACGCAGATACTTATTATATCTTAGCCATAGCAGATGCAGATAATGCAGTTGCTGAGACCAACGAGATCAATAACTTAAAGAGCGACTCGATTAAGATAGGCGCTGATCTGATAATATCAGCTCTTACGGCACCAACTACTGCAAAAGCAGGTACAACCATCACAATAGGTAATACAACAAAAAATAACGGAACAGGAGATGCAGGGGCATCTACCAACAAGTTTTATCTGTCTGTTGACACTAAGTTATTTCCTTGGGATCCACCACTTGATTGCAGCAGAGCAGTGATAGCCCTTGCAGCAGGAAATTCGAATGCAGGGAGTACAAATTGCACCATTGATGCTAACACACCTCCGGGCAAATACTACATTTTTGGTGCAGCAGACGCAGAGGGAACAGTTCCAGAGATGAAGGATGGAAATAATACAAAATCTAAGGCGATAACGATAAATTAAAAAGACATTTGCTTTTAGTGAGGATTCTTAAGGGAGGGCTGATTCAGCCCTCCCTTTTTTGATTTGGCATGATTTAAGCCTTATCCCATTCATCATAAACTTAGGGGAAATGACTTCTAACTCACTGATAGGTAAGCCACTGGTTTGACCAGTGTGACTTGAAAAGGTTTGACCTTGCAGAATTAAGTAAGATAAACCTCCAGAGAGGCTTGACGGAGTCAAAGGCTATCTGGAGGTTTAAATGGACAGTTAT
>JACQXE010000021.1 GCA_016208915.1 Nitrospirota bacterium | reverse complement strand
CGGTATAAGATCCTCTATGCTTGGTGGAAGCAACCATGTTTGGTCTTTGTATGACTGCATATATGCCATCTGTTGCACTCCTTTTGAATGTTTTGACATCTATTCTACCACTTAATGATTGCCAAATTGTCGGACAACCTGTCAAGGGCGGGGAGATTTTGGATACCTCGCTGTCTCTGCGGCGGGGAGTTTCATTGAAAATAAAAAAGGCCGAGCTGCCGAAGAAAAAGGCAGCTCGGCCATCTTCCTGTCTCCTAAAAGAAGACCCGCCGCTTTCCGCCTCCTTTTCGCAAAGGATTTGGCTTTGTCGGAATAGTTATTAGCTCAAAATTGCAAGTATTAAATAGTTTATTAATTCTATATTCAAATCTTACCATAAAAATACTTTTTGTCAAGATATAAAAAAGCTAATTATTTAGCTAAGTTAAGTGGTTATTTTGTTTCGAACTTCTTTGAGGTTTATGGAATTAGCTTTTTATTTTTTCGTTCTTTCGTATTTTAGTTGAAAAGGACTTATAAAGTCCAAATACTGCTATTGAGTAAGCAAAATGCGTCATTCCCGTGAAAACGGGAATCCAGTCTTTTTCCGACTCGTCGGATCCGCTGAGGCGGACAAGTAGTTGCTTGCTCGCTGGATACCCGCTCCCCGACTACTGTCCTCGGGGACAGGCTTCGCGGGTATGACAACATTATAGTTCAGTTTTTTTCTCCTTAGTAGTGTCTTTCAACTTTTTTACGAAAGACCCTATTTTTTCAAGATATCCTATAACCGCATCTTCAGCAATTCTTACTGCAAATTCATCCAAGAATCTCTTTATAGCATCTTCATAAAGCTGGACTTTCCCGTCAGGCTCCTGATAATTTTTGCTCAACACACATTCAAGCTGTCCTCTTCCCTCATCCCATGTTTCACCTATAATCTCCTCAATCTTTTCTCCTGACTTTTCATGTCTGAGAGGAAGCAGGAGTTTTATGCCGAATTTTTCTAAAAAAGATATATAAGCATCCAGAGCAACGCCTGTCTGGTTGACTTTGATTTTTCCGTCGTGAAGCTCCCTTTCACCGCCGATTACTGTATGACAGCCTAACTTTTTGGCGATGGGTATCCTTATGGCATGCAGATACAGGTGACAGCCTATGCAATGGGAATAAAAGCCGAAAGATTTAAACATATGCATTGCATATCTTCCACACAGCTTCCACCAGAATTTGGGAGAACCAAGGACAATAGGATTGAATACAATGACATTCCTGTTTTTTAAGAGGCGCTTTAACAACACTATCTTTTCAAAAGTAACATCCCAATTGCCGAATTCTGTGCCTGTATAAGCTATTGTCGGAATAATTGCCTTTATAGCATTTGTCTCGCATGCCCGTATAACAGCGGCAATACTGTCCCTTCCGGCTATCTCCGCTATAGCAGTGTTTTCAGTGTTTCTGATTTTATTAATCGCTGATCCGGGAAGCATCCATTCAGGAAGGTCAGCCACGAGATTAGGCTTATCAACAAGAATTTCAAGAAGTTTTTTGTCCATTTTAAAGTGTCAAAGGCCTGTAATTTCCTGGATAATAAGGTTGGTCAGCAGGCGTATCCATGAGCCCCTGCAATTTTGCCCTGTCAAGAAAATTAAGGATAAGATACCTTAGTTCTCTCCCTCTTATAATTCCGAGCGCCCCTCTCGGACAAGTGACCTCGTTGAATTTGCCAACCTTATCTTTTCTCACATGTTTCCCAATCATCATTAATGGCACTGTTTCACCTGTGTGTATCATTGCGCCTGAACTTGCTGTTGAATGGTCAGCAGTAACAACAAGCAGGGTTTCTCTGTCTGGTATAATCTCATTGACTGCAACAGACATTGCGCGGTCAATAGCTTCTATCACCTCTTTTTTGTACGATGGGTTTTTGGTATGCCCTGCCTCGTCAGGCATCTTTGTATGCACATGGATAAAATCGTAATCTCCGGCATCTTTGGCAAGGCGCAGGCGATATTTTAAATCCTCCTCAACATTGCCAGTGTCTTTAACCTTGATTGTATCAATCCCCAGTTCGCTGCAAAGCCCCCAGTAAATAGCGCCTGAGGATATGGATAACCCGCGCATTCCCCACATTTCCCTAAAGGCAGGCAATTTCTTCCTTTTCCCTGCTCTCTGCGTAACTATCGCGTTGACCGGCGGAAGCCCCCTTGTTATGCGGTTCTTGTTTATCTGATGATCAGAGAGGATCTTGTGACACCAGATAAGGTATTTGTTTAATGCATGTGCGGTCTTTTTTGAAGCAGGCGATGTTTTTTTTTGAGAGATAGGAACAATCTCCATCAATGGCTTTCCCTCATAGATAGGATCAGAATCAGTGATTTTTTCAGACGCATTGCCATTTAGAACAAGGAATCCGTCAATCTTGCTTGAAGGGATAAGGTTGATCGAGACCCCATTTGTTTCAAAGGATTGTATCTCATGCATAAGCATACGGGACTCATCGCCGGAGATAACAGGCCGTCCCCATTTGAGGATAAGGTTGTTTTGGCGTTGCTCGACATAGCACATGTGACACAAAACAGCAACATCGTCATATCCGATATCTATACCTTTACCTATAGCTTCAATCGGCCCGCGCCCGGGAAAATCTCCGGCATCATAACCGAAGATTATGAAGTGCGCTGTCTCGCTCGACATCGGAATGCCCTGCATCGTTGCATGAAATAAACCGTTCATTCCCAAAGATGAGAGATAATCGAGGTTTGGCGTATATGCCGCCTGAAGGGGTGTTGCGCCGTCAAAACAATCATGCCCTCTGTCTCCGAGGCCGTCGAGGATTATAAGAATGCATCTCATAATGGGATATTTTATAACATAGTCAAAGTCGATTCTGCTAATAGATAATGCCTATGTATAAAATCTTTTCCATCGGCGATAACTATTTGACAACAAATAGAGCAAAGGCATATCATGTAACTATGATAATGGATATACATATACATACTCACTTCTCTCCTTGCAGCATAATCAAAATCCCGAAACTTCTATGCAGGGCGCGTGAAATAGGACTTGATGGTATTTGCATAACTGATCACGATACCATAGCCTCAAAGCCTGTGGTCGAGGATATTGCTAATAAGTCAGAAATCTGTGTAATTGTAGGTCTGGAATATACAACGTCAGATGGTGACTTTTTAGTATTCGGACCTGTTGATTACATTCCTCGAGATATGAGAGCCGAGGAACTTTACAGATGGGTAAAAAAAGAGGGTGGAGTGATTATCCCCGCGCATCCATTTCGGAGTAGCAGGCCGGTAACGTTAAACATTCTTCAGTATTCGGAGATAATAGAAATGTTAAACGGGAGAAATCATTCGTCAGAGAATGAGAGTTGCAGGAATTGGATCAGCAAACAGCAAAATCGTATAAAAGAAGTTGGCGGCAGCGATGCCCATACAATCGAAGAAGTAGGTAAAATAGCCACAGTCTTTGAAAAAGACATCTATAATAGCGATGATTTTATCAGAGAACTTCAACACGGGAATTATTTAACCGCAGCATATGAGTCGCTGCAAATGATTTCTGCCTAACCAATATTTTTTCCTTCGCTTCATTTACATTTAGACTGCTATTGTTTTGCCGCCGCATACGGTCTTATAGACAATAACTATAAGTATCTGTTTATACATTGGAATTAACTATTGGAAGTAATCCCACTTTAATAGTTATGCTTGATTATAGAAAAAGAGTTAGAGAGGGAATTTTATGCGTCTTGATGCAAGAGGGTTGGGATGTCCAAAACCTGTGATTATGGCAGATGAGGAATTATCCAAAGTAAATGAAGGCATTGTAGAAGTCCTCGTTGACAATGAGGCATCAGTAAGCAACCTTGGCAGGTTTGCCTCAAAAAATGCCTTTTATTCAGAGACCTTAAAAGAAGATGGGTACTGGCGTGTGAAGATAGTTAAAGGGTATCCCTGTGAAGTATCTGAAACAGTCAGCAATCAGCAGTCAGCGGTTAGCAGTGAAGTGCAGGAAGAATCAAAAAAGGGCATATTCTTTGTAGTAAGCTCAGACGTTATAGGAAAAGATGAAGAGTTGGGAAAGATTTTAATGAAGGGATTCTTTGAGACAATGAAGGTGACAAAGGAACTGCCTGATACAATATTTTTCCTAAATGCCGGGGTTAAACTTACATCAGTTGATGAGACTATTGCAGTCTTGCTTAAAGAGATAGAACAGATGGGTGTTTCTATGTATTCATGCAGCACGTGCCTTAAATATTACGGAATAGAAGATAAACTGAAAATAGGGCAGGCAGGTGGTATGTTCATTCTTATAGAGGGGATGAAAGATTTCAAGAAAACGGTTTGGATCGGTTAAGAAATTAATATCGGAGGTTGTTTATGAAAAAGTGTGTTCTGATGATAATGGCATTTGTCTTTGTATTGACAACTTCAGCCTTTGCTGAAAATTATGTAAAGCCTGAGGTCTTCAAACAATGGCTTGAAGACAAAAAGCCTGTTATCATTGTTGACATTCAGCCTGCGTCAGAATTTGAGAAACATTATTTTAAAGGCTCTATTGAAACAAATGCATTCCCTGCAATGGCAGAAGAAGAGAAAAAAAGGCTTGATGCAGTAATCCTAAAGGTAAAAGGCTCAAAAGACAATGTTGTAATTGTCTGCCCAAGGGGTAAAAAGGGCGCCGGCAATACTTATGATTATCTGAAATCAAAAGGGATATCTGAAAATAGGCTATACATTTTAGAAGCTGGAATAGCAGGCTGGCCTTATAAGGAAATGCTCGAAAAAGGCAGATAAGGGTTTGAAGAACAAAATATCTTTATCGGTTATAGTACCTGCGATTAATGAAGAAGAAAATATAAGGTCCTGCATAGAATCTGCTAAAAGACTTGACCCCCTTGAGATTATTGTTGTTGACGGAGGAAGTATTGACAGGACAAGGGAAATTGCCTTAAATGCAGGAGCAGTTGTCATAAATTCTCCAAAGGGAAGAGGCATCCAGATGAACAGGGGCGCCTCTATATCAAAGGGAGATATATTATTATTTCTACATGCTGACTCAATATTTAATTGTCATTCCCGTGCAAACGGGAATCCAAAAGCAATTTTTACAGAAATGCTGGATTCCTGCTGGAGTTTACCCAGTACCCCGATACGGGGCAGGAATGACAAAAAGAATTATATTGGTGGTTTTTTCAGGCTGAAGTTTGATGATGATTCTATCTCAACGAGATTTGTAGAAGCCTTTGCAAATCTGAGAGCAAAGCTGTTTTTGCTGCCTTATGGAGATCAGGCTATATTCATAAAGAAAGATATTTTTGAGGCAATTGGCGGCTTTAGAGAATATCCATTTCTTGAAGATATTGATATGGCAGTCAGGCTCAGAAGATTAGGCAGGCTAAAGTATCTACCATATAGTGTAACAGCATCCTCAAGACGCATTAAAAAAGGATTTTATTTTTCACCAATAGTTGTGAGCTTAAGAAATGTCCTGTTAGCCATTCTTTTTCTTTTGGGCGTCAGTCCTTTCAGGCTTATAAAATTATATAAATAAAATAAGAGGATAGATAAAACATGGTCAGAAAAATCGTTGAGAATGCGTTATCGGGTAAATTGCTCAAACCAGATGAGATAGCTATGTTATTTGATGTCCCCTTGTTTTCTTATGATTCGTCTTTAATACAGTCTACAGCAAGGCAGGTCTGTGATAAAGCGTGCGGCAGTCTCGCTGAAATTCATGCACAGATTGGGCTGAATATATCTCCATGTCCTCGTAATTGTAGGTTTTGTTCATTTGCCGTATGCAATAGTGTGTTTTCTGGGACTGAAGAATTACTAATCGAGGATGTTGTAGCACGGGCAAAAGGATTTGAATCCGATGGAGCAAATGCCATATATCTTATGACAACAGCCGGATATCCATTTAACAGATTTATTGAGAAATCTCAGGAAGTAAGAATGTCATTAAAACCTGATACGGTCCTTATAGCAAATATAGATGATTTTTCTGAAAATGAGGCAAAGAGATTAAAGGATGTGGGTTTTACAGGAATTTATCATGCAATAAGGATGGGAGAGGGGAGGGACACGACGATTTCTCCTAAAAAAAGATTGCAAACCTTCAAAAACGCAATGGAGGCAGGCCTGCTTATAGGCACATGCGTTGAGCCTGTAGGCTCTGAACATTCAACAGATGAACTTGTTGAAAAAACAGTTATTACTCGAGATATAAAACCTGTGTTTAGCGGAGCAATGCGCAGAACTCCTATTTCAGGGACAGGATTGGCAAAATATGGACAGGTTTCTCAGTCAAGAATGGCGCATATTCTTGCTGTTGTCAGGCTTGCAACCGGTTACAGCATACCAGGCAATTGTACACATGAGCCAAATGTTGTTGGTGTGTCTTCCGGCGCTAATATCATCTGGGCAGAGACAGGAGCAAATCCCCGTGATACAGAAAAAGAAACGCAACAGAAACGGGGCTTGACCGTAGAACAATGCAGACAGATTTTTAAAGAAGCAGAATGGGATGTTCTTTCTGGTCCCTCGAGATTCTACGGCAACAAGCGAGGTCAACATATGCCAATGGATTTTGATTATGAGCAGAGCATCAGTAATTGATACATTTACAGAAGGATGCATTTCTTGTGATATATGTAAGACAGCATGCCCGTTTTTAAGTAAATATGGCGCGCCTGACAAGATTATTTTTGAAGCACAGGAAAATGTCTTTTACTGCACAAACTGCAATGCCTGTACACATATATGTCCACAAAAACTTTCTCCGTCAGAGGCGTTTTTAGAGAAAAAATATCAATTAATAAAGAGCGGCCTAATCTCTGACGGCGTGAAAGATAAAGTAAATTCAGCCCGTAAATTTGCTGACAAAGGTCATAGATTCCCATTCTCTTATTATTCTGTATCAGATACTGTCTTCTGGCCTGGATGTGCCCTGGCCGGCATGAGCCCTCAAATCGTAAAAAGGATAGTTAATCTCCTTACCCGGCATTTAAACAAAAAGCTCGGAATAGCCCTCGATTGCTGTTTTGATCCTCTATATCAAATAGGAGATATCAACAGTGTAAAGGCTGCATCAGAAAGGATAAGAGAAAGGCTAAAAAAACATAAGATAAATCACATTATCACAGGCTGTGCTAATTGTCAAAAGATCTTTTCACTCTTTATGCCTGAAATAAAGGTTGAACATATCCTCGAGATCCTGCCCGTCTCAGATTTACAAATTAACCGATTTACTGATTCGCCTGTCTTCCTTCACCATCCATGTCCTGCATACAGATTTGAGGAGATAAGGAATAAGGCAAAAGAGCAGCTAAGAGTTTATGCCTCTGAAATAAAAGAATCAGCCATTCCATCATGCTGCGGATTGGGCGGAGGTATAAACGCTATATCAAAAAAATTGTCTGAAGAATTTACTGATAAGGCTGTTCGAAAATCAGATCACTCACCGATTAACTCATTCGCCAATTCAGCTATTCCTATCGTCACCTATTGCATGGGATGTAAAAACAGATTTTTGGAGAACGGCAAAAAGGCATATCATTTACTTGAATTTATTTCTGGAATAAAGCCGTTGGAAAAACCTGTTTCTTCCGGTAAAAAATGGATAAACAGGTTTTCACTTTCTATGAGCCGGAGATTAAACAAGAAATTGCTTTTAAGTATCGCTGTAGTTTTTTTAATCATCATTTCTACATATTTAAGAAGGCACGGATATTTTTCTGCGGAATCCATACTGGGATTTATACAGCAATACAGATTTTCAGCGCCTTTACTGTTTATCCTTCTTTATTCCATTGGTCCAAGCCTTTTTATTCCGAGCCTTCCCTTAACCCTCGGCGCAGGCTTTTTATGGGGACCCTTTTGGGGAGTCCTATTTTCTATAACAGGCGCAACCATAGGCGCATCTATTGCATTCTTGCTATCACGCTATATAATGGGTGATACAATAAAAGAACGTTTTAATTATTCCCAATGGCAGTGGCTTGAAGAAAGAGTAGAAAAACATGGCTGGAAGGCAGTGGCATTTACAAGAATAGTTCCCATCTTTCCATTTCCTGTTCTTAATTACCTTTTTGGGATAACCCCTATAACATTTTTTTGTTACCTCTGGAGCACCTTTATTTTTATGCTGCCTGCATGTATAGCCTATGTTGCATTTGGAAGTTCAATGGGAGAGTTGATACTAAAAGGCAACATGAAAGGGATTATCCTTGGTATTTTGATAGCTTCTGCTGCATTGGTTTTGCCTATTGCCTTTAAGCCTATGATAAAGAGGCTTTTTCCTGCAAGAGATGAATAACAGATCTGCATTAGGAATCTTTTTCAGAATCCCCGAATATGGTAAGGTCAAGACAAGACTTGCTAAAGAAATAGGTAAACATGCTGCATTAAATGAGTATAAACTTATGCTTTGCTCCACTGTTTATGGTTTTTTTAAACTAAACAATATAGATTTTTATGGCTTTTATGAAGGCACGATTCCTAAACCTGATTTTTTGAAAATATTGACCTGTTTGCCGCAAAAAGGCAGTAACCTGGGTGACCGCATGCTGAATGCGTTTGAATGGCTTTTTCGAAAAGGATATAAAAAGACTGTAATAACAGGCAGCGATATTCCTGATCTGCCTCTTGATTTTTTGAGAGAAGCGTTTAAGCAGCTTGATTTTTCCGACCTTACAATAGGACCGTCAGAAGACGGTGGTTACTATTTGATAGGCATGAAGAAGCCGGTCAATACAATTTTTGAAAATATAACATGGGGAAGCGACAGTGTATTGGATGAGACTGTTTCTATTGCGGATAGGGAGGGAATAAGATATTCGTTGCTGCCGAGATGGTATGACATAGATGACTTTGCAGCGCTAAAGAGGTGGAAAAAAAGCTTAAAATATGCAAAACAAATATAGTTTTTTATTCTTCTAAGGCTTTTTTTTCTGATACGAAATATGTTAATTTCCATTGTTATGGAAATGATTATCAGTCCCTTTAATCTTAAAGCCTTTAGCATAAAGGCTTTTTTCACCACTAAACCGCTGAACGGTAATCCAACTGAACTTTTCAAAAACATTGGTATTTCAGAAAACAATATCTATCTGCCAATTCAGAAACACACCGGCAAGGTTATGATGCTGGAAAATGATTTAAGTCCGGTGATTGCAGACGCTGTCATAACAAAGAGAAAAAATATTTTAATAGGCATTCAGGTTGCAGATTGTGTCCCAATGCTTTTATATGATAAACAGCAGGGTGTAGCAGGCGCTGTTCATGCAGGCTGGCGCGGAACAGCTGAAGGGATTCTAAAGAATACTATCAAATTGATATGCGACAGGTTTCATTCTGTGCCGGAGGACATTATGGTTGCCTTTGGGCCGAGCATCAGATGGTGTTGTTATAATGTTGGATATGAAGTGCTTGCAATGGTCATGAAGTCAACAGGCTCTGGAGATTATTATAAAAAGAAAAATGACATTTTTTATATTGATCTTGCAACTGCAAATAAATATCAGGCCATCTCTATGGGCATACCTGAAGAAAATCTGTGGATTTCACAGGAGTGCACTCACTGCAATCCTGACAGGTTTTATTCATACAGATATACAAAAGGGCCAACCGGAAGACAGGGAGGATTTATTGGAATTTTTCAGACACATGAGGGAATTGTCTTTGAGCGGCATCATTTTGCCGACCTGCCTGCCGGCAGGCAGGTATTCCGACAGTAGAGAAATTAAAATGATCGAGAGACAAAATACCTCGGAGGGCGGAACGACCGAGAATGAGCGAAAAGATTGTTCCCTCATGGGTTCGACAGTGCAATGAAGCAGTTCAAATTTTTGAGCAGAAGTGTTGATGAGACTAAGATAATAGGCTTTAATCTTGGAAAGCTCCTGAGATCCGGAAATGTTGTATGCTTGTATGGAGAGATGGGCGCAGGAAAGACAACATTTGTTAAGGGCATTGCGCAGGCAATGGATATTCCTGAGGAAGATGTGGCAAGTGCAAGTTTTACAATAGTAGTAGAATACAATATTGATGTGCCATTGTATCACATTGACCTCTACAGGATCGACAGGGATGCTGATATTGACGAGATAGGCATATGGGACTATATTTATGGCGAGGGCATAACCGTGATTGAATGGGCAGAGCGGCTCAATAAGATTCCTGATGATTTTATAAGGGTGAAATTTGATATTATAGATGAATATACAAGAGATATAACCATAGAGGGGATGGATGAAAAAAGCTGGAATTATATGTAAGGCTGGAAGGCCTGAGCCGCTTGATATGCTGAAAGATCTTCTGCCCTGGCTTAAGGATAAAGGGATTGACGTCTTTTTAGACGACGCAACAGCATCGCTGCTGAACATAAAAGGCTATAAACGAGAAGAAATACCTTCCCTTGCTGATATAATAATTGTTTTAGGCGGAGACGGGACAATGCTCAATGTTGCGCGGCTTGTATGCGAGAGTGGAATCCCGATACTCGGCATAAATCTCGGCGGTCTAGGGTTTATAACAGAGGTTCATAAAGACGTGCTTTTTGATGCAATGGAGAAAGTTATATCAGGAAAATCATCTGTTGAAGAGAGGATAATGCTGACAGCAAGCGTATTCAGAAAGACTCAGAAGGTTGCAGAATATACTGTGCTCAATGATGTTGTTGTAAATAAAGGAGCCCTTGCAAGGATTATAGATTTTGAGACATATATAAACAAAGCCTATGTAACTATATTCAAGGCAGACGGCATTATTGTTTCAACGCCGACAGGTTCAACAGGATACTCATTATCTGCAGGCGGACCTATTCTTTATCCTACGCTTAATAATTTAATACTTACTCCTATATGCCCGCATATTCTAACAAACAGGCCTATTGTTCTGCCGGATGATGTTATTGTTGAGGTTGTTCTCAAATCTCAGGGCGAAGATGTTTTTCTTACGCTTGATGGTCAGGTTGGATTTTCTCTGAAAAAGGATGATATTGTCGAGATTCAAAAGTCGCCTTTCAAAACCCGGCTTCTTGTTCCGTCTGAAAGGGACTATTTTCATGTGCTGAGGACAAAGCTAAAATGGGGAGAAAGATAAACAGGCTGGATATGATATTTTCGCATCATTCTCGGCCTTGCGGCTTCCGAGGTATTTTGCCTATCCGCTTCGGCGGATTATACGGCAAAATAAATCCGCTTAAATATCATATCCAGCCTGTTAAATATTAAAAATGAAAGATTTTGTAGGAGATATTAAAAGCGTGCTTGAGTTTTATCAGGCGATGGGGATTGAGAGACTGCCGATAAAAACAGTTTCAAGTTTCTCGCCTCAGGTCCGCACTCAGGCGGATTCCCGCCTCGGACGGGTCGCCGAAGAGACGCCGAGGAGAACGAGTCGCCGAGGAGACAAGTCCCAAGTTTCAAGCAAAAAACAAAACTCTGAACTCCAATCTCTCGCCGCAGGCGGGTTGATGAGGAGACCAAACTCAGAACAGAAAATGTCTGACTTAAAGGCATTGCGTGAAGAAATAGGCGACTGTCAAAGATGCAAGCTTTCAAAAGGAAGAGCTAATATTGTTTTTGGAGAAGGCAATTTAAACACAGAGATAATGTTTATCGGAGAAGGCCCGGGCAGGGAAGAAGACATACAGGGAAGGCCATTTGTCGGTGATGCCGGCCAGCTTCTTACACGGCTTATAGAGAAGATGGGATTCAAAAGAGAAGATGTTTATATAGCTAATATAGTGAAGTGCAGGCCTCCTTTCAACCGTGACCCGGAAGAAGACGAGATGAATGCATGCAGGCAATTTGTTCAACGACAGATAGAGATAATCTCTCCGACGGTCATAGTATCACTCGGGCGTATAGCTTCACAGACGCTGACCGGCTCTAATGTTCCTATAAGCAAGCTCAGGGGCAGATTTTATGAGTATTGTGATATTCCGCTGATGCCAACATTTCACCCTGCATATCTTTTGAGAAATCCCAAGGATAAATGGCTCGTATGGGAAGATGTACAAAAGGTTCTTGAGAGATTGAAGAGATAGAAATGAAAATATATATATTTGCTATAAGCGGTGCGACAGGGCCTATTATTGGAATCAGGGTTCTAAGAGAGTTGCTAAAGAAGTCTGAGGTTCATCTCATAATATCAACACAGTCATTCCCAATTATATATGAAGAGACAGGCATAGACTGGGCCATAAGTGCAAGGGGCAAGGGGCAAAGGGCAAAGTTAACAGAAGATAAAATCAGGAAATATTTTAGAACAAATAGACTTTTCTTTTACGAAGATTCACAGATGGATGCTCCGGTAGCAAGCGGTTCGTTCAGAGTGGATGGGATGCTTGTTGTACCATGTTCGATGAAAACACTTTCAGGTATCACACGTGGTTATGCTAATAATCTTATTGAAAGGGCTGCGGATGTTACAATTAAAGAAGGCAGGCTATTACTGCTTTCACCAAGAGAGACACCTTTTAGCGCAATTCATCTCGAAAACATGCTCAAACTCGCGAGGCTCGGAGTGAAGATTGTGCCTCCTGTGCCTGGTTTTTATCATAAACCTGAAAAAATCGAAGATATCGTAGATTTTATTGCAGGCAAGATTCTTGATTCAATAGGGATTGAACACAAACTCTTTAAACGCTGGAAAGGCTAACCAAAATGACAATGAAAGACCATATCAAACTTATTATCAAGTCTGAACACTGGGATCCTTTTATCGTGCTGGGCATGCATGAAAAAGAATCTGAAGGCAAGAAACATATTACTGTAAGGGTATTTATGCCTGAGGCTGACGAGGCATGGGTTGTCGATGAGCATAAGAAGAGCGCTCATAAAATGGAAAAAATAAATAAGGCAGGTTTTTTTGAGAAAGAATTTATCAGCAGGAAGAATTTTTTCAAGTATAAACTCAGAATAAAGAGATTTGATAACCAAACCCAAGAATTTTATGACCCTTATTCATTCTGGCCCGTTCTTTCCGACTTTGACCTGTATCTTATAGGCGAGGGGAGTCATTACAAGAAATACGAAAAACTCGGCGCACATATAATGGAGATAAACGGGATTAGGGGTATACATTTTGCTGTCTGGGCACCTGATGCAAAGAGAGTCAGCGTTGTCGGTGATTTCAACAGCTGGGACGGCAGGAGGCATCAGATGCGTGTTTTAGGATCATCAGGAGTATGGGAAATATTTATTCCTGGTATTAATGAGGGAGAGATTTACAAGTTTGAGATAAAATCAAGAGGCAACCATGTTTTTTTGAAGGCAGACCCTTATGCATTTTATTTTGAGGTAAGGCCAAAGAGCGCGTCAATTGTATATGACATCAACAGATATAAATGGAGCGACAATGCATGGCTGAAAATGAGATCAGAGAAAAACTGGCTTGAATCGCCGATTTCTGTCTATGAAGTGCACTTAGGTTCATGGATGCGTATACCAGAAGAGGACAACCGTTCCTTAACATACAGAGAGTTTTCTGACAGGCTGCTCTCTCATGTAAAAGAAATGGGCTATACACATATAGAACTCTTGCCCGTAACAGAACACCCTCTGGATGCGTCATGGGGATATCAGACAATAGGATATTTTGCTCCCACAAGCAGGTTTGGAATGCCACATGACTTTATGTATTTTATTGATAAATGCCATCAGAATAATATCGGTGTCATACTGGACTGGGTGCCTGCGCATTTTCCGAGAGATGCGCACGGACTTGGCAATTTTGACGGTACGTTTCTTTATGAACATGCTGACCCGAGAAAAGGAGAACAGAAAGACTGGGGAACTCTTATCTTTAATTATGGAAGAAATGAGGTTAAAAACTTTTTAATCTCCAATGCTCTATTCTGGCTGGCAAAATATCACATCGACGGTCTAAGGGTAGATGCTGTTGCCTCTATGATCTATCTTGATTATTCAAGAGAAGATGGTGAATGGGTGCCTAATATCTTCGGCGGAAGGGAAAATCTGGAGGCAATAGATTTTCTTAAAAAGTTTAATGAGATTGTTCACCAGTATCATCCGGGGATTCTTACTATTGCAGAGGAGTCAACCGCATGGACTGGTGTATCAAGACCAACCTATCTCGGAGGCTTAGGCTTCAGTCTTAAATGGAATATGGGATGGATGCACGATATGCTTGAATATTTTTCAAAGGAACCTGTTCATAGAAGATACCATCACAATAATCTTACATTCGGTCTTTTGTATGCCTTTACAGAAAATTTCATGCTCGTACTATCACATGATGAAGTAGTGCACGGTAAAAGTTCTTTATTAAGTAAAATGCCTGGTGATATATGGCAAAAATTTGCAAACCTGAAACTTTTATACGGTTTTATGTTCGGACATCCCGGAAAAAAACTTTTGTTTATGGGCGGAGAATTTGGACAATGGGATGAGTGGGATCATGAATACAGCATTGACTGGCATCTGCTGCAATACGAACCTCATCAAAAACTGCAAAAATATATGAAAGACATAAACCGGCTTTACTTGTCAGAACCGTCTTTGTATGAAATTGATTTTAATTACTTGGGATTTGAATGGATAGATTTTCATGATTCAGAACAAAGCACAATATCATTTTTAAGAAGGGCAAAAAATTCAGAAGATATCCTTATTTTTGTATATAATTTTACCCCTGTGCCGAGGTACGATTACAGAATAGGTGTGCCTCAATCAGGCTTTTATAAGGAGATATTAAACAGCGATGCTGCTGTTTACTTGGGAAGTAATATAGGCAATTCAGGCGGTGTTTCAGCGGAAGATATCCCGTCTCACGGTAACCCTTATTCAATAAATATCACTTTGCCCCCGTTGGCAGTGGTAGTTTTTAAGCCTAAGAGCAATTGACAGATACTGATTTAAGTGATAGTATTTGTCTAAGATGTATATTTTAAGAGTATTTTTAGGATTGTTATTCATAGCGTTATTATTTCTGCCGGCCTATATGTCTGCTGACGCGGATATATATAAATATACTGGTGACGACGGGGTTGTCATTTATACAGATGCGCCTTTGGGAAAACAAAACGAAAAGATTATAGCCAAGAACAAAAAAGAATCCGAATCAAACAAACAACATGAAATCAAAACATACTCAGAAAAAAATAAGAGTGTTTACCACCCTATAGTAAGCAAAAAGGCTCAAGAATATGCAATGGATCCCTCTCTTGTTTCTGCTGTTATAAAGGCTGAATCAAACGGGAACCCCCATGCTGTGTCAAGAAAAGGCGCTATGGGACTTATGCAATTGATGCCGATGACAGCAATGGATCTTCAGGTTAAAAACCCTTTTGATCCGGAAGAGAATATAGACGGTGGTACAAGATACTTGAGATATCTTTTGGAAAAGTTTAACGGAGATCTTACGCTTGCGCTCGCTGCATATAATGCAGGCCCTAAAACAGTTGAAAAATATGGTGCTGTGCCGCCGATAATAGAGACAAAACAATATGTAAAAAGAGTGCTCTCGCTTTATAATGGCAAAACTGAAAACCCTGCGCCTGTTTCCCAGAAGACACCAAAATCCGAGCCTATCTACAAAATAATAATGGAGGATGGCACTATCCTCTTTACTAATTTTCCCCTTCATAAAACAAACTCCGTCAGGTTCTAAATGTCCTCAGAAAATTCTGGTCTTCAAGAAGAGATTCTGAAGTTAAAAGAAAAAAAACGCGCAATAATTCTTTCCCACAACTACCAGAGAGACGAAGTTCAGGATATAGCTGATTTCGTAGGAGACTCTCTGGAGCTTTCGCGGACTGCAGCGACTATCAAATGTGAAATAATAGTATTTGCCGGAGTTAATTTTATGGCTGAGAGTGCTTCAATCCTTTCTCCTGAAAAAACTGTCTTGCTCACAGAACTCGAGGCTTGTTGTCCTATGGCAGACATGATAAGGGTTGATTCACCCAGACCTGTAAGAAAAAGTTTTCCGGGTTTTGATAATCCTCCGCAATATATTTATCCTTCTGAATTTACACTTCGTGACATCAAGGCCCAGAATCCAGGAGTGCCTGTTGTGACATATGTAAATACAACTGCTGATGTTAAGGCTGAAAGCTACATATGTTGCACATCTGCAAATGTTGTAAAAGTAATAGAATCGCTTTCTGCTGAAAAAGTAATTTGCATACCCGACAAGAATCTTTCAATGTGGGCAGCAAGAAATACAAAGAAGCAGGTTATCGCATGGGACGGCTTCTGTCATGTGCATGAAAGGGTTACCCCTGATGATGTCAGAAAGGCAAGGGAAGAACATCCGAAGGCTGTATTGCTGGCTCACCCTGAATGCAGGATAGATGTTCTTGAGATGGCAGACCATGTTACGAGCACGTCAGGCATGTTAAGGTTTGCAAGTTCATCATCTGAGCAGGAATTCATTATAGGCACAGAGATTGGGCTGCTTTACAGGCTTCGCAAAGAGAACCCCGAAAAGATCTTCTATCCCCTTAGAAAAGATATGATATGCCCGAATATGAAAAAAACAACCCTAAGAAGCATTCTGAGAGCATTAAAGGAAAATACTTATATTATCAAAGTGCCTGAGCATATTCGGATACCTGCCAAGAAAGCGCTCGACAGGATGTTGAGTATTCAGTAAGGTTATTTATCTATTCCAGATTATTCCTTAATAAATTCAAAAATAGTATTTGACAGAGTGTATCTATTTTAGTAGCCTTTGTTTAGTTAGCCAGCTTTTTGTTATTAGCTGAGACTGAGAAATTATCGCGGAGGGAATTTATGATCTCTCTTTTAGTTAACGGCAAGCGTTATAAACTGGATATAACCCCTGATGTGCCGTTACTCTGGGTCATCAGGGAACATTTAAAACTGGCAGGCACAAAGTATGGCTGTGGTATCGGCATGTGTGGTTGTTGCACTATTCATATTAACGGAAAGGCAAAAAGATCGTGCCAGATTACTGTTGGCCAGGCAAAAGGAAAGAAAATTACAACAATAGAAGGCCTGTCTGCAAGCCATCCACTGAAAAAGGCATGGGTAGAAGAACAGGTTCCTCAGTGCGGTTATTGCCAGCCCGGACAGATTATGCAGGCAGCAGAGCTTCTTGCAGAACATAGAAATCCCAGCGATGAAAAAATTATGAAGACTATGGAAGGGAATCTCTGCCGCTGCGGGACATATCCTCATATCAAACGCGCAATAAAACTTGCAGCACAGGGTGGTAAAAAATGACTAGCAGGTTGATGACACGCAGGAAGTTTTTGAAGATTGCTGGTTTAACAATAGCAGTTTTAATAACACCATCAGGATATAAATTACTTTCCGCAAAGGAGATGGAAAAGAAAACATCCGAAGCCTTTGTGCCTAATATATGGTTGCAGATAATGACTTCTGATGAAATAAATATTTTTGTGAACAAGTCTGAGATGGGGCAGGGTGTTTATACGTCGCTCCCCATGATAATAGCTGAAGAGCTTGATGCAGACTGGAAACAGATTCGCCTAAAGGTTGCCCCTGCATCCGATGAATATAAAGACCCTGTCTGGGGTTCACAGGCTACTGGCGGGAGCACAAGCATCAGACACATGACAGAGCCTTTGCGTAAGGCCGGAGCAGCAGCCCGTGAAATGCTCATTAAGGCTGCATCAGAGATATTGGGTGTTCCTCAATCAGAATGTGAAACTCACATGGGAGAAGTGGTGCATACAAAAAGCAGCAAACGCATTAAATACAGCGGGCTTGTTCAAAAGGCCTCTTTGCTGGCAGTTCCGCAAAATCCTTCCCTGAAAAGAGAAGAGACATTTAAACTAATAGGCACATCTCTGCCCCGCATTGATATACCTGATAAGGTACAGGGAGCAGCAGTCTTTGGAATGGATGTTTTTATTCCTGATATGCTTTATGCTGTAATGGCGCGTCCTTATGCATACGGTTCAAAGATTACTTCCTTTGACGAGCAGGCTGCCTTGCATATAGAGGGAGTAACCCATGTTATCAATTTTAATGACAAGATAGCAGTATGTGCTGATAAGCCTGATTTAGCGTGGAAAGGGAAGGCTGTACTGAGGGTTAAATGGAGTAATGGGACAAGCCCTAATCTTGACAATGGGTTACTGGAAAAACAGTTTCTGAAGTCTCTTGACAATCATGGCATAAAGGCAAGAGAGGAGGGTGAGGTAAGTACAGCTCTCAGTCATGCATGGAAAAAAATTGAATCTACATATCTGCTTCCTTATCTTTCACATGCTACAATGGAACCAATGAATTGCACAGCACATGTGCGCAAGGACAGATGTGAAATATGGGTTCCAACACAAAATCAAACTGGAGCGCTACAGGTTGTTAAAAAAGAAACAGGATTAAGACCTGATAAGATAAAAATTAATACAACATATTTAGGCGGAGGATTCGGAAGGCGTTTTGAGACTGATGTTGTTGAGGAAGCAGTAAAGATATCAAAAGTGGTCGGCAGACCTGTAAAGCTTATATGGACAAGGGAAGAGGACATGCAGAATGATTTTTACAGGCCTGCAAACTGTTCAAGAATTTCAGGAGGGATTGATAAAGCCGGCAATCTGACTGCATGGTCTCACAAGATCGTATGTCCATCCATCTTTGCACGCATATTTCCGGGCATGGTAAAAGACGGGATTGACCCTGCAGCAGTTGAAGGCTTGAAAAATATGGAGTATGAGATACCTAATATATTTGTTGAATATGTAAGGGTTGACACTCCTGTTCCTGTGGGATTCTGGAGGTCTGTTGGAAGCTCTCATAATGCATTTACTGTTGAAAGCTTTATTGATGAGCTGGCAGATCTGGCACAGAGAGATCCCTTAGAGTTTCGGCTTAGTCTTCTTAATAAGAATCAAAGGGCAAAAAAAGTGCTGGAAGTCGCCGCTGAAAAGGCAGGATGGAGCAAACCACTGTCTAAAGGCGAGGGCAGGGGCATTGCCCAGCATTTATCCTTTGACAGTTATGTGGCACAGGTTGCAGAGGTATCTGTAAACAAAGACAAGTCCATAAAGGTAAGCAGGGTTATATGTGCTGTTGACTGCGGCAGAATAATAAATCCTGCAATAATAACCGCACAGATGGAAAGCGGCATAATAATGGGGTTAAGCGCTGCCTTAAAAGAGAGCGTAGCCTTTTCTAAAGGAGGAGTTCAGACATCTAACTTCCATGATTATGATCTCATGAGGATTAGCGAAGTACCTGACATAGAGGTCCATATCCTAAAGAGCAATGAAAAGTCTGGTGGAATCGGAGAACCCGGGCTTCCTCCAATAGCGCCTGCGGTTGCAAATGCAGTGTTCAAGGCCACAGGGGCAAGATTAAGAAATCTACCGATGACTCTCTGATCGACCAAAATTATTTATGAACAAGCGCAGGATTATGTAAAATAAATTTCTATGCAAATTTACGAAGAGATATTAAGACTTAACAATGAAGGCAAAGCCTGCGCCCTTGCAACAATAGTGCAAGGTTTCGGGTCCTCACCTCAGAAGGCAGGAGCAAAGATGCTCGTTAAAGACGATGGTTCTGTTATAGGGACGCTTGGAGGCGGCTGCCTTGATGCGGAAATTATACAGGTTTCCTTAATGACAATCAAAGTAGGCTCTCCGCATACCGTCTCTTTTGATCTCAACGAAAGGTCTGGAGGACTGGTATGCGGCGGACGAGTGTTTGTTTATATTGAGCCTATGATTCCTGAGCCTGAGATTTTTATACTCGGCGCAGGCCATGTAGGAAGAGCGCTCTCAAAATGCGCAGGATTTTCAGGATTCAGGGTAACGGTCATAGATGACAGGGAAGAATATGCAAACACAGCAAATCTTCCTGATGCAGACAGAATTTTTGTGAATGCCTTTGCTGATATTTTTTCAGGCGCCAAAGTAACAAGAGACTCCTATATTGTTATTGCAACACGGGGGCATAATCATGACCTTGATGCCCTTAGGACTTCGTTAAGGACAGAAGCATCTTATATAGGTCTTCTCGGGAGCAAAAGAAAGAGGGCGGTACTGTTTAGAACACTACGGGACGAAGGTTTTACAGATTATGATATAAGCAGGATCATTACCCCTGTTGGTTTATCAATAAACTCTGTAACCCCTGAAGAGATTGCAGTAAGCATAATGGCACAGATTATACAGTTAAGGAGGGGTAATGACACCACAAGTATCAGCGATTCTTCTTGCAGCAGGCTCATCGAGAAGAATGGGGCAGCTGAAACAGCTTCTCCCCCTCGGCAATAAACCGATAATAAGGCATTGTCTTGAAAGTATTATCGGATCAGGGGTTAAAGATGTGGTTGTTGTGCTGGGATCTGATAGCGGGAGTATTATAAAAGGAATAAGGGACCTCTCTCTGAATATCGTGTTTAACACAAATGCGGAAAGCGAGATGGCGGATTCAATAAGGATTGGCCTCAAAGCAGTCAATAATTCCTCAAAGGCGTCTTTAATCTGCCTTTCGGATCATCCGCTTATATCAGTGCAGACAATAAAAAAAATAATAAAAAAACATAATGAATGTCCAGACAATATAATCATACCAGTGTACAATGAAAGAAGGGGACATCCGTCACTGTTTCCAACAAACATCCTGAAGGAAATATTTTTAGGATTTAATCTAAGAGAGATAATCGAAAGAAATTCTGAAAAAATTTCGTTTTTAAATGTTACTGATGAAGGTATTCTTTGTGATGTAGATACAATAAACGATTATAAGGCAATTCTTAAAAAGAAGAGATGACTTCTGCTATAAAAGATAAAATAACCGAAAGTTTCACCTTATTATGGCAATCTGTAAAGTCATTCTTCAGGAATAACAACTTTTCTGTTGCTGCATCGCTTGCTTATTATTCACTCTTTGCAATGATTCCATTATTGCTTCTTTTATTCTTTTCTTTAAGCCTTTTTCTAACCTCATCCAAGGTTATTATCCAGAGGATTACTATGCTCATGTCTCAGTTTATTCCCTATCACAGTGACGCAATACTTAAGGAGGTCTATGCGCTTGCAAGGCATAAGGGAATCTGGGGAGTTCTGAGCATGGCAGCATTGTTATGGGCGCTGACCCCTTTGATGAGCAATCTGCGAACTGCATTTTTTGACATATTTAAAGTAGAGGAACGCCCGTCATTTTTGAAGATCAAACTTCTTGATATCAGCGTAATACTTCTCATACTTTCTCTTCTTGTTGGTGTCAGTTTCTCGGGAGTTATATTTAAAAAATTTCTTATACTGGAAGGCACCAATGCTCTCTATAATATCGCCTCTTACTTTGTTACAGCTATCATAATGGCAATATTTTATTTGGTCTTTACACCTGTAACGGTCTCCTTTTGCTATATCTTTACAGGTTCAATTGTTACAACGCTCTTATGGGGGATAATCAGGCCTGTGTTCGGCCTTTTCCTTTCCTATAATCCGCACTATGGCATAGCTTTCGGTTCGTTGAAAGCGCTTTTCATAATCATCCTATGGATTTATTATTCATTCAGCGTCCTTCTTTTTGGTACAGAGATGATTGCAAACTTGCGGAGAAAGGATATCCTTTTGCTCAGGGGACTCTTCTATGAAACATATACCGATAAAAAAACAACAAAACTTAAAAGGATGTTCGGAAAGGAATACGGGGCAGGAGAAGTTATATTTGAAGAAGGAGAAAAAGGCAGTGAAATGTTTTATGTTATAGCAGGCAGCGTAAGATTGATTAGAAAAGGGCAGATAATAAAGCTTATGCGCAAGGGCGAATATTTCGGCGAGATGGCTCTGCTAATCGGAACCCCGCGCACAGCAAGCGCAAATGCAGAAGAGAATAACACTATCGTTATCTCGATAACACCTGATAATTTTGAGGGCATACTCAGGGAGGAGCCCAAGATAGCAATCTTGTTCTTAAAAGAACTTGCGAACAGATTAAAAGATACCGATAAGATGTTACGCTGACATAAAAAGAAAAAACTTGACATTAATAATCCCTTTTGTTATTTCTTTAATTGCTATACAGTGCAGTATGGATAGTTTTTGCTCAAAAAAATAAAAGAGGAGGATTTATGAAGAGAATGCAGTTTTTAGTAAGCATGTTGGTTCCAGCTTTTATATGCATGGCTCCGTATGCAGCATCTGCGATTGGGTTTGAGGCTGCTGTTGGAGGATGGAAACAGGATCCTTCAGGTGATATCAGCTACAAAGGACAGGCCTTGGATATTGATAATGAGCTTAAGTATAATTCCAAGACAAAGGTATTTGGAAGGGTTAAGATTGATATGCCCTTGATACTGCCCAATATATACCTGATGGCAACACCAATGAAATTCGAGGCTGACGGAAGCAAGACATCTAATTTTACATTTGGTGATAAAACATTTAATTATACAGCGCCATTTTCATCAAAGATTAATCTGGACCATTATGATGTTGCGTTGTATTATGGGCTTCCATTTATTAAGACTGCAACAGCAAAAAAACTGAATATAGACATCGGGCTGAATGCCAGAATTATTGACTTCAAAGCAGAGATAAGCGGTCAGGACGCTGCAACAGGACTGCAAATAAAAGAATCAAAGAGCCTTACACTTCCTGTGCCTATGCTGTATGTAGGAGTGCAGATTAAACCTGTGAGCCTTTTATCAGTTGAGGCTGAGGCCAGAGGTATAGCATATGGATCCAATCACTATTATGACCTGATCGGCAGGTTAAAGGTCAAACCTTTTGGCCCTGTATTTTTAGCCGGCGGTTACAGGCTGGAAGACATAAAGATTGATGAAAGTAATGTAAAAGCAAATATAAAATTTAAAGGCCCTTTTGTTGAGGCAGGATTTGAGTTTTAACCTAAGAATAAAATATTAGGATATCACTTGTCCGGAAAAGAAATTGTCAGAAAGAGGATTATTGTCTATCCTTCTGAGCTTGTCTATTTGCTTTATAATGCGTTCAAAAACATTCCCTCCTTCAAAATAAAACCTGTACGAACTGTCTTTCTCAGACAGGTTTACTTTTGCGGTATCGAGACATTCGGTAAGATGGTTTTTATAGGGCTGTTCGCAGGCATTGTGATAATAACACAGATTACAAACCTCACAGGCCTGGGCAGCGGGGTGCTTACAGGTAAAATCCTTATATGGGTTATCGTCAGGGAATTGGGACCGTTATTTGCGGCAATAATTATAATCGCAAGGAGCGGCACAGCAATATCCGCGGAACTCAGCGCAATGAATGTGAACAGGGAAATAGAAAACATTGAGATGATGGGCATAGACGCTGAAAAATATCTCATAATGCCGAGGGTATTTGCTCTTTCGCTATCAGCAGTCATGCTTACCTTTTACTTTGAATTTGCTGCGCTATTCGGCGGGATAACTGCCACGTCAGTCTTCTGGGATATCCCCTTCGAGCAATATACAACCGGCATGTTATCTTCACTCACAATCACTGAACTTATTGCATCGCTTGTGAAGAGTATTTTGTTCGGATTTGGGATTGCTTCAGTAAGTTGTGTAAACGGACTTGCGGTAAGCGAAAGCATAACACAGATACCTCAGGCGATCACAAGGGCAACGATACATAGTCTTCTTATCATATTCATCTTAGATGTGATAATTACGGTTGTGTTTTTTATATGATAACTTTTGAATGTGTATATATTAAGGATATCCTCGAATGTGCGTCTTTTTCTATTTCTGAGGGTAGTTCATGTGTAATTCTGACAGCATCAGAGCCTGAAAAAATCAGTCTTCTTAAGGTCTTTACAGGACTTCTCATGCCTGATTCCGGCAGGATTTCTTTTTTCAATAAAGATATATCATCTGTCTCGCATACCGAACTGAATCAGCTGAGGCAGAAGATTGGTATAGTTCCTGCTGATGGAGGGCTTGTGAGCAATCTTAAGGTCTGGGAGAATATTATGCTGCCTCTGATGTATCACAGGAATTTATCACAGCAGGCTATCCATGATGTTGAAGAGAAGATGAAAAATATAATGAACAAATTAGACTATGACGACGAGATTACCAGGCTGCCCGGACATTTGCCGATTTACAAGAAAAGGCTTGCGGGACTTGTGAGGGCAATGCTTATGGAGCCTGATATTATAATATATAATTCGGTTCTTGAAGGCCTTGGTTCTGATATTAAAGAAAAGGTTATCAAGATAATCAATACTTTTCATACGGAAAAAAAAGGCAGGGTTTCGTTATTCATTTCCTCGGATGAACGCTTGCTTAATGACATAAAAGCTGATAGCATTTACATGCTGAAATATGGGAGATTTAATGAGAGAGACTGATCCGAGATTTATTAATTTAAGGAAGAAAGTTGGTTTGTTTTTTGTTTTCGCATTGGCTGGGATTATTGCGACTCTTGCCTTTATCGGAATAGAGCGGGATATCCTTACCCCGAAATACCATGTTTATTTTACAGCGGATAAAGGCACAGGTTTTTATGAAGGCATGCCTGTAAAGCTTTCAGGATTCAAGATCGGAAAGATTAAATCCCTCTATCTTGATGAGAATGCAAGGGTAAGGGTCGGCCTTCTTATAAACAAAAAATATCAGAAATGGATAAGAAAGGATTCAAGGGCGATGCTTGCCCGAGAAGGTCTGATAGGAGAGAGCGTCGTAGATATTACAGCAGGCGCTCCGGATACTGCTGTCTTAAAGGAAAATTCTGAGATACAGTACGAAAAGACTAAAGGGCTCGAGAATATTGCTGAGGAAATAAAGCCTGTTATTGCCGAAGTTAGGAATATAATACGTTATATAAATGACCCGGAAGGAGATATAAGGCAGGCCCTCAGTAACCTGAGAACGCTGTCTTCTGGGCTGCATACAACAAAAGAAAACCTTGACAGACTCTTAAATAATACTGATACGAATATCTCTAATGTGTCATCCAAAACTATACAGAGCATTCAGAATGTTGATGCATTGGTGGAAAATGTAAATAAGACCATTTCTGACATGGACAGGAAGATAATGCCTGTTATGGATAAGCTTGACCGAACCATGGATAATGCAGAAAAAGCGACAGCAGGACTCAAAGATGCAGTGGAAAAGACCGCTCCCAAAATACCTGTGCTGTTGAATAAGGGTGAAGATATTTTTGACGATGCAGGGGATGTGATAACGTCCCTGAAACAGACGTGGCCCATACGTATCTTTATTGAAAAGCCAAAAGATGCAATTCTGCATGGAGACAGCTATGAATAACAAACAGAATTTCTTAGCCTGTTTTATAATAATCATCTTTTATTGCGCGCTGATTCCGGGCTGTAGCGGTTCCAGAACATCAACTTTATCACAAGTTCACGCAAAATCTATTGAGTATAACCATAAAGGGATGAAGGCGGCAGAAAAAGGAGATTACGAGAAAGCATTGGATTATTACGCAAAGGCATTGAAGGTAAACCAGTCAATCGAAAATGTTGAGGGTATCGCCATAGGTCTTATCAATCTGTCAGTACTCTATGAAAAAATAGGTGATACCAGTAAGGCACATGACCTTGTTGACAGCGCCCTTTCTGTTCCTGACATCAGCGATAGTGTCAAATCAGAGGCATTATATGAGAAGGCAAGGCTATGCCTGAAAGATAAAGAGATCGCAAAGGCTGAAGAATGGGCCAACAGGTCATTGTTGCTGAATAAGGGTTTAAGGGAAGGAAGCAGGTGGAATCTGCTTGCTAAGGCATTTATCACGGAGGGCAGATACGAGGAAGCTTTCAATGCTGTATCCGCAGCGCTCAGACTGAACAGGGAAAACAATCAGAGGACAGAGGAGGCAAATTCACTGAGGCTCTTAGCAGAGATAAATGCGAAAAAGGGAAGATTTGAGGAATCCAAAGGTTTTTATATTAAGGCGTTGGATATAGACAAAGAACTCGGAGACAGCAGAAAGATTGCAATAACCCTCATCGGGCTCGGAGAGTTATATTTCAGGAATGGAGATTATGATAATGCGATAGATTTCTATATAAGGGCGTATAATGTGAGCAGAAGCGCTGATGATACCGCCGGCACATCCCAAGCTGCTGAGTTCATATCAGATGCATACAAGAAATCAGGGCATGATAAAAAAGCGGAAGAGATATTAAAAGACCATGAGACTAAGAAATAACGCTGAGTCAAAGGATACTTAAGTGAGATTTGACGTCATTACAATCTTCCCTGAAATCTTCAATGCCTATCTCAATGAAAGCATCCTTAAAAGGGCAATCGAAAAAAAAACTATAGAGGTAAAGATTCATAATCTGAGAGACTTTACGAGAGACAAGCATAGGACAGTTGATGATTATCCGTATGGCGGCGGACCCGGGATGGTAATGAAGCCCGAGCCTTTCTTTGCCTCAATCGAATCCATAAAGTCTGACGGCATCCCGAGGCGTACTGTGATGTTAAGTCCTCAGGGCAAGGTGTTTGATCAGGTTATGGCAAGTTCCATGGCAAAGAGTATTCATAATCTGCTCTTTATATGCGGCAGGTACGAGGCTATTGATGAAAGGGTGAGAGAAGAACTGGTTGATGAAGAGATATCTATCGGTGATTATGTCTTGACTGGCGGAGAACTGCCAACTTTGGTTATAATAGACAGCATTGTAAGACTGATACCAGGCGTACTGGGCGATGAACATTCCATGCAGGAGGAGTCATTCATGTGGGGCATACTCGATTATCCCCATTATACAAGGCCTCCTGAGTTCAGAGGAACGAGAGTTCCAGATGTATTGCTCTCAGGGAACCATAAGGAAATATCTTTATGGAGAAGAAAAGAGGCGCTAAGGCGTACAATGCTCAGAAGACCTGATCTCTTTGAGAAGACTGACCTTAGCGGTGAAGACTATAAATTGTTATCGGAAATAAAGGAGGAAGAAAAAAATGAACCTGATTAACGCGGTTGAGCAGGGCTATATGAAAGAGATGTCCGCATTCAATGTAGGCGATACTGTTAAGGTATCTGTAAAAGTTGTTGAAGGAGACAAGGAAAGGCTTCAGCCCTTTGAAGGAGTTGTTATCGCAAGACGTGGAAGCGGAACGCGGGAGACCTTCATGGTAAGAAAAATTTCCTTTGGTGTTGGGGTTGAGAGGATATTTCCGCTCTATTCACCTAGCATAGAAAAAATAGAGGTCATAAAACATGGTTCTGTCAGAAGGGCAAAACTTTACTATCTTAGGGGCAAGAAGGGCAAGGCAACAAAGATAAAAGAAAGAGGAAGAGAACTTATAAAATAAGAATAAGGATGGATATCTACCGGTATGACGAATCTGTGCTGGAAAAAGGATTTAAGAGAATTGCCGGAATAGATGAGGCAGGAAGAGGGCCTTTGGCAGGCCCTGTTGTAGCTGCCGCAGTGGTGTTGCCGCGGGGCCAGAAGATCGAAAGACTCAGAGACTCTAAAAAAGTTCCTGAAAAGGAAAGGGAGTTCCTCTTCTTTGAGATATTGGGCAGCTGTGTTGATGTCGGTGTAGGTATGATAGATGCTGACGAGATAGACAGGATCAATATTCTAAGGGCAACAAAACGGGCAATGGAAAAGGCAGTAAATGACCTTTCAACAGAACCTGATATTCTTGTTATAGATGCCGTTCATTTGTCCTCTGTGTCTATCGAGCAAATTTCTCATATTAAAGGTGAATCTGTGAGCGCATCCATAGCCGCTGCTTCTATTATTGCTAAGGTTGTGAGAGACAGGCTTATGTATCAATATCACAATATTTATCCTCTGTACGGATTTGAGAAGCATAAGGGGTATGGTACAAAAGAACATATCGAAAAACTCCGGCATTACGGTCCATGCCCTATTCACAGAAAAAGCTTTGAGAAGGTTATGTCTTTGGCACTGTCATTGAACATATCATAGGAAAGGCATTTTATGGAACAGGAGAGAATAGATGAAGCATTAGAACTCTTATGGACACTCGAAGAAGATGGATATCTTGCATTTAATCGTTTTAAGGCAAACTCTGATGACATAGATGTTGGCGAATTGGTTGACGAACTGAAGAAACAGGACATGGTATTGATAAAAGGGGATGATATCCTGCTGACAGACAAAGGCCGCGGGCTTGCGAAGGGACTTATAAGAAGGCAGCGTCTTGCAGAACAGCTTTTTACAGAGGTATTTCAACTCAGAGAGGATTCGGTTCAGGCCGATGCGTGCAAAATGGAACATATACTGAGCGAGGAACTTACGGAGCGTGTCTGTACCTTTCTCGGACACCCTCCGAAATGCCCCCACGGAAAACCAATACCGCGAGGCGAATGCTGCAAGAAATACAAGGTTGATATAGAGCCGCTGGTTGTCAGGTTAACAGATTTCGAGGTAGGCTCAAGAGGGAGGATAGTATTCATCGTTTCATCTGAAGCGCTTAGATTAAACAAGTTCAGTTCTATGGGCATAACTGCGGGCAGCATCATAAAGTTATTACAGAAGCGACCCTCTTTTGTAATTCAGGTTGAAGAAACCTCGATAGCCATAGACCCTGAGATCGCAAAAGAGATATTCGTCAAAAGAACAGTTTGAAACTGCACGGATTAATACCAATTTACCTCTAATCTTCAATAAAGCCCCTCTCTTTTTTTGTTATTCCACTAATACTAATATAGTAAGATACATTGATTATGAAGTAAGGGGGCGAACTTGCCATGAATATGAATTGCATGTTAAATTTTTAAGATGCCTGACAAAGTATATATCCATACATTTGGCTGCCAGATGAATGTGCACGATTCAGAGAAGATAGCCGGCATTCTGAAGGCTGAAGGTTATGTTGAGACAGAATCTCCACAAAATGCCTCGCTCATAATATTTAATACCTGCTGCATAAGACAGAAGGCTGAACAGAAGTTTTTCAGTGAACTTGGGAGAATAAAGCCCCTCAAAAAGAGAAATCCATCCCTCAAAATAGCAGTTACAGGATGCATTGCCCAGCAGGAAGGAAGCAGGATACTTAAAAGAGCACCACATGTTGATTATGTGATAGGCCCCCAAAATATAAATTTATTAAAAAATATAATCAAAAGTAGCTCGGTACAGATCGCTCTCGAAGATAACCCGCTTCTGGCAGACATTGAACTGCCTGTCGAAAGAACGGATAACGTAAAGGCATGGGTGAACATAATGTACGGCTGCAATAATTTTTGCAGCTATTGTGTGGTTCCATACACAAGAGGGCGGGAGAAGAGCAGGGCGAGTGATAGCATCATAAGCGAGATACGTAAGCTTGCAGAAACAGGCTATAAGGAAGTGACACTTCTCGGACAGAATGTAAATTCATATAAAAGCAATACAGACTTCCCAGGACTGCTGAAGGCTGTTAATGAAATAGATGGGATTGAAAGAGTCAGATTCGTGACATCCAATCCGAAAGACCTTTCAGAAGAACTTATTCATGCGATTAGAGGTTTCGAAAAGGTCTGTGAACATATACACCTTCCTCTCCAGTCAGGTTCTACCAAAATACTAAGATTGATGAACAGGAAATATACCTACGAGGACTATATTAAAAAAGTAGGCCAATTAAAGAGAGAAATCCCTTGTATAGCAATAACTTCTGATATTATTGCAGGTTTCCCTAAGGAAACGGATAAAGATCATCTGCTGACAATAAATGCGCTTAGAGAGATTGAATTTGATGGTATATTTGCGTTTAAGTTCTCACCGAGGCCTGGTACAAAGGCGGCAGAGATGGATGGTATGGTTACCGAGGATATAAAACTTGAAAGACTATCTGAAATACTTGCCCTGCAGGATAAGATAACTCTTAAGAAAAACAAGGCCCTTGAAGGAACTATTCAGGAAGTGCTTTCAGAAGGGGATATTAAGGCAGATTTACCTGGTAAGATGACAGGCAGGACAAGAACAAACAAAATCACAAATTTCGTCTGCAATAATAGTAATACGGGTCGTTTGGTCAACGTCAAAATAATTAAGGCACAGAAGCACTCGCTTGAAGGAGAACTGGTTTAGAATAATGAAGTTCTCTGTCTTAACGCTCGGTTGTAAGGTAAATCAGGCTGAAAGCGCTTTCATAGAGAATGCGTTTAGAAATGCAGGCCATAGTTTAGTTGATATATCTGAAAGGCCTGATATCTGCATTATAAATACATGTACAGTGACTTCAAAAAGTGACTACCAGTCAAGGCAATTAATAAGAAAAGCGCATAGAGCAGGTTCTCGGATAATTGTCACAGGATGTTATTCGGAACTGAACAAAATGAAGACAGAATCAATGGAAGGGGTACAATCCATAATAAGCAATAGCGATAAATTGAATATTATTAAGAAGTTAATAGGCACAACTACTGATAACGCTTTATATCTGAATATATGTTATCAGAAAAGAAGCAGATTTTTTATCAAAATACAGGATGGATGTAATTATTCGTGCAGTTATTGCGCAATCCCGCGGGCAAGAGGCAGGTCAATAAGCATTGAGCCGGCAGTTGTCATTAGTCAGATAAACGATGCTGTTTCTAATGGCTTTAACGAGGTAGTGCTAACCGGTATCCATTTGGGATGTTACGGCATTGACTTGAAACATAAAGTAAAGCTTTCAGATTTGATTAAAACTATCCTGAAAAAAACAACAATTAGACGAATTAGGTTGAGCTCTCTGGAGGTTAAAGAGGTCGATAATGAGCTTTTAGATCTATTTATAGATAAAAGAATATGCAATCATCTGCATATTCCTTTACAAAGCGGAGATGACAAGGTGTTAAGATTGATGAACAGAGGTTATAGTTCCAGATTCTATTATTCAACAATCAATAAAATTTTAAAACAAATACATGGGGTTGCTATTGGCACAGATGTTATCGTAGGTTTTCCGGGCGAAGGCGAAGCAGAGTTTAGGAATACCTATAGCTTGCTTGAAAGCTTGCCTTTATCGTATATGCATATCTTTACGTTTTCTCCCAGGCCAGGAACTGCTGCTGCAGAGATGCCTGACAATACGTCTTCTGCGACTAAGAAAGAACGCGTTCATCTACTGGAAGCCTTAAATATAAGGAAAAAAACAGAGTATATGAATAGCCAGATCAATGAAACCCTTGATGTTATTATCGAAGAAGACGGTGGTGATGGTACATACTGCGGAAGAGCCAGTAATTATCTCAAAATATACATGCCTGCAACTGATTGTATTCGCGGATCCCTTATTTATGTGAGAGTGGAAGGGCTAAAAGACGGCAAACTTGTCGGCACTCCATTTTTTCATGGTAATTAATTGATTTTAAAGATTTTTTAGCCTGCCTAAAACGTGTTCAGAACTGTAAGAATACAGTACAGATATGCCTCAAGCTACAATTTCAGGACAAATAATAACAGGTTCTTAACAATTTGTATTTGTATCTTATGTCTGATAATATATATTATGTTAAATTATTATATTCTGTATGCTGTATCAGCTTCTAAAACTGACGGATTTAGATAACCGCATAGCAACATATGGTTTAATGTGTCCAGAAGGCCACTGTTTTGAATTTACCTATAAAACCCTCCGCCCTGTTCTCCTCGATGCCGGCTTCTCCTCTAACCTCTGCGGCTCTATCCTTAGACTTCTTCACAAGCGCTTTCCTTGCTCATATGAGAAATCTCTTTCTCTCCCTCATCCTTCCGATTATCACCTTGCAACCTTAATTGACTACCTGAAAGACAGAGGCTTCAAGGTCTTTTTACCATTACCTCTTTCTGACTCTGACATAATCGAATACCTTAACTCGCGGGGTTACCTTGTTTCTCCTCCTCTGAGCTCTGAGATAGAACAAGAACAAAATCCTTCTCTTCCCCTCTCTGTTAGTACAAGGGCAACGGTGAGCTGACCGCTCGCTCAGGGAAGCTCACAAGTTGCCCCCTACCCTGGGGTTTTAATGTATATAGTGTGCAAATGAAACACTTAATAAACAGGAGATCTAAAACGGAGATGATAGCACGTAAAGGCATGAAAAAATGTAGCGATTAATCCTTGGTTTACTGCTTGACTGATACCTTTATGACTTGAAGTTTGTTTTTGTAGGTGTGTAACGACCTAAATCAACGGCGATGTTTCACGCCATTCGCTGAAGTGCTTCGTTAATCTATATTGTCATTATATCCAAGTTCTTCTAATTTTTGTCGTGCTTTGTCTATCACTTCTTGAGGAAACAATTGATTATATGGATGATGCCGTATTATGGCTTCAACGGTTAGATCGAGCCTATTCAACTCCCATAATTTCGTGAATCCTTCGTGATGGGTTGGTTCCATGACCAATTGGATTGCTGTATTTACAGGGCCTTGATTTTCTAACATTTGCAAAAATCGTGTAGGACGATATCCATATTGATTTATACAAACGCCAACAGCACCCAGAAACTCTAGTCTAAGTTGATTTTCTATTTGATGATTCATCGCTTTCTATTATTTGCTTAACGCCGGAGCTGAGCTACCACGAGCAGCGGCCACTGGGCTTCGCCTTCACCCCTGACACTTCCCGCTGCTCGTGGTTAGCTACAGCGAATTGTTCGGCTCCTTATTTCCTTTGAACCCACACTATCGGTTGAACCTCACGGTTGCAGTGTTTGCAAACACGGGCCTTTCGCAATATCCGCTCCGCGCAGTACGGGCATTCGCGCTCATCTCTGGCTTCAGGGGATAAGCGCTGCTGACTGGTGGTGGCGACCTCATCAATCTTCGCGTTGTCCCTCATTGTCCAAGCGATGATGAGGCCGATCGGACCCAACAGCCCACCTAGAAGAAAACCACTGCCCGCCTTGTTGTACCGGCTCAGCATCGCCCCGCCTGCGATAGCACAGAGAATCCAGAACATTATGAAGTATGCCATGAGCTATTCCTCCACACGTGAGTAAACGATTGCCGAACATATAATATACGAAAGTTCCATTTTTCCGGCAATTTGAAACAATATAGCACAAAGAGAGATGTTATGGAAAACAAGGAATTTAACAGTTACGACATTTACAGGGCTTGTTTTAGCGGAAACTATGCTTTAGTTCTTTTGCTTCACGGTATCCTAATTTGGGATATTCCGATTTAGGATATATTATTAAGCCGTGGGTAAAAGCATATATTCAACAGAATATGATTTTGTTTTGCGTCAACTTAAACGTGCTCGTATTGAAGCAGGTATGACTCAAGCGGAGGTTGCCAAAAGAATTGGGAAACCCCAGTCCTATATCTCAAAATGTGAATCTAGCGAAAGAAGGTTGGATGTTATCGAATTAATTCAACTTGCAAAACTTTATAAAAAACCTCTTTCTTTTTTTGTGAACGAATAATGCTATTGACGGTACAATATCTTAAAAAACAACTGCAAGAAATCAAATCTTTAGGATTCATCAAAACACACTTACCGCATGATCCTGGAGTAGGCAGAACATTAGAAGATTTATTAGGGTTAAAAGAAAACAATTTCCGAATTCCCGACGTGGGCGAAGTTGAAGTAAAAGCACATCGACTCGATTCAAGTAGCATGCTCACTATAGCAACTAAGGCTCCTCAACCGCGTGGAGCAAATCGAATTATTTTTGAGCACTATAAGTACAGAGACAGTGACGGCTATTATAACGTGCACTCAACTGTTTATGGTTCAAGATTTAATCCCCAAGGATTTAAAATGACATTCAGGAAAGGCAAGTTATTCTTAGAAAATACACCACATAATATAATGGCATATTGGGATGAAAATATATTCAAAGACGTATTAGTTTCAAAGTCAAATACTATCTTTTTCGCTCTTGCAAAAACACAAGGAGAAAAAAGAAGTCCTAATGAACAATTTCATTATATAGAGGCATACTTATTACACAACTTAAATGCTGATAAGTTTCATGCTGCAATAGCCGAAGATTACCTTAAAGTGGATATTCGTATCGGAGTGTATCGAAGCGGTAAGAATAAAGGTAAGTATCACGACCATGGGACTGGTTTCCGAATGAACAAGAAGGACTTCCTTACTCTATATAACAATTACGAGCAGTTGATATAATTGTTATATTTTTTTAAGTAAAACTATACTCTCTTTCTGCATTGTAAAACCAGTTTTACCGGGTTCATTTGTTGGGCTATTCTTTAGAGGCATTCTTTTATTTGGAATATTTCTATAGAGTATTCCTTGAGAGATAAAGCCGATCTTTTCAGCAAACTCACAGATTATCGCATCGGTTTTTAAAACTAATTCTTTTACGGTTCTATTCCCAATAATAAGACAGAAATATTTCTGTGAACGTAAAATCTTATGTGCCTGTAGAAGGGTTTTGTATAAATCGATATAAAAACTCAACACGTCTTTAGCTCTCTCTTTATCTTTCCCTGAAATCACTTTGATACTCAGTTCCAAGGTTTCAGATAAGTCAAGAATTGGATCGTTTAAATTTATGTTATTTTTGCCGCCAAGCAGTTCCTTATCAATGTCTTTTATATGAGATGGTAGTAAATCTAACCATTGTGCAGGCAACCTTGAAAATTGCCCATATGCAACAGTAGTCCTACTATCGCCATAAGGTGGCGAAGTTATAATAAAATCTACAGAACTTTCTTGTATCCCATTATCCTTAGTTGAATCCCCTAATATGATTTTCACATTAACATTAGGAACAACATCAAAGACATATTCCTTCATGCCGAGTATATTATTTTCGCACATTTTTACAAATTCACCTATCACATCAGGATGAAAAGTTTTTTCTAATTTGCTTTTATCTCTGAACAATTTAAACTCTTTATGCCGTGTATATGAAACAATGCGTACAACTTCACTGAAACACACCGAAAAGAAATTCCTGATATTTTCTTCTGAAATATTCCATATAGCCTGTCTAAGTCTTGTTAGATCTCTGGTGACTGTTTCTGAAAACCAGAAATTAATATTAGCGAATTTCGGCGGTGGAATATTTCTCATGTGTTTGTAATCTTCCAAAAGCAATTTTAGATTATTAGTGAGGGTTTTGGGATCTATAGGTGTTGTCTTAACCTTTGCTATTAAGACGGATAGAGGATTGAGTTCAATACCAATGGAATTTCTATTCAAAAGACTACTTTCAACAAGAGTAGTACCTGATCCACAAAAGATATCACATACAGTATCACCCCCAGACGAAAAAACCTGTATTAATTTTCGAGCGATCTGTGGGATAAACATTGCCGGATATGTATGAAACCCGTGGGTATATGTTTTAGTTTGATAGTACTTAAAATCCCATTCATCTATCCATCTAAACATGTCAATATCTGAATCATAGTGCTGTTTATGACTCCTTATATTCCTAATTGATATTTGCTGCTGCAACTTTGATATGTTTGTAATTGGTTCAATTTCAGGAGGCGAGAATAAAGAATATTCTGCAATCTGTTCGCTTATAAAAGAAGGAGTCGCTGTAATATTTTTTTTGTATCTACTGGGATTTTGGGGTGCAATAAATGATTTACTTGCATCTAGATAGTTTTCTATATCTTCTTTATTGAACCTACGTTGTCCACCCGGTGTCCTGATTGAACGGACAAATCCCTTTTGTTCCATACGATAAATAGTTTTAGGACTAACGCCTAAAAGCATCGCTGCCTGTTTAGTATTAATCATGCCTATCTTTTCTTTCTTAACCATCTGTGTAATTAAACTATACAACACTGGACAATATTAGTCAATCCTGATCGATATAAGGAAAAATAAAATCAAAACACAGTATCAGGAAAAACAAAATACGATTATCAGATTACGATCATAACTTAATCTTTTCATTTGGTAATTGTAGCAAATTTGCAACAGAAAGCATTCAGCCCAGAAGCCTTTTTAGCAAGATTCGTCTCTTTTGTGTAGACAATCTCATACGTTTCGTCCTTATATGTATCCCCCATTGCACTATAGACCACCTACCCTCTTAGATTGAGTGTTTCGCTTGCAAGCATATGTGAAAAAATTCTAACTCTTTGAATTAAAAGCCTTTTTAAGTCTACAAAAATTTCTAGAAATCCCCCCAAGACAAAGACATCATGAAAAGAAGCAAGCGCAAACTATAAAATTATAATTTATATATCATCTAATTTTTTGCTTGACAAGTTTGAAGGGTCTATTTATATTATAAGCAGAAATTAGTAAAGCGACTCATTACCTCCCCTGCGTTGCTGCCCACATCCCACGGGTAGCAACGCTTTTTTTTTAAATTTCTATCAATTCATATTGTCTGCTTCCGAGTCCAAGCCTTTCCGCTTCTTCTATCTGAAGTTTATATGGCTTTTTTGTCAGGCTGAAAAGGATGTCATATGCTTCGAGTTGCAATTCTTCTGCTGCTGACTGAGGTAATGGCCGAGTTTTGAGCAGCATATCTACTGTTGCCTGCTCAATAGCTACTATATCATCAGAAATAAGAATACCCTGATCCTGAATAACAGGCACGTCTGCGCATGGCATACAGTCGCATTCAGGCTGTATCTCTGTCAGAAAATTTATGTATAGAACCTTATTAGGCTTAAATGTGCTTAGAACAGCCTTTGCAGCCTCGGCAAGTGATCGAACAAATCTCTCATCGTCTCCTGGTATTGTAAGAGCGCCTGAAGGGCATACCCTCGTGCACCTGCCGCATCTCCAGCAGTCATCACTATTATAAGAAAAAAGCTCGTTCTCGAACTTAATCGTCTCGAGTGGGCATATTTCCTGGCATTGAAGACAGAGTTCGCATTTTTCGCCATCCCAGATTAACGTGCCTTCACCTATAGTATGCATGGCGCCTCTGCCGCATTTCCATCCGCAGTGCCTGTGGCTGGAACTAATGCCGCCCATTGCAACATTCTTTATAGCACCGCCATAACCTGCCTGTATATGACCTTTTATGTGTGAACAAACTACCATTGCCGGAACATCATATATAACGCTCGCAACTGCTATCTCACCCAATATCTCTCCTGACGGCACCATTATATTGTCATTTCCATAGAGTCCGTCAGCAAGCACAACAGGCACTCCTGCAGAAAGGTGGTTTATGCCATTGTTATTAGCAACTTCAAGGTAGTCAAGCCCCTTTATACGAACAGTATCTGTAATGAATGGTTTTGCACCGACCTCTTTTAATACATTAACAACTTTTCTTAAAAAAATAGGCCGTATAATTCTGTGAGCGCCTTCTGAACCTAAATGTGTTTTTACAGCGACCCATTCGTCTTTTTCAAAATAATTATTCAGATTTATTTGTTTGAGTAGTAGCTCAAGTTTGCCGGGCATACTGTCTGTGTATTTCCATTTCTTAATCCGTGCTGATGAAAAAAAGACCTTAGCCATTTTCCCCCCTTTTATCTCATTGTAAAGCCTAATAGCTCCTGTATCTGTTCGTTATTGGGAACCTCCTGTCCTTGCCAAAGGCCCGCGGCGTTATCTTAATGCCGGGAGGAGACTGCCGCCTTTTGTATTCGCTGTTATCAATCATTCTAATAACTCCCTCAGCGCATGCTCTGTCACAACCTAAAGACAATATCTCCTCAAAACTCTTATTTTCCTCTATGTATGCCTTAAGTATGGGGTCAAGCAAGGGATACGGAGGGAGCGCGTCAGTGTCTTTCTGATCAGGCCTTAGTTCTGCAGAAGGATCTTTCCATAAAACCCTTTGAGGTATCAGCGCCCTTCCCTCTTTAGAATTTTTCCATTTACATAGTTCGTATACAAGGGTTTTCGGCACATCCTTTATTACAGCAAAGCCGCCAGCCATATCTCCGTAGAGCGTAGCATATCCAACGCTCATCTCTGATTTATTGCCTGTTGTCAGGACCAGCCATCCGAATTTATTAGAAAAAGCCATAAGGATATTACCCCGGATTCGTGCCTGCAGATTCTCTTCTGTTATATCTTCCTGAAGCCCTTTAAATTCTTTCTTCAAAGTATCAATATATGCATCAAATATTCTATTAATAGGGACTTCGATTATTTTAATACTTAGGTTTTCTGCAAGCTCATTGGCGTCTTCTTTGCTCTCTCGGGATGTATAAGGAGATGGCATAAAAACACCTTTAACATTTTCCCTTCCTATGGCATCTACTGCAATTGTAGCCACAAGGGAGGAATCAACTCCTCCGCTCAAACCAATGACAACCTGCTTGAAGCCATTTTTATTTATATAATCTCTCGTGCCCAGAACAAGCGCTTCATAAACTTCTTCTTCCAATCCCCCCTCGCCCCCCTTTGTTAAAGGGGGAATGGGGAGATTATAGCCGTCAAGGACTATCTCAGAGATAATCATCTCTTCTTTAAATTGCTTTGCCCTGACAATAATCTCACCTGTCCTATCTGCAACAAAGCTCCCTCCGTCAAAAACAAGCTCATCCTGACCGCCTACTGCATTCAGATATGCAATTGCCACATTATTGTCAGATGCGCGTTTAGCGACCATTTCCTCTCTCATATATGCCTTTCCCATGTGATATGGCGAGGCATTTATATTGAAGATAATTTCAGCGCCTTCGAGCGCCTGTGATCTTGCAGGGCCTTCAGGATACCAGACGTCCTCGCATATATTAACCCCAAAACTCAGCCCATCACTTTTGTAAACCGAGGCTTTACGGCCAGGCTTGAAATATCTGTATTCATCGAAGACCCCATAATTTGGGAGGTAGATCTTGTGATATACACCTATAAATTGGGCCTTGTGGAATATTGCAACGGCATTATAGATGTTGCTGTCTTGTCTGTCAACAAAACCTACTATTGCTGTAATATCCTTTGTCTCTGCCTGAATTTTTGTTAGGCAATCTATGTTGTCTGTTATGAAATGGGGCTTTAAAAGAAGATCCTCGGGAGGATAACCTGTTACTGCGAGTTCAGGAAATAGTATTATTTTAACTCTGCTTTCTTTTGCTTTTTTTATATAATCACAGATTTTAGATACATTACCATCAATATCACCGACTGTAGTATTAATCTGTGCAAAGGCGATTTTTACATGTTTCATTAGTTAATAATAATTAAAGCAGTCCTATTTGTAAAGCAGGAACAACAGCAGACAAAAGAGCTGGTTTTTACTCTTTTCTTGAAGTGTTCAGGATTCTAAAAGCTGAAGGAAGTTCCCTTATGATGTCAGATGCTATCAATGAGTGTTTGCCTTAGGACAAGAGACAATAAAAACGCCTATTAGTCTTGCGACCCATAGGCGTTAAGCATCGTGACACACTCTTAACCTTTAACCTTTCAACTTTTCAACTTTCTCCTGTCAGTTGTTAGTTTATCGTTATCGTCTTATATTTGTTATTGTTCGTCTCGCTTGTCTCTGTAACTATCTTATTTGCATCTGATACAGCTATGATGTAGTAGGCGCCAGTAGCTATCCCAGATGGAATGGTTACTGACTGGCTTCCTGAGTTTATAGCTCCTGCTAAAAGGGCTGGCACTGGTCTTCCTGTCCCAAGCTCTGTATCTACACCAGATTCATAAGTAGTATTTGTTGATAGATAGTATCTTGTTGTTGATGCACCAGCATCACCGCCTCCATTGTTCTTAGTTATATCTTTTACTGTGATAGTCATCCCTCTTGTTGCACTTGTGGGCACTGTGATCCTTGATGCTATCAGATCAGGTCCTATCTTAATAGAATCGGCCTTGTTATTATTTGTCTCGCTCGTTTCGGAAACTACTTCGTCTGCATCCGCTCTTGCTATGATGTACCATATCCCGGTTGCAGTCCCATCTGGTATAGTCACAATGTTACTCCTTGTGATAATCGCACCTGGTGCAAGAAATTCGACGGCTCTTTCTCCAACAGGAGTATCACTTGTATCCCACCTTAAATCCAGCGAAAGATAGAATCTTATTGTCGATGCACCTGCTGGACATCCGCCCTGGTTTTTTATTGTGTCACTTCCAGGGATGGGATTTCCTTCTCCTGACATCGATGGTAGTTCTATTGCTGAGACTATAAGATCAGGTCCTGTCTTTATTGATTTGAACTTAGTATTGTTTGTCTCATTGGCTTCGGGAACTGAGTTGCCGGCATCAGCACGTGCTATGATGAAGTAGGTTCTTGAGCATGCACTTAATGGTACCGTCATTGTTGTGTTTCCAGTGTTAGCTGCTCCCGGAGCAAGTACTGGCACAGCCCTTTCTCCAAGATATATATCATCGGCACTGTACGCGCTGTCCGTTGACCAATAAAATCTTGTGATTGATGCAGCTACTGCGACTGTGCCCTGATTTTTTGTTGTGTCGGTTATTGTTATTGTCGAACCTGGGATACCCTTTGTTGGCGCAGTCAGGGCAGAGATGATGAGGTCAGAATTTACAAATGCATTGAACGTGGCAATGCAGGCTTTACTATTATTCATCGTCACCACGCCATCTAAACAGTCGGAATCGCCAGTCCAACCGGCAAAGTATGAACCAGAGGAAGGAGTCGCTGTAAGCATTACATCCGTACCACTTTCGTATTTCTCCTCGCAATCGCTGCCACAGTTGATTCCTGCTGGATTTGACATCACACTGCCATTACCAGTGATGGTTATATTTAGTGAGTAATACTTGATTGGTGAAGGAGAAGGTGGCACAGCGGTACCAGTATGCTTCGCGTTGCCCATGAATTGGCCCCAGAGCACAGGTCCATGCGTTGCGCCGCCAAGATCATAAACCCAGACCTTATCGTAATATCCAGATTGTCCGCTCCAATAACTACCTGTGATTATTATTTCGTTTCTGCCGTCTCCGTCAATATCTGCAATTGCCGGAACTGCACCAGATCCAATCGGTAAAGTCTTGGGGAAGTGTGAATGTGATGCGCCATTGCGGCCATAGACGCGGACAACGCCTGTCTCACCGGAGGCTACCACCTCAGTTGTTACGACAATGTCCGGAAAACCGTCGCCATCCACATCACCTACGACAGGTCCAGAGAATCCAAGCCAGTAACCGTTGCCCCACACAATCGGCCAACATGGAAAATTCGTGCCATCCCCACGCATGACATTTAGCGCTGAATCTGTTTGCACAATAATTTCCGGAATACCATCGCTATTCAGATCTGCAAGGGCGGGTTTAAAAGGAAATAAGTGGGTTCCGGATACTGGTATCGAGCGTTTAAGAACACCGTTGACATTATATATTAATACATCTGCCAACCACTGTGTACCGTCGCTGATTTCACTCAGTGTTACTATCTCAAGTTGGCCGTCACCATCAACATCACCTATAACAGGATATGCAGCCATGAAGCCGTCTGACAATACCGGAAATCCCAGCGCGATAGTTCCAGTGTGATGATAGACATAGAGAGCCCCGCGAGAACCCTCTGATCTGGCGACTGCGACAATCTCGAGATCCCCATCCCTATCAAGGTCGGCAATCGCTGGCGTGTAGTATTTCTGCGAGATCACTCCCACGATCGGCCATCCGGAGAAAATCGTTCCGTCTGTTTTGTAGGCATGGAATTGCCAGTCTGCCTCATCGACAAAAATTTCGTCCAATCCATCATCGTCAACATCGGATAGAGCGGCAGGAAAACCAGCGTAATTTGCACTGCTACGCGGCCATCCGGAAAGCGTCTCGCCCGAACCGTTATAGGCACACAACCCCGGCTGTTCGACATTTGTCGAGAACACATTATCGCCCGTACTCACAGAGGAAAGTTTCCCAGTTGTAGCATATGCGGCACCTGGTGTGTAGATCGGCCAACCATTTACTGGTATTCCAGCAGCATTCCATGCATGCAATGGACCGGTTGCAAGCCCGGTTGCAATAATTTCGAGACCGGGATTATCATCAACGTCAGTTACGAGTGTATGAATTGAACCGCTGTAACCACCTGGACCGTGCCAGACTTTGACCGGGAAACCAGCTTGCAAATCTGGATCAACGTTGACTGTTACGTTGTCTCCACATGGGAAACCGAGAGTAAAAGTTCCGCCAAATGATGGCGTCCATGAACCTGAATAAATACCATCACCTGCAATTAGATCATTGTTCAGACCATTGTCGAGCAATGTCACTGTTTCGCCTGTCGGTGAGACAGTAACGGTAATGTTACCATTGGGGTTAGCGCAATTGATGTGTAATGCAGCAAGTTCTATCAGAGCGCCTGGACCAACTGATAATGTTGAGCCAAGAGGACGCAGCCTGCTTAACACAGTGGAGTCAGCACAGGTATGCGTTGAGTCGCCTACTGGTAACCGTTTTAGCAGTCAGTGTACTATTTACATCGCCGCCGGCGAGTATGCGGTTCTTAACAGCACGCCAGTCAGAGCCGGGATAGAGCGCGTGAACCAGGCCGACAACTCCGGTCACATGGGGCGTAGCCATTGATGTTCCGCTGTTATATCCGTAGCTGCCGGACGGTACTGTACTGAGAATACTTATGCCCGGAGCTCCGAGATGCACTATACGCTTGCCATAGTTCGCATATGTGTAATCGTCGTTGTTCGTTAACGCGACACACAAAATGTTCGGCAGATAATACGAGCAAGGATATGTTAGGAGTATTTCGTTGTCTCCACCATCGTTTCCTGCTGCTGCAACAAACAGGATTCCGCGCTGTCGCTGAGCCTCAATCGCATCGCGTAAGGCATTTGAATACGCACCTCCTCCCCAACTGTTATTACTCGCAACAATGTTCACGCCGCGATCCTTCATAGTCGCAATGTAATCGAGACAGTCAATCGCTCCTGTTGTGTCACCGGAACCGCTCGCGTTTAGGAACTTACAGGCGAGGATATTCGCTATCCAGTTGACGCCGACAACACCGACAGAGTTGTTTCCGACAGCGCCGATTGTGCCGGCCACGTGTGTGCCATGACTGTTATCATCCATAGGATCAGAACCGCCAGATATGACATTTATACCATAGCAGTCATCCACATAACCATTGCCGTCATCATCGATTCCGTTGGTATTGTGCAGTCAGTAATATTGCGGAACATATTAGATGCGAGGTCTGGATGCGTGTAGTCTACACCGGTATCAATAACAGCTATTACCGCACTGGTGCTTCCGGTTGTGAGGTCCCAAGCTTCTGGCGCGTCACAATGTCGGCATCGTTAGTACCGCCAGTCTGACCGGTGTTGTGCAGCCCCCAGAGTTCAGAGAACCGAGAGTCGTTCGGCATCATGAACGCATTCACGATATAGTTTGGTTCTGCATAGAGGACCTCAGGGGCTTTGCTGAATGTTCTCAGCGCCTGACTCACTGTCATGCCGTACGGCAGTTTCACACGCTGAAGACCTTTGATAGTCTTAAACTCGTTGACCACACTTGTGCCAGCTCTAGAGTGAATGGAGGCCCGGGAGAAGCTGGGGGTGGATTCTCGAAACTTGACCAGAATTTCGTCCGGCACATGTCGGTATGGCGACAAAGGAGAGCTCTCCGGATTAATATTATTGTGAGTAACCATTCCATCCGATGAATGCGTCACTGGTGAAGTGGCTAACGCCGGGACTGCGAAGATGATAAGAGCAATGAAACACACTGCCAGCTTAAAACGACAAAGGCCCATAACAAACCTCCTTTAAAACAGAAAGACCGCTCTTTTTCTATTTTTTAGGAATAGCATTACGTTTTAAGATAGCACAGCTTCCGGAAGAAAAGGAATGAGAATTCATGTGTTAACCGATCAAGGCTCTTTTGCGCTGAGGAATTATAAATTTTTGCTGTTGAAAATGTTGAAACTGCCACTGCCTGATTAGGTCTCATTTGTCAATATTGCTTCCCTCATCCCCCATATGTTATTCTTTGAATACAGAGACAAAAATTTATTAGAATAGGAGATAACAGAAATGAAACAAGCTGTAAAAAACATTGATATTCTCCACAAGATAGAAACCATTGAAAAAGAAGTTATGGGTTTAAAATTATCTGTCCTTAAAAAGCTCTCTCCAACAGGCAAAAAGATAGTGTCTCTTAAGGGCATTCTCAAAGGTGTAGATGTTACTGACAAGGACATCACATCTGCAAAACAGTCTCTATACAGCAAGGTAGGGATATAGCTCTCCATGAATTTCGTTACAGATACACACCCTCTCCTCTGGTGGTTTACAGACAGTCCTAAAATAAGCTCAAAGGCATCTGAGATATTTGAAAAATGCGAAAAAGGAGAAAATGTCATCTTTGTCCCTTCAATCGTTATAGCAGAGGCATTGAGTATTTTTGATAAAAAACGCATCGCCTTTGACTTCAAAAACCTATTCAGAAAAATCAATGATAGTGAAAATTTCGTAATCATTGCACTTGACTATCCAATCCTCCAGAAAATGGTTGACTTAAAAGATATCTCTGAACTCCATGATAAGATAATTGTTTCAACGGCAAAATATCTTAATCTCCCTGTAATAACAAAGGATGAATTAATCCAGAATCTTTTCTCTGTAAAAACTGTCTGGTAGATAAGCAATATGCACTATTTTGCCTCTCCTGCTTCCCCCAAAAACTGATAAATAACAACACATTCAGATGAAAACTGTCAAGGATAAAACAAAAGACATTCTTATCCATTAATATCAAAAGCAACTTTCATGCCTATTTTTAACTTATTGATTTTAAAATATTTTTCAAACCAGGTTTTTGATAGAACTAAAAAGTGTAAAGTTTTCCGACAGATTACTAAGACCTTAATGCCTTAAAGGCTGATGGTATTTCTTTAATAATATCTGATGCGATCATTGAATGCTCACCCTTTTTGCCTGCTGATATGTCTCCTGCAAGTCCGTGCATGAAGACTCCTAAAATTGATGCCTCAAGTGGATTTAATCCCTGACCGAGCAGTCCTGCAATAATTCCTGTTAATACATCCCCTACCCCAGCGCTTGCCATTCCCGGATTTCCTGTTGTATTAATGAATGCGCTTCCCTCAGGTTCAGCAATAATCGTTGGCGCTCCTTTAAGAACGAGATATGTCTTTGTCTTCTTTGCAAAATTAATTGCAATATTGATGCGATCTTTTTCTATTAAAGTTTGGAGTTCAGAGTTCAGAGTTTGGAGTTTTTCTGAACTTTTAACTTTAAACTTTAAACTTTGAACTGTTTTTTGAAGGAGCCTTGCCATCTCGCCTGTATGTGGAGTAATAATCACGGGTGACCTTGCTTTTTTCAAAATGCCTATGTTGTCTTTTATGGAATTAATTCCGTCTGCATCAATCACTAAAGGCACAGATGAATTCAGAATGAGCTCTCTCGCCAGTTTTTTTGTGTCGTCTGAGATACCAATTCCAGGCCCGACAGTAATAACATCCACCTTTTTCGAAAATTCGAGAATATTATCTATTGCTTTTGCTGATAATATGCCCTTACCGTCATCAGGTAACGGCATAGTCATCTCTTCGGTTGCCCTTTTCTGAAATATATTCATCAATGACTCAGGAACACCAACCGTCACAAGACCTGCGCCGGTTCTTAAGCATGACCTTGAGCACATGAGCGCAGCGCCGGTCTTTCCTTTAGAGCCGGCAATAATCAACACATGTCCGTAATCTGTCTTATTTGAGTATTTAGGCCTTTCAGGCATTAATAAAGAGGCGTCTTTTTTTTCTATGAGTTCAACCTTTAACCGGCCTGATGTAAGCAGGCCAGATGGAAATCCTATATCTTCTATAAAAAGCCTCCCTGTAAATTCGAAACCAGGATAAAGCATATGACCTCTTTTGGGAAGACCAAACGTCACAGTGCAATCTGCCATAACAGCCTCGCCCAGAATCTGGCCTGTATCGGATGAAATGCCTGAAGGTATGTCAACCGATATAACAGGTGATTCTGATTTGTTTACAAAAGAGATAACCTTTTCTATGGGGCCTGATACTGGTTTGCTCAATCCTGTGCCAAAGATTGCATCTATTACAATTGCGCCGTGCAAGTCTTTTTTACTTATTTTTTTTCTAAAATCAAATGCAATCCCAATCTTTTTTGCTATCCTGTACTGTGAAAGACAGTCAGGACTGAGCTTGCTTTGCTTTGCGAGGAGTATAACTTTTACATCCCATCCCCAGTTATGAAGGTTTCGAGCTGCAACAATCCCATCACCTCCGTTGTTTCCTGCTCCTGAAAGTACGATAACCTTTCCTGTCTTAAAGAGTTCTTTTATCCTTGCCGCAACTGCATGGCCTGCCATCTCCATAAGTACATTTCCGGATATTCCATAATCTCTTATGGTCTTTCTGTCGATCTCTCTCATCTCTTCTGAAGTAACAACTTTCATAAAAAATGTTTTTCTAACATGATATTTGATTCAATATTATATTCATCCATGCAATATTTATGATGTCGCCATAATCTTTTAGAAAGTCCTTCATAGTTCCTTCTGGATTTTCATTCCTCTTATACCTCCCAAACATCCTGTCAATATATCCGAGAACCTTCTTCTTGTCGCTACTCCTGAATGGATAGACGCATCCGCTCATAATGTACCCTTCATCAAGATGCAACAACCTTGTTCCAAACATCTCGCCTTTTTTTAAACCTCTTGTTAATTTTTTGTCCCTCAGGGAAAATTCTCCTGCTAAAATAAGGTCCTTAATCAAAATTCTTTTATCCCTCGAAACAGATACCACCTCATAGAGACTGAGATTTGAGGTTTTTATTTTGTTTAAAAGTTCATTTTTTTCGCCTTTTAATTTTTTTTCCTTGATATAGATATCAATAAATGTTTCTTTTTTGTCATTGGTCTTGTAATCAAATACAAGCCAGTCCTCGAAGTTTATAAATCCGAGAGCGAGCGCAGTGCCGCTCAGGAACTCATCGGTGTCTTTCTCATCCCAGAAATACGCATATGCCTTGTCTATGGCGTCTGGATAATTCTCTCGTATATAAATAATGATTGATTGGATTAGTTTTTCTTTTAATGATTCTTCTTTTCCCATGTCATCTCTCCTTATTGATTGCTCTGATCAAAAATATATTTTTCATCTCTTTGGGGCACTATATCACATTATAATGCAAAGCATCAAGCAAAGATCTGCTTTGTTATGGCGATTTAGAAATGTCCGGTTTTTATATTTTAACTTATACTCTCCCCTTTTTGATTTTGAAGCAACTCTTTGATGAAATCGGTTTTCATAAAGGCCTCTATTTTCGATTTGCTTAATCCAACCCGTATCTCAGT